>JBBQXX010000123.1:0-7817 GCA_038209235.1 Sphingomonadales bacterium | reverse complement strand
CTGCGCTGGTCATACGACCCCGATGGCTGCTGCGAAATCCGCAAGGTGCTTCCGCTTGCCAGGGCGCTGCTGGGCTATGATGGCTCGATCACCGGGCGCAAGGGCTTCCAGTCGGCGACCCGCACAGGGCTGCCGCGTTTCGAGATCGATACCAGCGATGCGCAGGGCCGGTTCAAGATCAATCCCCTGGCCAACTGGACCAAGGACGTGCTCGACGCCTATTTCACGGCGCACGACCTGCCGCGCCACCCGCTGGAGTCCGAAGGCTATCCTTCGATCGGTTGCGCGCCGTGCACCAGCAAGGTCGCACCGGGCGAAGACTCGCGTTCGGGCCGCTGGAAGGGCTGGGACAAGACCGAATGCGGCATCCACAGCGATGTGACGCCGCTGCCGCAAGCTGGTGAAGACAAAGGTGCCAACGACCCGATGTTCTGATCGGTTCGCCGCAGCGTTTACGGTCAATTAACCAGTATGAGGCAGTATCGGATTATGTCCGAAACGCTTCAGATATACCAGTGGCTGTACATCAGCACAGTGACACCGAACCAGTCGGTGGCGCTTGACGATATCCTCAGGATATCGCGGCGCAACAACAGCGCTGTTCAGGTCACCGGCCTGTTGATGTTCAACGGAAAACGCTTTTTGCAGGTGCTTGAAGGGCCATCGGCGGCGGTTGCCGCGACTTACGCAAGGATCAGCATCGACCCGCGCCACCGCGCGCCCGTCATACTGTCACGCAAAACCGTGGCGGTACGCGAGTTTGGCGAATGGTCGATGGGTTTCAAGGACGGCAAAGGGTGCAACGGCAGCGCTCTTTTCGACAAGATCTGTGCCAACGTCAAGAGCGTCAGCCCCGGTTTGCAGGCGGAACTGATTGGTTTTGCCAGACAAATTACGACCTGATCAGGGTTCAACCTGCATACCCGAACGCCGTTGCTTGAGATATGTCGCGCTGAAAATGCTGCGCAATATAATGCAGCATTGGCTCGCTATTGACATCGCAACAGCAAGCTCCCAAATTTGGTGCAGTGAACCGGGGTCCTCTGGCGCAAGACAGCGTAACACCTGCCTGGCGCGATGATCGCCGCCATCGGATACGGACACACGCCGGGTTAAATCGGTCGCGAACAGACCCGATCGAGAACATCACGTATCCCGACAATGCACACAACCATTGGAAAGGACATGCAATGAACATCAAATTGGCCGCCACCATTTCGGCACTGTCGGTTGCAGGACTGGCTGTCCCCGCATCTGCCGCCGAATCGGTTGCATTTCAGCATCAGGTGATCATCCCGCACGAAAACAGCCAGCTGACGGCTGTATATCAACCCACCACAAAGGTCAGTTTCCGGCAGATCGGCAACATGACCCCCAATCGCCCGAGCACCGCACGGTGCTTATGGCAGGCCGAAGTGGCCGTCGAGCGGCGTCTTCAGCCGCCTGCCGGACAGGGTAGCCATCTGGTGCGCACCCTGGTGCCCACCAAGCTGATCAAAGGCCAGACCAACGGTCGGTGCGCGCAGGGCAAAGATCAGTTCAACGCCACCATCGCTCGCAGATCTGACGAAGTGCGTGATCATGTGCTGGCTGTTGCGGCAGAAGATCACGCAGCCTTGATGGCAGAACTCAACGTAGGGCGGGCCAACACCGCCGGTTGAAACCAAATTTCCCCCTTAAAGGGGGGTGGTCCGATCGATTCTGAAGGGAGGCGCTGGCATGCGTTTGTCGAATGGAAACGTAAACGCGCCTGCTCTCCATCACCGATACCCGTCCCCCCCCTTTATAAGGATTCGTTGGCCACCGGCTTGCCAACGCCGCTCGCCTCGCGCACTGTCCGGCCCATCATAAAAATGCAGGGAAGGACTAACCGTGGCGGTTGGCACATTGAAATTCGGTTCCATCGCGCTGACGCTCGCCATCGCGCCGCTGTTCGGCGCGGCATACGCGCAAACGCCTGACAGCACGGAAAATTATACCGTCATCATCGGCGGCACCCGGGTCGGGCATCTCGATACGGTGCGCACCGGCGATACCGTAAAGATCGATTTCGACTACAAGAACAACGGCCGCGGCCCGACGATGAAGGAAGAATTGAAGCTGGATGCCAAAGGCATGCCGGTCAGTTGGAGAATCACCGGCAACTCCACCTTCGGCAACGCGATTAACGAAAGCTTCTCGATGCAGCGCGGCACCGCGCGCTGGACCGATTCGACCGGGAGCGGCACCGCCAAGCCGAAAGGCGCGGCGATCTACGTCGCGCAGGAGGGCAGCCCCTGGGCCGCTGGCGTGTATGCACGCGCGCTGCTCGCCGATGACGACCGCTCGCTGCCCGCGTTGCCCGGCGGCGCGCTGAGCCTGGCCGAACTGGAGAAGGTTCAGGTTACCGGCACCGGCGGCGCGATGACCGTCACAGCCTATGCGCTATCCGGCAATGATCTGGACCCCGGCTATTTCCTGCTCGATGATAGCGGCGCACTGTTTGCCGCGATCAGCCCGCGCGCGGTGTTCGTTCGCGAGGGCTTTGAAGGCGAAGACATCCGCTTGCGCGATCTGGCGGTCAAATATTCGACCGAACGCTTCGTCAAGATGCAGGCCAAGGCGGCCAACAGCTACAAGGCGCCGGTGCGCATCACCAACGTGCGGATTTTCGATCCGGTGGCCATGGTGCTGACCGGACCCCGATCGGTGGTCGTCAGTGGCCGGCACATCTCGGCCGTGCTGCCGGTGGGCAGCCCCGCGACCGAAGGCGAGGTCACCATTGATGGTGATGGTGGAACGCTGGTTCCTGGACTGTACGAAATGCACGGCCATATCGGCCAGGAAGACGCGATGCTCAACATCCTGGCCGGGATCACATCGGTGCGCGACATGGGCAACGAGATCGACGTGCTGGAAGGTCTGATCGAGCGGATCGACACCGGTGTACTGGCGGGGCCGCGCATCACGCGATCGGGCTTTATCGAAGGCGAAAGCCCGTTCAGCTCGAACAACGGCAAGCTGGTCAACAGCGAGCGCGAAGCGATTGATGCGGCGCGCTTCTATGCCGCACGCGATTTTCAGGCGATCAAGATCTACAACAGCATGAACCCTGAGTGGATCCCCGCGCTGGTCAAGGAAGCCAAGGCGCTGGGCCTGCATGTCATGGGTCATGTCCCTGCCTTCACCAACGCCGATGCGATGATCGCGGCAGGCTATGACGAGATGACGCACATCAATCAGGTGATGCTGGGCTGGGTGCTCGATCCGAAGGAAGACACCCGCACCCTGTTGCGGCTGACCGCATTGAAGCGTCTGCCCTCGCTCGATCTGAACAGCGAGAAGGTCAACCGCACGATCAACGCGATGGTCGAAAAGAAGGTGACCATCGACCCGACCTTCGCCATCCACGAGGCGCTGTTGCTGTCGCGCAATGGCACCGTCTCGCCGGGCATGGTCGATTATGTGGCCAACATGCCAACCGGCGTGCAGCGCAGCGCCAGACAGGCCTGGTCGAATGTCGAAAACCCTGCCGATGATAAGGCTTACCGTGGCGCGTTCGATAAGGTGGCGGCGACCATCAAAAAGATGCACGATGCAGGCATCTTCCTGATCCCCGGCACCGATATGGGTGGCAGCTTCACCTACCATCGCGAGCTGGAACTGTATCAGAAGGCAGGAATGACGCCTGCGCAAATCCTGCGCCGCGCAACCTATGACATGGCCGAATATCTCGATCAGGAACAATCATTGGGCAGCATCGAGAAAGGCAAATTCGCCGATTTCTTCCTGATCCAGGGCGACCCGACCAAGGACCTGAAAGCGATCAAGGCGATCCGCATGGTCGCCAAGGATGGCGTGTTTTATTATCCCAGCGAGGTCTATCCCGAATTCGGTATCAAGCCGTTCGCGACCAAGCCCAAGGTGAAAATGCCCTGAGGTTTTTGCTCGACCCCTCATGAACAAGCCGTTTTTCCAGCGAAAGTCGGAACCCGGGGGCGCGATCGCGCAACATCGCCAGATGTCACAATGTCCGCTTCGATCTGAATCAGACATTGTGAGCCTTTGCGCCACTTCGAGCGAAGTGCAATCAATGTCTGTCGTAAAAAAACCGCCGAATAGCGTTCCGGTCGCCGACGATATTTCGAAACCTCAGGGTGCTTTGTCGCTTAAAATGTCATGAACAGGTTGACGTTGGCGACGTGATCGGAGCGGTCGGCACCATCGCGAAAGACGTGCTGGTTGAGATAGCCGGGCACCACTTCGATGCCCTTTACCAGCGGGACCGATACCCCGATGAAGTTGCGCCAGATCGATAGTCCTCCACGCTGCACGCTGGTTTTGTTCAGATCGATGAACGGCTCGGTGTAGGCAACCAACTTGTTTTTTGCACTGAGGGGCACGCGCAGCTGAACGAAATTGCGCAGCCGCCATGCGGTATCCTCGCGTTCTTCGAATGTACGTTGTTCCAGCCGGGTGCGCGAATCCAACGTGACGCCGCCTTTGGTCGAAAGCAGGCGGACGTTGAGTTCCTGGTAGAAGCGGTGCTCATTCAACTCGACCGGGCCGACCGGATCGGTGAGGATGTAGGCGTAGCCCGCGCCGATATTGACGTCCTTGTTCAATCGGTATCCCACCAACGAGCGCAACAGCAACTGACCCAGCCGGTCGGCATCATTGGTAAAGCGTTCCTGCGCCTCGACCCTGACATAGATCTCATCGGTGGCATTGATGGTGGCGAACTGGCCCAGCCAGATATTGAAATCGGCTTCGCTTGCGGCGGCTGGCGAGGCCAGAAGGCTGGCAAAGATCGCTAGAGGGAGAAGGCGCAATGTCTTGGAACTCATTGTGTTGATGCCGGAGCGCGAGCTTCGCGATCCTTCCAGAAAGCCCGCACACCGACACGGGATCGCAACCAGATAGCGGCCGTCACCCAGCGTTATAGGGAACCGATGACTGATGCACGACGATCTTCAGCCGACCCTGCGGATCACGGATGTAGCCGAAAGTATATTCGACCTTGGTTTCCGATCCGTCAGCCTTCGCAGTGAAGAAGTAATTGCCCATTGCTACGGCCATGTTGCAGGCATTGTTGGTAATGCCGACGTTTTTCCAGCGCACCCCGGTCCACGGCTTGATCGCAAAGCCTTTGTCTTCCGGGTAGGAAGAATTGCCGCCGACGAAGTACGACAATGCGGAATCAAACGAAAGGCGGAACTGATCGACCGATGCGAGGGTCGGCTTGAACAGCACAAGGCTGAGATCATAGGCATAAAACTGATCGATGTGGTTGGCCGCTGCGGCGCTGTAATCGCCGCCGTCGGTATAGGTCTTGCCGATCAGGATGATGCCTTCGCCCCACGCCTTCTGCGCGGCGACCACTTCCTTTTCTGTTATGCAGGCGGCAGTTTGATCAACAGGCGCAGCCGCACTGGCGGGGGCCTTGGGCTTGGCATGGACATAGCCCGGAGTGCACGCGGCGATAAGCGCAGCAGCGGTAAGGACGAGGTGGCTTTTGGGCACGGTATTACTCCGGTTATTTGCGTTACGCTGACGGAAAAATGCCAAACTGTCAACACCGGTATAAAACGGGAAAGTCACCGGTTTAAAAGTGTGCTATTCGTTTTGAACAAAACGCTGCGGTTGAGGCGCAATTTGATCACCGTCGTGGACGCGCCTGTAGCGCAGCGCAAGCTGATTTCCCGACGCCGATTGCCGTTTTAAATCAGGTCATCTTGCTGCCCTCCATATCCTTTTGGCGCTTTCGGCTGCTGGCAAGAGCGTGGAGCAGTGCCCAGCATCTGGCCGCCGCCACGTTGCACGCCGCCTTCCCCCTTGCCTGAGCAATATGCGAAACCGCTTGCCGTTTTGCCGGGCAAGCTCTTTGATCTCGCCAATTGAAGCCGCCAAACACCACAGGAGCAGGACGCATGGATTATACCGGCAAAGTCATCTGGATCACCGGCGCATCGTCGGGCATCGGCGAGGCGCTGGCAGCAGGCTTTGCCGCGCACGGGGCATCGATCATCCTGTCGGGCCGCCGGGTCGAGGCGTTGCAGGCTGTGGCCAATCGCTTGCCCACTGACAGTCTGGTGCTACCGTTCGAGACCACCGACAGGTCAGCACTGCCCGCCGCTGTTGCGCAGGCGATAGACTGGCACGGTCAGGTCGACGGGCTGGTCAACAATGCCGGGATCAGCCAGCGCGCGCTTGCGGTGGATAGCGCGCTCGAGGTGTATGACCGGATCATCGCGGTCGATCTGCTTGCGCCGATCTGGCTGACCCAGTTGCTGCTGCCGCACATGACCCAGCGCAAGGCGGGGCTGATCGTCGGCATATCATCGGTCGCAGGCCGGGTGGGGGTCCCGCTGCGCACCGCCTATTGCGCCGCCAAGCACGGCCTGATCGGCTATCTCGATGCGCTGCGTGCCGAAACCGAGGTGCATTACGGGCTGAAGGTGCACACGGTGCTACCCGGATCGATCCGCACCGCGGTGTCCGCCAACGCGCTGGCGGGCGATGGCAGCGCGCACGGCAAGACCGACAGCGCCATCGCCAACGGCATGGACCCCGCCACATGCGCCGCGCGCATCCTGACAGGAATTGCGGCTGGCGAGCCCGAGATCATGGTGGCCGAGGGCACCGAGCTGATGCTCGCCGAACTGCGCCAGTCCGACCCTGCAAAGCTTTTCGAAATGGCCGGTGCAATGGGCGGACAGCTCGCCAGCAAGCGCGACATGGAGGCAGCCTGAATGACCGACGCTCCGCAAAACCTGATCGACCGGCTTGCGCTGAGTCCACATCCCGAAGGCGGCTGGTATCGCGAAACGTGGCGCGGCACGCCGGGTGCCGATGGGCGCGCGGGCGAGACCCTGATCTGGTTTTTGCTGGATAACGGCCAAAGGTCCCACTGGCACCGGGTCGATGCAACCGAGATTTGGTGCTGGCACGCCGGGCATGCGCTGGAGCTGAGCACCGCGCCGGGTGACGCCGGTCCGGTGCATTGCCATCGGCTGGGCAACGCGTTCAGCCAGGGTGAGACCGCGCATCTGGTGATCCCGCCGGACCATTGGCAGGCCGCGCAGGCCCGGCACGGCTGGGCTTTGGTCAGTTGCGTGGTGTCACCGGGATTTGAGTTCGGCGGCTTTGTGTTGGCTGAACCCGGTTGGGAGCCGGGGGCATGAGTGTGCGCCAAATCCAGTGGGGACTTGCTGCGGTGTTCTTCACTCTTGGCGGCTGGGCGCTCCTCGCACCGCAGCACGCGATCGATACAACCATTTTGCCCAAATGGAACACCGGCGACCCGCTCACCCGATTTGCGATGGGCTGCTTTGGAGCACAGGCCTGCCTTGCCGGTCTTTTCGTTGCGTTCAGCCGGTTTACCCCAACAACGTTTCTGGCTTATGGCATCGCACTGCTACCTTTTTTCGCGTTCAACTGGTGGTTTACCTTTATCGAACCGGTGTTCAACATGCTGGGCCTGATCGATGCTATCGGCAATGTCGTGATGCTTGGCTTGTGTATCTATGGCTGGCGGCAGGCACACCGCGAGGCGGCGCATATTCCAGATTTGCAATAATCCTGAAAGATCGTGACATTTGCTCCGGCCCAAGCCGGATGGGATGCAAATGTCAGAACCGGACCACTAGTGGATTGATTTTGACATTCGAGTCCCGCTTGCGGCCGGGTCACACTTCGAATGTCAAAATCATGAAATCCACTAGAAACATATCTTTCCTAGCCCGGATAATTCACCGGCGGGGTGATTTCGGGTTGGCGAATGTAGCGTAAGCCTTTGCTTTGCAGTAGGAATATGGGTGTCTAAACCAGTCCTGCCA
>JBBQXX010000122.1:0-7937 GCA_038209235.1 Sphingomonadales bacterium | reverse complement strand
TCGATGAAAGCCGCATGCTGAATCCTGTGCTTCTGGTCATCACCGTGGCAAACCACCTTGGGTCATGCGCAGCCGCGCGCGACCTTCCAGCGTCACCGTACGGTTGGCAAGATCGGCCTTTAGCCGGTCGGCACGGAAAGTGCCAGTCGGCAACCGCCCGGTTACTTCACCACGGCTGACCATCTGCCGTTCGGGCAGATCGATATCCACATCGCGGGTTACCATACGATACCCATTGGCCGAACTGAACTGCACAGCACCGATGATCGATACCTGTTCGCTGTCCATGTTGTAATTGCCCTGCCCCGCCTCCAGCACACCGGGACCTTCGGGCAGCAGGATGCGCGCGGCCAGATCTTTTAACTGGACTACCGGCGAGCGCGAATTTTTCTGGATTGCAGAGCCCGCCTTGAGCGAGAACGGACGACCTTCGCTGTCCTGCCCGCGATACAGCGCCTCGGTCACCCGCATGCGTTCGCGCGCAATATCGACCTGATCCTTGTCGAGCAGAAAGCTGACCTCTGTGTTCTTGAGCAGCGGGGCGAGCGCAAGAAACGCGACCAGCACGCCGATCGCAGACGGCAGCACAAGTCCCAACGTCCGGACGAGCCGGTCATGGTGGCTGCCGGGGGCGGCAAACCGCTGCCGACGGGTGCGCATCTGATCGGCGCGTTCAGTCATAACCTTGCGCTGCTACCTTTTCACGAGCGGGATCACTGACATTGCGCGCGATCATGCGTGCGCAAAAATATCAATTTCGGGCCAGCCGGCCAGATCCAGATTGGCGCGGGCGGGGAGAAAATCAAAACAGGCCTGCGCAATCTCGCGCCGCCCCTCGCGCACCAGCCTCTGGTCCATCGCCATATACAGCGCGTGCAGAAAGCGCACATCGCTGGCGGCGTAATCGCGCTGCGCCTCGTTGATCTCGGGCGCGCCCCAGTCGCTCGATTGCTGCTGCTTGCTCAGTTCCTTGCCCAGCACCTCGCGGACCAGTTCCTTGAGGCCGTGGCGATCGGTATAGGTGCGGATCAGACGCGAGGCGATCTTGGTGCAGAACACCGGCGCTGCGATCACGCCAAGATAATGCTGGATCGCGGCCAGATCGAACCGGGCGAAATGATAAAGCTTCAACCGTTCAGGATCGGCCAGCACCGCGCGCAGATTGGGCGCGGCAAAATCGCTGCCCGGGCCAAAACGCACCAGATGCTCGTGGCCCTTGCCGTCGGAAATCTGCACCAGGCACAACCGGTCGCGCGGTGTCACCAGCCCCATGGTTTCGGTATCGACCGCAACAGGCCCTGCTGCCAGCACATCGGCAGGCAGGTCTTCTTCGTGAAAATATACGCTCATTTGCTTTTGCCGTTCGTGGTTGCCGGCCCGATCCCTGTCGGCCCGATGCTTGTCGGCCCGGTGCTTGTCGGCCCGTTCCCTGTCGTTTGTGTGCCGCGTTGCTTCTCGCGCCCGTTGCGGGTCCAGATATTCAATGCCTCGACCATCGCAGAAAAGGCCATCGCGGCATAGATATAACCCTTGGGCACATGCACGCCAAAGCCATCGGCGATCAGCACCGCACCAATCATCAGCAAAAAGCCCAGTGCCAGCATGACGACCGTCGGGTTGTTGTTGATGAAATTGGCCAGCGGATTAGCGGCCAGCAACATCACCAGAACGGTGATGATCACCGCCGCCATCATGATCGGCACGTCATCGGTCATGCCCACCGCAGTGAGGATCGAATCGATCGAGAACACCGCATCAAGCGCGATGATCTGCACGATTGCGGCGCCAAAACCCAGCACCGCCTTGCCCTTTTTGTCGAGTTGCTCGCCCGAAGGGTCAGGATCGACGCTGTGGTGGATTTCCTTGGTCGCCTTCCACACCAGAAATAGCCCGCCGGCGATCAGGATAAGGTCGCGCCATGAAAACTGTGTCTCGAACGTCGGTTCGCCATACTCGCCCAAGGGGCCGACGATCCCCAGATCGAACACGGGCGCGGTCAGCGACACGATCACGGCGATCATCGACAGCAACGCCAGACGCATGACCAGCGCCAGCCCGATGCCTATCCGCCGCGCCTTCTGGCGCTGATGTTCAGGCAGCTTGTTCGACAGTATCGATATGAAAATCAGGTTGTCGATGCCCAGCACGACTTCGAGGATCACCAGGGTGACCAAAGCAGCCCAGGCCGCCGGGTCGCTCATCAGCGTGAGGATATTGTCCATCTGCCCCAATTGGCGCAGCACGCGCGGCATGGCAAGGCTTTGCGGACCCTCGCGCAACCGAATCTGGGGCCGGATCTGGGGCCGAAACTGGGGCCCGATCCGGGACCCGATCTGAAGCCGGTTGGCAAGCCTTGGGGTCGGGATTTGCAGCACTGTGTCACCACAGCTTTACGTTTGCGCGCCAAAGCCTTGGCCTCGCCCATTTATTATTCGCCTTGGTATCCGATTTGCGATAAGAGAATCACTAGCAAGAACGCGGCTGTCGCGGCGTTTTTGGTGTGGGCAATATCGCGATTGCGCTGGACTATCGGCAACCGGCACGCTTCAGCCGACTTTGATGTCGCAAGATCGCCGGTTGACGTTGCCCGATCGGGGTTGTGGGTTACGGATTTCAAGATGCTTGCAGGTGTTGCATTATGCTGAAAGGCGCCGCGCACAAGCATCGTACGAGTTGAGCAACAGGGTTCACGTCCGCCCTGTTCTTGAGCATATGATCCAGGACGACATTGAAAGTGAATAATTCGGCATGAGTTTTGACAGGGGTCGGCGCGGCAGGGGCCGGGACAAACGCGACAGATTTGGCGAGGATGAATTCGACGCATTTTCGCCTCCACCTGCATTTGGAGACCGTGATCGCTTCGGTGGCGGGGCTGGCGGTGGTGGCCCCGGTGGTGGTGGCGGCTACGGCGCACCTTCTGGCGGATTTGGCGCACCGCGCGGTCCGGGCGGCGGCGGCGGTGCTCCGGGTGGCGGTGCTGGTCGCGGCAGCTTTGGCGGCATGCCGACACAGGTGGTCGGTGAAGCCAAGGGCAAGGTCAAGTTCTTCAACGCACAAAAAGGCTTTGGCTTTATCCAGCGTGAAGATGGCGGCGAAGACGTTTTCGTCCACATCAGTGCGGTCGAACGTGCGGGCCTTTCCAACCTGGCTGAAGGCCAGGGTCTGGAATTCACGCTGGTCGATCGCGGCGGCAAGGTTTCAGCCAGCGACCTCAAGGTTGACGGCGAGCTGATCGAAGTGACCGAAGGTCACGGCGGCGGCGGTGATCGTGGCCAAGACCGGGGCCAAGACCGGGGTGGCGATCGTGGCCCAGATCGGGGCGGCGATCGTGGCCCGGATCGCGGTGGTGATCGTGGCGGTGATCGTGGCGCACCGCGCGGCGAGGCTCCGCGGCGTGAACTGACCGGCGAGCGTGCCACGGGCACGGTCAAGTTCTTCAACAGCATGAAGGGCTTTGGCTTTATCACCCGCGACGACGGCCAACCCGATGCATTCGTCCACATTTCAGCGGTTGAACGCGCTGGAATGAACGGCCTCAACCAGGGCGACCGGCTTGAATTCGACCTCGAAGTCGATCGGCGCGGCAAGCACTCTGCAGTCAATCTGGTCGCGCACCACGATTGACCGATTGCATGGCCTGCCTTGCAGGCCGGACGGCAAAACACAAAAACCCCGCCTGCGCCCTACGGCGCGGCGGGGTTTTTTTGTACTGTGTGGCCGGGTTCCGAAGGTGGCGGGAATTGGTGGATTGCAGCAGGGCGGCTTTAGGCAGGTTCGTCGTTCAGGCTAACGCTGTTGCGCGTGCGATAGGCGCTTTCCATTTCAAGCGACTGTAGCAAGGCGATCTCCATGATGAGCACTCGTGCCGTTTATTGGAAAAACCTGCGTGACGAGATACAAAAAGCCAAAGCCGCAGACACAATTGACGCTCGCGACTTCCACGTTGAGCGTGCGGGCGAATACGCCGATCTTCTCGCTGGGTCCGAAGCGCATGAAGGTATCGAGCACTGGAAGTCAGCCGAGTAACTGGAACAGGTCGTTGTCGAGGCTGATGATACTGACGGAAGGAAAATACCACTCTGACCAACCTTGATTGATCAGAGCGACCGGTTTCAGAAAGCGTCAGTGAATGTCCGAACGACTGAATATGGTCGCTTCCCGACAGGCTGATTTTTATCAGAACAATCTGCATCGTACGACCACCTCCGATCGGCCTGAGCTTGTCGAAGGCCCCGCTACACCGGCAGTGATATGTCATCACCGTTTTCCGGCGAAAGCCGCAATCCAGGGCGATTGCAGTGCTCGCTCGCCTCTAGACTCCGGCTTTCGCCGGAGAACGGCTTAGAGAATTGGAGAAGGATTGGCGCATCTTGCCCCCTCTGAACCATGCGCACACACCCGGTGGCAATTTAACCAGTTGATTACGCTGGCGGCTTGTTTAGGCGGCGATCAACGTCAACGCCTGACCGGGAGGCTCGATCATGTCCCATTCCCCTTTGTCCGCCGCCCAGGTTGACGCCATCGCCCTGAAGGTCGAGCGGTTCGTGCGCGATGTGATCGCCCCGTTCGAGCGTGATCCGCGTTGCGGCGCGCATGGCCCGTCCGAAGATCTGGTTGCCGAGATGCGTTCGCTTGCCAAGGCGGCGGGCGTGATGACCCCGCATATCCTGCCCGATGGTCGCCACCTGACCCAGGCGCAGACCGCAATCGTGCTGCAGAAATCGGGCCTGTCGCCGCTGGGTCCGGTCGCCTGCAACACCGCTGCGCCCGACGAGGGCAATATGTATCTGCTCGGCAAAATGGCCAGCGCAGACCAGAAGGCGCGGTTCCTCGATCAACTGGTTGCAGGGGACTCGCGCTCGGCGTTTTTCATGACCGAACCTGCCAGCGAGGGCGGCGCAGGCTCCGATCCCTCGATGATGCAGACCACCGCCACGCTGGATGGCAACCATTGGGTGATCAACGGTCGCAAGGCGTTCATCACCGGCGCGCAAGGGGCCAAGGTTGGCATCGTCATGGCAAAGTCCGATGACGGCGCATGCCTGTTTCTGGTCGATCTGCCCGACCCTGCGATCCGCATCGAGCGCGTGCTCGACACCATCGACAGTTCGATGCCGGGCGGCCATGCGGTGATCGCGATCGAGAACCTGCGGGTTCCGGCCGACCAGATGCTGGGCAACAGCGGCGATGGCTTCAAATACGCACAGGTGCGCTTGTCGCCTGCCCGCCTGTCGCACTGCATGCGCTGGTGGGGGGCGGCCAGCCGCGCGCACGAGATCGCCAGCGATTATGCCTGCCGCCGCCATGCATTCGGCAAACCGCTGGTCGATCACGAGGGCGTCGGCTTCATGCTCGCCGAAAACCTCATCGACCTCAAACAGGCCGAACTGATGATCGCCTGGTGCGCAGGCGTGCTCGACACCGGCGACCTGGGCACCGTCGAAAGCTCGATGACCAAGGTCGCCGTATCCGAAGCGCTGATGCGGGTGGCGGACCGCTGCGTGCAGGTGATGGGCGGTACCGGGGTCAGCGGCGATACTATCGTTGAGCAGGTGTTCCGCGAAATCCGCGCGTTCCGCATCTACGATGGCCCCACCGAGGTGCACAAATGGTCGCTCGCCAAGAAGATCAAGCGGGATCACAAGCACGCGAACGAGGGGACAGCCGCATGAGCCTGAGCGCGGACCTGACCGGCAAGCGGATGCTGGTCACCGGCGCATCAAGCGATGGCTTTGGCGCGCATTTCGCGCGGCTGCTGGCGCGCAGCGGCGCACATGTCGTGGTTGCGGCGCGGCGGCTGGCGGCGCTTGAAGCCCTGGTCGCCGAGATTGCGGCCGAGGGCGGCAGCGCGAGCGCGGTGCGCATCGATGTCGCCGATCTGGCATCGGTGCGTGACGGGATTGCGGCGGCTGGCGCGATCGACACCTGCGTCAACAATGCAGGCGTCGCGGTCACCAAGCGCGCGCTCGACCAGAGCGAGGCCGATTACGATTTCGTGATGGACACCAACCTGAAAGGCGCGTGGAATGTCGCGACCGAGGCGGCGCGGGTGATGCGCGATGCAGGCGGCGGCAACATCATCAACACCGCATCAATCACCGGTTACCAGACCTCGGGCGGCAGCGCGCCGTACGTCATGTCAAAGGCGGGCGTGCTGCACATGACACGGCAGCTGGCGATGGAGCTGGCGCGGTTCAACATCCGCGTCAATGCGCTCGCGCCGGGCTTCTTCCTCACCGATATCAACCGCCAGCAGCTCAGCGGCGAGGCGGGCGAGCGGTTGCGCAATCGTATCGCGATGCGGCGTTACGGAGAACTGCGCGATCTCGATGGCCCGCTGCTGCTGCTGGCATCGGATACCAGCCGGTTCATGACCGGCAGCATCATCACTGTGGACGGCGGGCATCTGGTCCAGCCGCTGTGAAGACCGCGATCAGCTCGCTTCCGTCAGGCTGAGCACATTGCCATCGGGATCATTGAACCAGGCGACCTTGGCCATCCCGTCCGGCGCGGTCCAGATGCCCAAAATATCCTGCCCGAAACCCTCGTAGATCACAGGGCTCACACCGCGTGCAACCAGCGTCTGCATTTCCGCGACGATATCGGGCACCATCCAGCCCAGTGCCGGATGTGGTCCAGCTGCAAACCCTTCGAGCTCGGTAATACGAAGCACCGCGCCGGCCAGATCGAACACTGCGGCAAAGCCATCATCGGCGACGAACGTCAGGCCGAGCACATCGCGATAATACGCCTCGCTTCGCGCACGGTCGGGCGTGTTGATAAAGGTCACCGGGGTGGCAGCGGCAAACGGCATCAGCTTTTCTCCCGCAATCGCCGACCGTTCCGACTCGGCTTGCTGACGCGCAATATATCAGCGCCGGTGCAACCATGCCAAGGCTTTGCTTGACCGGCATAGCGCGTGCGCGGCACACAGCGGCCATGACCGACCCCGCAACCGAGCCAACCACCGACCCCATGCCTGAACCTGCAACCGTCCCGCTTCACCCCGGCTGGCGTACTGCGCTGGCAGATCAGTTTGCCGCGCCATACATGGCCGATCTCAAGGCCTTCCTGCTCGCCGAAAGGGCAGCGGGCAAGCGCATCTTTCCGCCGGGCAGCGCGTGGCTGCGCGCGCTCGACCTGACCCCGCCAGACACGGTGCGCGTCGTGATCCTGGGGCAAGACCCTTATCATGGCGCGGGGCAGGCGCACGGCCTGTGCTTCAGCGTGCGACCAGGCGTGCAGGTGCCGCGCTCGCTCGCCAACATCTACAAGGAGCTGCACCGCGACCTTGGCATCCCCCCTGCCCGCCACGGCTTTCTGGAAAGCTGGGCGAGCCAGGGCGTGCTGCTGCTCAACGCGGTGCTGACCGTGGAAATGGCACAGGCCGGGTCGCATCAGGGGCGCGGCTGGGAGCGGTTCACCGATGCGGTGATTGCCCGCGTCAACGCGCTTGATCATCCGGTCGCCTTCCTGCTGTGGGGCAGTCATGCGCAAAAGAAGGCGGCGGGCGTCGACAGCATCGAGCGCGGCGGCAAGCATCTGGTGCTCAAAGCCCCGCACCCCTCGCCGCTATCGGCGCATCGCGGCTTTCTGGGCTGCGCGCATTTTTCGAAGGCCAATGCGTTTCTGGAGGCGCAGGGGCTGGAGCCAATCGACTGGCGGTTGCCTCAATCCCCCATCCTGACCTGAGCAATCGCGTTCTAACAAACCAGTTCGCTGGCGGATAGCAGAGCCCAGCAGCCGGATTGCGTTATTCGGCCGCTGAATTGCGGCGTTCGCCGGAGAACAACTAGCGCCAGACCGCCCTCGTCACCGCAAACCCGGCCAGTGCCGATGATCCGGTCAAGAACGTCCCCCAGATGATATCCAGCACCGTAATCTTGGTGCTCCACGTCGCCAGCGTCGCCTGGTTGGTGAGATCGTAGGTCATGTAG
>JBBQXX010000121.1:0-7946 GCA_038209235.1 Sphingomonadales bacterium | reverse complement strand
CTTCAGTTTCCCTATCTGCTGCTGTTGGTGTCCGGCGGGCATTGCCAGATTTTGCAGGTGGCCGGCGTCGGCCATTATCGGCGCCTTGCCACCACCATCGACGATGCAGCCGGCGAGGCGTTCGACAAGACCGCCAAGATTTTGGGGCTGGGCTATCCGGGCGGACCAAAGGTCGAGGAGCTGGCACGCGCAGGTGATCCCAAAGCTGTGCGCCTGCCCAGACCGCTGCTGGGCAGCACCGAGCCGCATTTTTCGTTCGCGGGGCTGAAAAGCGCGGTGCTGCGCGCGGTGCAAAGCGGGTTGCACCGGCCGCAAGACATCGCAGCGGGCTTTCAGGCGGCGGTGGTCGATTGTCTGGTCGATCGGCTGGAGCGCGCAATCGCGCTGGGCGGGACAGCAAGCCATCTTGTCGTCGCAGGCGGGGTGGCCGCCAACGGCGCGATCCGGTCTGCGCTGGAGGCGCTGGCGACCCGGCATGGCATGGGCTTTGTCGCGCCGCCTTTGTGGCTGTGCACCGACAACGCCGCGATGATCGGCTGGGCGGGCGCGGAACGCCTTGCGCTAGGGTTGACCGATCCGCTCGATATTGCCGCGCGCCCGCGCTGGCCGCTTGATCCATCGGCACAGGTGGCGCGCGGCGCAGGGGTGAAGGCGTGAGTGCGATCAAACCTGCAATCGGCATCATCGGCGGTGGCGCATGGGGCACCGCGCTGGCGCAGATGCTGGCGAGCGATGGCCGCGTCGTGACAATATGGGCGATTGAACCTGTTGTGGTCGAAGAGATCAACGCGCAGCACCGCAACACGCCGTATCTTGGCGGAATTGCACTTAACCCGGCGATCATCGCGACCGCCGATCTGGCAAAGCTTGGTCATTGCCCGCTGCTGCTGGTGGTGACGCCGGCGCAGCATATGCGCAGCGTACTGGCCGGGCTGCCCACTGGCACCGCCGATCTGGTGCTGTGCTGCAAGGGCATCGAGGAGGCGACCGGCGCGCTGATGGTCGATGCGGCGCGCGCGGCGGCGCCGGGCAGGCCGCTGGCCGTGCTGTCCGGTCCGACATTTGCGCATGAGGTCGCACGCGGCCAGCCCACCGCGGTGACGCTGGCGTGTGAGGACCGCGCGCAATGGGCGCGGATCGCGCCACAGATCGCGCGGCCAGCCTTCCGCCCCTATTTCACCAGCGACATCACTGGCGCAGAGATTGGCGGCGCGGTGAAGAACGTGCTCGCGATTGCCTGCGGCGTCGTCGATGGCCTCGGGCTTGGCCAGAACGCGCGCGCCGCATTGATCGCACGCGGCTTTGCCGAGATGACGCGCTTTGGGCTGGCATGTGGGGCGCAGGCCGAGACGCTATCGGGTCTGTCGGGGCTGGGCGATCTGGTGCTGACCTGCTCGTCGGTGAGTTCGCGCAACTTCTCGCTGGGCAAGGCTCTGGGCGAAGGGGCCAGCGCCGCCGCTATCCTGGCCGACCGCGCCACGGTCGCCGAAGGCGCGTTCACCGCGCCGGTGCTGCAACGCGTCGCCAGGCAAAGCGGCGTGGCGATGCCGATCGTCGATACCGTTTGCGCGCTGCTGACAGGCGATGTCGCGGCCGGCGCAGCGGTGGCAGCGCTGCTGGCACGGCCACTGACGGCGGAATAGCAGGCCCGCGTTTCACGATCCGTGCTCAGGCGAAAGCCAGAGCAAAGGAGCGAGGTAGCGCTGCAGTCGCCCTGGATTCTGGCGTGCGCCAGAAAACAGCTAATTGCCACCCGCCAGTATCGCCGCCAATCCCGCCTCGTAATCGGGATAGCGCAGCGTCCAGCCGAGCAGCCGTTTCGCCTTGCCGTTCGCCACCCGCCGGTTTTCGGCATAAAAACCGCGCGCCATCGGCGAAAGGTTCGCTTCTTCGAGCGACTGGAGCGGCGGCGGATCGACGCCCAGCAACCGGCACGCCGCCTCGATCACCCGGTTCTGCGAACAAGGCAGATCATCGCCCAGATTATACACTCCGGGCGGGCCATCGAACGATGCGATCACCCCGCCGGCAATGTCATCGACATGCACCCGGCTGAACACCTGATCGGGCAGATCGATGCGCTTTGCCGATCCATCGCGCACCCGGTCAAGCGCGCTGCGCCCCGGCCCGTAGATCCCCGGCAATCGGAACACGCGTGCACGGGGGTCGAGCGCTTGCCCCCCAGAAGCCTGCCTCCCCAAAACCTGCGCCCCCCAAACCTGCCCCCCCCAAACCTGCCAGGCAAGGTCCGCCTCGGTCCGCGCGTTGCGCCGCCCGGTGCCGACCGATGCGGCCTCGTCAACCCACGCCCCGCCCGCATCGCCATAGACCCCGGTGGAGGAGAGGTAACCGATCCAGTGCGCGGGCGCAGTGCGGATTGTATCGGCATATTGGGCCAGAACCGGGTCGGTGCCGGTGGCCCGGTCGGGCGGAACGCTGGAGAGGATATGCGTAGCACCGGCGAGCGCGGCGTGAACAGCGGCGGGATCAGTGAAATCCACGTCGCCATCGCTGCCGGTACCGTTCACCTGCCAGCCGTCGTTGCGCAGCCGGTTCGCCAGCACCTTGGCCGAATAGCCCATGCCGAAAATGAAGAGGGTGTTCATCGGCGTGGTTTAATCGAGTCATCGTCATAAACCTATCCGTTTTCCGGCGAAAGCCGGAACCCGGGAATCAGATTGCAGAGCAGACGCCCCTGGATGCTGGCTTTCGCCGGAAAGCGGATTGAAAGGCGCACAGCACGCTGTGACACGGCGCATTGTGCAATGCCCGCCCCCGCATTACTGTCCGCTTCCATGGCAGATATCCAGACCGCAACCGCCAGCCCGGCGCTGACCGCGACCCCGATCATCCAGCGCGCCGATTACCGCGCGCCCGACTGGCGGGTGGAGACCGTGGCGCTGGAGTTCGACCTTGATCTGTCGGCCACGCATGTCACCGCGAAACTGGCAATCGTGCGCAACGGCGAGCATGACCGGCCGCTGATGCTCGATAGCGATGGCGCGCTGCCCCAGACGCTCAGCGTCGATGGCCAGCCGGCAAACTGGCGCACCCAGGGCGGCCAGCTGGTGGTCGATCTGTCCTCGCCGCGCGCCACGATCACGCTGACGACGCGCATTGCGCCCGATACCAACACGCAACTTATGGGGCTTTTTGCCTCGAACGGCATGTTGTGCACGCAGTGCGAGGCGGAAGGTTTCCGCCGCATCATTCCGTTTGTCGACCGGCCAGACAACATGGCGGTCTATGAGGTGCTGCTGCGCGCCGACAAGACGCGCTTTCCGGTGCTGCTCGCCAACGGCGCGCTCACCGATACCGGCGATCTGCCCGATGGCCGCCACTATGCACGCTGGCACGATCCGCACCCCAAGCCCAGCTATCTGTTCGCGCTGGTGGCAGGCGATCTGGTGGCGACGCGCGACACGTTCGCCACCATGTCGGGGCAGCAGGTCGATCTGGCAATTTATGTGCGCAGCGGCGACGAAGGCCGCACCGCGCACGCGATGCAGGCGCTGAAAGCCTCGATGGAATGGGACGAGCGCGTCTATGGCCGCGAATACGACCTACCGGTGTTCAACATCGTTGCGGTCAGCGATTTCAACATGGGGGCGATGGAAAACAAGGGCCTCAACATCTTCAATTCGCGCTACATCCTGGCCGACCCCGACACCGCGACCGATTATGATTATGACGCGATCGAAGGCGTAGTGGCGCACGAATATTTCCATAACTGGTCGGGCAACCGCGTCACCTGTCGCGACTGGTTCCAGCTGAGCCTCAAAGAGGGCTTCACCGTCTATCGCGACCAGTGCTTTTCTGCTGACATGGCATCCGAAGCGGTCAAGCGCATCGAGGATGTGCGAATGCTGCGCGCGGCGCAGTTCCCCGAGGACGCAGGCCCGCTTGCCCACCCGATCCGCCCCGACAGTTACATGGAAATCTCCAATTTCTATACCTCGACGGTCTATAACAAGGGCGCAGAGGTCATCCGCATGATAGCGACCATGGCGGGCAAGCAACGCTTCCGCGCCGGGTCAGACCTGTATTTCAACCGCCACGACGGCGAGGCGGCGACCTGCGAGAATTTCATCTGTGCGATGGAAGATGGCGCAGGGCTGGACCTTGCCCAGTTCCGCAGCTGGTACGAGCAGGCAGGTACGCCGCAGGTGCAGGCCCGGCTGGAGCATGACGCGGCCAGCGCCACCGCAACGCTGCACCTGCGCCAGAGCTTTGCGCCGACACCGGGCCAGCCCGACAAGCCGGCCATGCCGATCCCGCTGCGCACCGCACTGATCGACCGCGACATGAAGGCGCATCGCGGCGAACAGCTGATCATGCTGACCGGGCAGGAACAGAGCTTTGCGTTCAGCGGCTTTACCCAGCCGCCGGTACTGTCGATCAACCGGGGTTTTTCTGCGCCTGTAACCCTGGATGTGGCGCGGCGCAGCGGCGACCTGCTGTTTCTGGTGCGCCACGACGATGACCCGTTTGCGCGCTACGAAGCCTTGCAACAGCTGGTGATCGACCGGCTGGTTGCCGATATCAGCGAGATCGGCGGCCCCGGCGCTTCCCCTGGCACTGCGGGCGATCGCGCTGCGGCGCTTGATGACATCATCGCGGTGTTCGGCGATCTGGTCAGCGACCAAAGGCTTGACGATTCGATGCGCACCGAAATTCTCAGCCTGCCCACCGAGGCGTTTCTGGGCGAGCAGATGCTGGTGGTGCGACCCGAGGCGATCCATGCGGCGCGCAAAAGCCTGCGCCGTGCGATCGGATCGCGGCTGATCGATCGATGGCGGATCGTGCACGAACGTGCCTGTGCGGTGCCCTATTCGCTGGGCCGCGAGGCACGTGGTGCGCGCAAGATCAAGACGCTGGCGCTGGGCTATATCGCCTCTGCCGAGGCGGCTGATGCAGCACAGTGCGCGTTCCACCAGTTCTCCAATGCGGACAACATGACCGACCGGCAAGGCGCAACGATGGTGCTGACCGGTATTCCCGGAGACGAGCGCGAGGCGGCGCTCGACAGCTTCTACTTCCGCTATCAGGGCAATGCGCTGGTCATCGACAAATGGTTTTCGCTACAGACCGGCTCGGCTTACAGCCAGGTCTACGAACAGACGCTGGAGCTGATCCGCCACAAGGATTTCACGTTGGCCAACCCCAACCGGGTGCGCGCGCTGTATTGGCCGTTCGTCTCCAACCAGTCGGTATTCCATCACGCCAGCGGGCGTGGCTATGACCTGCTCACCGATCTGATCGTCAGCCTCGATCCGCTCAACCCGCAAACCGCCGCGCGCTTCATCGCTCCGCTTGGCCGTTGGCGCAGGTTCGACGAGGGGCGCGCCGCCAGGATGCGCGCCTGTCTGGAACGGATCCAGGCGCAGCCGGGCCTGTCCAGGGATACCACCGAACAGGTGGTCAAGAGTCTTGAGTGAGACCTTCTCCCTTGAGGGGAGAAGGATACGAAGCCTTGTCGCCGCAGGCGGCTAGGCGCAGTTGGATGAGGGTGAGCTGATTGCTCAACCGTTGCAGACACCCTCACCCAGCTTCGACTAAGCAGCTTTGCTGCCAAGTCTTCGCAACCCTCTCCCGTCAAGGGAGAGGGGCAATGGAGGGATTACAATTTTGACCGTCACAGATCTCCCCCTCGTAATTTCCCCCGCCCTTGGCAATATCGCGCACGGCTTCACCGGTCGGCGCGGCGGTGTTTCCACCGGTCTGGTCGCGGGGCTGAATGTCGGGCTGGGGTCAGACGATGATCCGGCAGCGGTGCTGGAAAACCGGCGGCTGGCGGCGGGCGCAATCCTGCCCGGCGCTGTATTGATGACGCTGCATCAGGTGCACAGCGCCGATGTCATCCACGTCACCGGGCCGGTTCCCATCGCGGCCCGCCCAAAAGCCGATGCGATGGTCACCGACCGGCCCGGCCTGCTGCTTGGCGTGCTGGGCGCAGATTGCCCGCCGATCCTGTTTTCAGACCAAACCGCGCAGATCATCGGCGCGGCGCACTCAGGCTGGAAAGGCGCGTTTGCCGGCGTTGGCGAGGCAACCATAGCCGCGATGGAAAAGCTGGGCGCAGATCGCACGCGCATCGTCGCTGCCATCGGGCCGTGCATCCAGCAGAAAAGCTATGAGGTGGACACCGGCTTTTTTGAGCGTTTCGCCAAAGCGGATGGGGCCAACGAGCGGTTCTTCTGCGAAGGACGGCCGGGCCATTACCAGTTCGATCTGGAGGTGTTTATCGCAGCCCGTCTGGCGGCGTGCGGCATCGCCACGATTCATTGCAGCGGCATCGATACCTATGGCGATGATGCGGAATACTATAGCTTCCGCCGCGCCACCCACCGGGGCGAGCCGGATTACGGGCGGCAGATGGGTGCGATCGGTTTAAGCAATTAACGTTCCGGCTTCCATTGCGGGTTCCCCTCCCGGCAGGGGAGAGGAGTTTTTTAGGGGAGCAATAATGGAAAGGTCTGTTTCCTGACCAACATCCCCGGACTTCTGATCGGCATCGCAGGCTTTGCGTTGACGCTGATCATCCCGGCTCCGGGCGGCATGGAGCCGCAGGCGTGGAGCACCGCTGGCCTGGTTTTCTGGATGGCGTCATGGTGGATGACGCAGGTCGTGCCGCTCACCGTCACCGCGCTGCTGCCTTTTCTGGTGCTGCCGCTTACCGGGGTGATGAGCGCCGACGACATTGCCGCTGAATATTACTCTCCCATCCTGTTCCTGATCCTGGGCGGCGCATTTCTGGCGCTGGCTATCGAACGGGTCGGCCTGCACAAGCGGCTGGCGCTGGCCATCGTCAACCGCTCTGGTCACACCTCCAGCCAGCTGCTGTTTGCCTTCATGATCGCCACCGCGATGCTGTCGCTGCTGATCTCGAACACCTCGACCACGCTGATCATGGTGCCGATTGCCAGCGCGGTGCTGCTGGCAGGCGGGGTGGCCGATGGCGAGACCGATGGCCTGCCCGGCGCGTTGATGATGGGCATCGCCTTTGCCGCGTCGATCGGCGGGCTTGGCACTCTGGTCGGATCGCCCACCAACGCGATTGCTGCAGGGTTGCTCGAAAAGACCACCGGGCTGGAGATCGGATTTGCGCTGTGGGCCGCGTATGGCCTGCCGATCGTCATCCTGGGGATTCCGATCAGCGCGTTTATTCTGGCGCGGGTGCAACGGCTCGCCGAACATCCGTTCGATGTCGATGCAGCGCGCAGCGCGATCGCGCGGCAGGACCAGTGGAGCGTGCCCGAAAAGCGGCTGATGCCGGTGATCGCTCTGGTGGTCACCGCATGGATCTTGCAGCCCTGGTTCAGCGCCATGTTGCCCAAAGGCGCGCTCACCGATGGCAGCATCGCGGTGATCGCAGGGATCGTGCTGTTTGTTTTGCCCGATGGCACTGGCCGCCCGATGCTGGTGTGGAAAGAGGCGAACCGCGCGCCGTGGGATGTGATCATGATGTTTGGCGGCGGCCTTGCGCTCGCGGCGGGAATCGGCGCATCGGGGCTGGATGGCTGGCTGGGCACCGCGCTCGAGCCGCTCGCCGGCGTACCGCTGATCGTCGTTGCGCTTACGCTGGTCGCGCTGGTCATCCTGGTCACCGAATTTGCCAGCAACGTTGCCACCGCCAGCGGCGTCATGCCGGTCGTTGCCAGCCTGATCGTCGCGCTGGGGGTTGATCCGGTGCTGCTTGCCATGCCGGTGGCGATGGCGGCGAGCTGGGGCTTCATGTTGCCATCGGGCACCGGCCCCAACGCCATCGCCTGGGCGAGCGGCAACATAGCGCTGCCCCGCCAGCTGAAAGCCGGACTGATGCTCGATATCGTGGGGGTTCCCCTCATCGTTGGCACGATCTGGATGGTTTCCTTTGTACTCAGTTGACCGCTGCGGCATAGGGCATGGAATAACAAGGATAGCGGAATGGCGGGCTTCATCACTCA
>JBBQXX010000120.1:0-8081 GCA_038209235.1 Sphingomonadales bacterium | reverse complement strand
CGATGGTCTGGTCGCGACCAACCATCACTGCGTTTATGGGTCGATCCAGTATAACTCAAAGCCCGGTCAGGATTATCTTGCCGATGGCTTTCTGGCCAGGACCAATGCCGATGAGCTGCAGGCTGCACCCGGATCGCGGATTTATGTGATCGAAGACCTGCGCGATGTCACCACCGCGATGAACAAGGCGGTGACCACAAAGCTTTCGGGGATAGCGCGCTTCAACCAGCTGGAAACCAACCGCAAGGCGCTGATCGCACAATGCGAGCAGCAGGCCAACCGCCGCTGCGACGTGCGCGCGTATTTCGGCGGGCAGACCTATTATTTGCAGCAACAGCTTGAGATCAAGGATGTGCGGCTGGTCTATGCCCCGGCGGGCGGGATCGGCAATTTCGGCGGTGAGACCGACAACTGGCAATGGCCGCGTCACACCGGCGATTTCGGCTTCTACCGCGCCTATGTCGCGCCCGACGGGTCGTCGGTGCCTTATGCTGCCGGCAACGTGCCCTACAAGCCCAAGTCCTGGCTGAAAATCGCGCAGACCCCGCTTAACGAAGGCGATTTCGTGATGGTCGCAGGCTTCCCCGGCATCACCCAGCGTCACTGGACCGCAGCTGAGGTTCGCCATAATTTCGAACAGGTCTATGCCATCGACCAGCAGCTGCGCGCCGATTATTCCGATGCGATCATCAAGGCGATCAGCGGCAACAAGGATGCCGAAATCAAATACGCCTCGATCCTCAAAGGCTCCGACAATTACAAGAAAAAGCTGCTGGGTGAGATCGCGGGGGCCGACGCGATCGATCTGATGGGCCGCAAGGACAAGGCCGATACAGATTTCCGCGCCTGGGTGACAGCAGACCGGGGGCGCGCCGCGCAATATGGCCAGGCCCTGACCGATCTGGGTGCGCTGGTGGAACAATCCAACCAGGCGCGTGTCGACAACCTACGGCTATCGACCCTGGGCCGTGCCCAGCTGCTGTCGGCGGCGCAAACGCTCTATCGCTGGTCGAAAGAGCGCGAGAAGCCCGATGCGCAGCGCGAACCCGGGTTTCAGGATCGCGATCGTCTCGCGGTCCGCGAGCGGTTGACGCAGATCGAGCGCCGCTATGATGCAGGCGTAGACCGCGTGCTGTTCGAACAGGCGCTTGGTGAATATGCCAAGGTCAGCGCCGACAAACGCAACGCGCCGCTGGAGACCAGAATCGCCAGCATCCGCATGGACCGGTTGTATGGCGACACCATGCTTGGCGACACCGCACAGCGCATCGCGTGGATGGACAAGCCTGCTTCCGATTTTGAGGCCTCGGCCGATCCGTTCATCCAGCTGGCTGTCGCCGCTTATCCCAGCGTGATGACCGATCAGGACACGTCCAAGGAGCGTGCGGGCAGGCTGCAGGCGGCACGCTCGCAGGTGATGGCAGGGCAGCTTGCTTTTGCCAGAAGCGAAGGCCGCACGCTTTATCCTGATGCCAACGGATCACTGCGCTTCACCTATGGCAAGGTCACCGGCAAACAGCGCGACGGACTAAACTGGACGCCGTTCACCACCGCAGAGGGGCTGGTCGCCAAACAGACCGGGCGCGGCGAGTTCGATGCCCCCGAAGTTGCGATCGCAAAACTCAAGGCGCGCGATTTTGGTACCTATACCGATGCAAAGCTCGGCACATTGCCGGTCAACTATCTATCGACCGTCGATATCACCAATGGCAACTCGGGATCGGCGACGCTGAACAGCAAGGGCGAATTTGTCGGGCTGGCGTTCGATGGTACTCTGGATGGCGTGGTTGCCGACTGGTCATATGACGCAGGCATCAACCGCACCATCCATGTCGACAGCCGCTTCATGCTGTGGACGATGGATAAGGTCGATGGCGCAGATCGCTTGCTCAGGGAAATGGGCGTCTCGCGATAGCAGGACTCCGTATGTTCCGGGCGAACGCTGCCGGCGTAAAGTGTCTGCTTTTTGGAAACTGTGGTGAAGGCCATCGTCAGTGGGCGCGGCGCGATAACCATGGCCAGCAAAATGCCGCTCTGACCGGAGGTGTTGTAAACATCATGTGACCTGCTAATCAAGCAACCGCCATGGCCAACCAGTTCAAGCTGAATCCTGAAAAATCGCTTTCCACCGGGAGATCCAGCCTTGATTGCTACAAAACTCGCGGTGGCCTGCGAGATATTGGGTCATTCCATGCCATGCCGACGCTCCGTTGATTTGCGCCATGATTTGCATTCCAGGTTGCGACGATAATATCCAGCTGAGGCATTAACAGTTAATTTTCGTTCATGCATCCCTATCGAGCCGAAGTCATGTTTTATGTGTTTGGTGTTTTATTTTGCTAGCGGATTGATTTTGAGATTCGAGTCCCGCTTGCGGTCAGGATACAGTTCGAATTTCAAAATAATGAAATCCATTAGAAACATATAATTACTAGTGGTCCTGATGATTGCGACATTTGCTTCAGCCCAAGCCGGATTGGGATGCAAATTTCAGAATCGGACCACTAGTCCACCGATTGACGATGGAGTTCATATGCCCGGCACCGCCGAAGATTTGAAGCCGTTACTGTGGGAAACGAAGAATCTGTTGCGTGCTGTTGAAGCGGCGGGAATTACGCTTTGGTCGTGGAATGTCGATACCAACGCGCTGGCAATGGATGATCGTGCCTACGACCTGTGGGATATCCCACGCGGCATCGACGTCAACTTTGATGATCTTTCCGCGCATATTCACCCGGCCGATCGCGACCGGGTGCGGGCAGCGTTTACGGCGACGCGGGCCATTGTCGGACCGTATGAAATCGATTTTCGCATCACGATCGGCGACGAGCTCAGGTGGATATCAGCACGCGGTCAGGGCGATGATGCTGGCATTGTCAATCGCGTCATGTTCGGCATTTTCATCGATGTAACAGGCCGCAAGCAAGCCGAAGAAAGCCGCGAGCTGCTGGCCGGTGAAATGAGCCACAGGGTCAAGAACCTGCTTGCGATTGCCTCTGGTCTCACCGCGATCACATCACGGTCGACGACAACCACCAATGACATGGCCCACCAGCTTACCCTCAGGTTGACAGCGCTGGGGCGCGCGCATGATCTGGTCCGTCCTGTTCCTGGCCAGACAAAGGCAGCCTCTGCGCTGCTGGGTGACCTGCTTACCGTGCTGCTTGCGCCCTATGACGATCTGGGTGCGTTCAGCGGACGCATCCGGGTATCTGTTCCCAGGATGAGGGTTGGTGAATCGACCACGACCATTCTGGCACTCATTGTACACGAACTGGCCACCAATTCGTTGAAATATGGCGCACTGTCGGTTGATACCGGATCGCTCGACGTGTCATGCGCAGCACACGACGAGGCCGTGACAATCGTCTGGACCGAGAGTGGAGGCCCAAAAGTTAAGCCGCCGAAAGGCTCGGCGGGCTACGGCAGCAAGCTCGTCGAGCGCAGTGTCACAGGGCATTTGCGCGGCTCGATCGATTATGACTGGGCTGAAGAGGGCGTCGTCGTCACGCTGAAAGTAAACCTGGAGCGCCTCGCCGCCTGATTGCCCGCCGAATACTGACGATGCCTGGGCCTTGATGGAACAATGGCTGTCGTTCCGCACAATGGCGTAGATCAAATTCCATAAACCTTGATTGCATAGACGATCTACCCATCACTATTTTGCAGTCGCAAAGTCGTTTGAGTCGGTCATGAAAACTTCCAGTCCGTCTGGCACGGAAAGCGAATCGTCGCCATCAAGACGCGCCAGCAGATAGGTCACGGCCCTGACCATAGCGGTTGCGCTATAGGGCTTGGGCATCGAGCCGATCGCTACGGTCTTCGCCGACCTCGCACGGCTCACCTGGCCAGAGATCAACAGCACAGGAATGTTCATGACCTTGAGATGTTCGGCCAATTCGATGCCGTCATCGCGGCCCCCGAGCTGGATGTTGACCAGCGCAAGAACAGGGGTGCATTGCTGCGCGGCGGCGACTGCCTCTGCATGTCGATCGGTAAGGTCCAGCACGTGATAGCCAGCGTCTTCGAGTTCGTCCCGCAGCGCGATTGCGACCAGAACTTCATCCTCGACGATCATCAGCGTCTTTTCGCGAACATCGACGTTTGACCTATCCATCAGCATTTGTCCTTTTCCTGACCCCGCGCTCTTGCTCGGTCCGTCGGCTCTCATGCAGCGGCGTGGCCTTTGGGGAGCCTTCATCACCGCCCACCAGGGCAATCTGGGTGTGTTGAATGCAAACCTCTGTCCCCGGTCTGGCGGGCAATATCTGCACCGTAGCCTGCAGCTGTCTGGCCAAGGCCTGAACGATATTCGTTCCAAGCCCGATGTGGCTTTGGGAGGGGTCACTGGGCATGCCAACCCCGTCGTCACGAACCGACAAGGTCCAGTTGGGGCCGCATGTCATATAGTCGATCTGTATCTTTCCGGACCGGTCGCCTGGAAACGCGTGTTTCAGGGCGTTGATAACCAGTTCGGTGACGATCAGACCCAGGCTGACGGATACCCGCGCGCTGACCATGCCTCCCCCGGTCACGACGAGCGCGATGGGGTGGGCATCGTCGATCAATGACGCTGCGATGCTATCGCGCAGACCGGTGAAATAGGTACCCAGCTCGACATTTTCGCTACCGTTGGCCGATTCGGATAGTTGCCGCTCGAGCGCAGCGATCGCCATCACGCGGTGGTGGGCGTCCTTGAGGTGGCCCCGCGTCTCGGCAGAGTCGGTGCGCCGGGCATTTTGCAGCAGCACCGACGACACGATCTGCAGACTGTTGGCGACGCGATGGCGAACCTCGCGCAACAGCACGCCGATATGCTCGACCACTTCGTCCTTCGCCCGAGCATCGGCGCGCGCATCGGTCACATCGGCAATGGCGAGCAGCAGCAGCGGGTTGCCGATATCCGGGTGGACGATCCGCCGCGTCTGGATGACAAGGCAGCGGGCCGGGCGGCCAGAACGTTTGAGTTCCATTTCAAACGCCTCACCGCGCGCCACGCCCGATGCGGTTTCGCCCAGCAGCCTGCGCAATTCGCCGACGTCCCATTCTCCGGTTCCCAGCGCAAATACTTCGCAGCCGCGGGCGGTTCGCGGCTCGATCCCGAAAGCTTCGCAGAATGAACCGCTCGCAGCGACCAGACGCAGGTCTGCATCGAGCAGCAATAGCGGCGTTGGCGAAGCTTCGATAACCGCCAGCGTCAAACCGAGCGCTGCGTCTGGCGCATCATTGAGGAGCGTGTTGGAGGGCGGGCCAGCCATTGCCTAACCTTCAATCCAGGCGTGATCCGGCCATGTCATGCCGCACCGTAGCTGCAAGTAACCTGGATCAACCGACCCGGCGGCTTTATCCGGGCGCTGGCGCAACGACCCCATGCCTCCGGACGAAGTATCATTCAGCCGTTGCTGTGCACTGTGCTTACTCATGGTGTTGATTGATCGCCCTTTACGATGGGTCTGATAATGTTGGTGAGTTGTTCGGCGATCTGCTCGGGGGTCAGAATAAAATCGACGCACCCGCTGGCAATCGCGCTGTCGGGCATATCGGGCTGGCCCGCTGATTCAGGCAACTGCGCGATCGTTATCCCGCCAACGTCACGTATGCCGCACAACGCATCGGCACCATCACCATCGTAACCCGACACGATGACGGCGACAAGCTTGCCATGCCAGTGCTGTGTCAGGGATCGCAGGAAGACGGTGATCACATCGGGCCACCCTCTCGGCTTTGAAATAGGTTCCAGCCGAAACTCTCCGTTCAGGACATGCAGGTCGCGCTGCGGCGGAATGATAAATACCCGGTTGGGCTGGATATCGAGCCCTTCGACGATCAGATCGACAGGCATGCCGGTGTGCTTGGGGAGAATCTCGTGGAGGAGCGTCGACACCGTCCTCAAATGGTTGACGATCACGATCGCCGCACCCAGGTCGACCGGTAAATTGTCCAGCAGGCGCACATAGGCATCCAGCCCCCCGGCGGAACCACCAACGCATATGACAGGCACTTCGCGCACGGCCATGAATCCAGGCATCTTCCCGCAAAAAAGCATCCCTCGTCAAACGTAGGCGCTTATGGGTGTCGGCGTGAGGGTCGGAATATACTCACGTGGCCGCAATTATTAGGGTCACTCGGCGGCGACTATGCCTTCGGGGAGATCCTCGACACGCGGCATCCTGCCGGCCAGCGCCAGGTCAAACTGCTGCTTGTCCAGCTTGCCCTCCCATTTCGACACCACCACGGTAGCAACCGCGTTGCCGATGAAGTTGGTGAGGCTGCGGCATTCCGACATGAACCGGTCGATCCCCAGGATCAGCGCCATCCCCGCCACCGGCACCGATGGCACGATCGACAGCGTCGCTGCCAGCGTGATGAAACCTGCGCCGGTGACACCGGCCGCGCCCTTTGACGACAGCATCGCCACACCCAGCAGCAGCAACTGTTCGCCGATCGAAAGTTCGACATTGCACGCCTGCGCGATGAACAGCGCAGCCAGCGTCATATAGATGTTGGTACCATCCAGATTGAAGCTGTAGCCGGTGGGGACGACCAGTCCGACGATCGACTTGGGACACCCGGCGCGCTCCATCTTCTCGATCAGCGAAGGCAGCGCGCTTTCCGATGACGATGTGCCCAGCACCAGCAGCAGTTCGGCCTTAAGATAGCCGATGAACCGCAAGATCGAAAAGCCGCACAGCCGGGCCACGATCCCCAGGATGATCAGCACGAACAGCAACGAGGTGATGTAGAAGGTTGCGACCAGCGCGGCCAGATTGGCAAGCGTGCCGATGCCGTATTCGCCGATGGTGAAGGCCATCGCACCGAATGCGCCGATCGGAGCGGCGCGCATCACGATGCCGACCAGTTTGAAAAAGGCGATCGACACATCTTCGAGCAGCCCCAGCACCTTTGATCCGCGGTCACCGATCATCGCCAGCGATACGCCGAACAGGATCGAGACGAACAGCACCTGCAGGATGTTGCCCTGCGTCATCGACGACAGGAACGTGTCCGGCACGATGCCCGTCAAAAAGCCGGTGATCGTGCTGTCCTGCGCCTTGGCGGTAAACTCGCTGACCTTGCTGGTATCAAGCGTTGCCGGATCGATATTCAGGCCATCGCCGGGCCGCACCACATTGGCGACGATCATCCCCAGCACCAGCGCGAGAGTCGAGAAGAACAGGAAATAGCTGAACGCCTTGCCCGCGACGCGCCCGACACTTTTGAGATCGCGCATTCCGGCGATGCCGGTAACGATGGTCAGGAAGATCACCGGGGCGATGACCATCTTGACCAGCTTGATAAAGATATCCCCGACCGGCTTCATCGCCGCCCCGGCCTGCGGCGCAAAATGGCCCAGCAACACGCCTGCGACAATCGCAGCAAACACCTGGACATACAGCTGCGCATACCAACGCTTGCGCGCCACAGGTAGTCCGGGGGTGTGGGCTTGGGCATCGATAATCATGCAAAGGGCGTATCACCGGTTTGGTGCAGGGCCAACTGTGTTGGTGGTGGGCGGGCGTTACGGCGTGTTGTTGCCGCTGCCGCGTGCGTCAGACACTCACTCAAACGGGGCATCAACCGCCACCTGCTGCTGCGTAAACCACCTCGGCCCGTCGTCAGCCATATAGCAGCAATCCTCCAGTCGCACGCTAAAGCGATCAGCCAGCCCGATTGTCGGTTCGTCGGAAAAGCACATGCCGGGGGCGAGAAATGCAGCGTCGTCTTGTGCCAGAGCAGGTGGGTTCGTGTAACTTCGCAGACGCTGTCGTTCGCCCTTTGCCCTTTGCCATTCAGTCCTTGGCTTACCAGCAGCCCGTCTGTTCGGACATCTCCATCTTTACGCGACGATCAAGCTTGCTTGGGTGTTACCGACAGCCGCACACCCCGCTCACCGGCAGTGCTGGGCGGGGCTATATCGGTCTACGGTGTGATCTGCGCCCGCTGCTGTGCGGCGCTTGATCCGCTGATGCCTGTCATGGTGTTCCTCCAAATCGTGCCGGATCGAACGGCCTAAGGTCGACCGCGGGTGTGCGGCCGGTGACGTGCGCTGTGACTGCCTCGCCGGTGATGGCAGCCAGGGT
>JBBQXX010000119.1:0-8177 GCA_038209235.1 Sphingomonadales bacterium | reverse complement strand
TCCCGCTTGCGGTCAGGTCCCACTTCGAATGTCAAAATCATGCAATCCACTAGCACCATATAATTACTAGTGGTCCTGATGATTCTGACATTTGCTCCAGCGCAAGCCGGAATGGGATGCAAATGTCAGAATCGGACCACCAGTTGTGCCAGCGTCACTGCATAGGCGCTCAGGCTGTCGAGCGCGTCGGAGCTCGCCGGGCCGTTGAGCGCAAAGCTGAGTTGCAATTCTTCGCGGAACAATGGCTCTGCCTGGCTGTACCGCCCCAGCCCTTCCAGCATCAGCGCGTAATTGTGCAGGATGACCAGCACATCGGGGTGCTGCGCGCCGTCTGCGGCGCGTTTGCGCTCGAGCGCCTCGATGAAGAAGGGCTCGGCTTCCGCACCCCGGCGCAGCTTGTCGAGATTGAGCGCATGGTTGTTCAGGGCGATGGCATAATCGACCGAACAGGTTGCCTTTCCGGCGCGCAACAGTTCCAGAAGCTGGCTCGAAGCCGTTGCGGTGCGAACATAGTCGGTTGCTGCAAAAGCTTGGTCGGCCTCTGCCTGTACGCCACCGCAATCAACAGCTTGAGCGGCATGCGGCGATAAGGTGGTTTGCTGCCCAGCCAACGCAATACCAGGATGCACCGCGCCAAACATGGCCAGCGATACGATCCCAAGCAGACGGGTCGCGCTTGACATTGCGGCAGAATTTTCAAGCGACGAAATTGCGTTACCCCAAGCGGTCGTTGTTAGCGGATTTGGCTCGGGATATAATGATCTCGATCGAAACGATAGTGCCGAACATCACCGGGCCGGTTGCTTTGCAGGCCATGCCCGTGCATTGGCCTGCGTCTTGGGGGCTGACATATTTTGGGCACATTGCCTGCATAGGTATTGTAGGCACTGTACGGCGGGGGGATGCAGTCATCCAGGTCACGTCGAAGTAGAGGTTTCTTGTCGCAATCTGATCAATCTGACGCCGACCGGCTGCAAGACGGTTCCTGGTTGCAGCAACTTCGCGCGCGTTTTGGTCGGGGCGTGGGCGGCGTGGTGTTTGCCCTGCTTGCCGAAATCCTGATTGTGCTGGCGCTGCTGTCGATATCGGTTGCGCCGCCCGGATCGCCGCCCGATGAGTCGTCGCTGACGGTGTTCGGGGTGACCCCGGAGCCTGTGGCCGAGCCGGTCGAAGAAGAAACCCCGGCCCCCACACAGGATGCAGCGCAAGCACCGCAGCCGACCGAGACCGAAACCGCACCGACGCAAACACCGGCACCGCCCGCAACCCCGCAAACCTCGCCGGCGCCGCCGCCGATCGTGCCGATGCCCTCGGCCCGGCCAGCGGCGCCACAGGCGGCAACCAAACCTGCCAAACCTGCCGCGCCCAGTGGCAGGGTTTATGGTCCGCCCGACACCGGCACCCCAGGGGATACCGCCCGGGTCAGCGGATCAGGCCCCAACGGTGAGCCGCTGTATGGCGCAGCCTGGTATCGCGAGCCTTATGATGATGAATTGAGCGGCTATCTTTCCACCGCGCGCGGCCCCGGATCTGCATTGATCGCGTGCCGGACTGTTCCTGATTTTCGCGTCGAAGATTGTGTCGAACTGGGTGAAACCCCGCAAGGCTCGGGAATTGCGCGCGCGGTTCTTGCCGCAGCCTGGCAATTTCGTGTCCGGCCGCCGCGTGTCGGCGGGCAATCCAAGGTCGGCGAATGGGTCCGCATCCGCATCGACTATAACGAGAGGCAACGCTAACCTTTCATCAGTACGCCACAGGCGATGCGTTTGCCGCTGTCGCCCGATGGGTCGGTCATCTGGTCATCAGGCTTGGCGTGAATAACAATCGCAGCCCCGTCTGCATCGAGCAGCCGGTCGAAGGCAGCATCCTTGATTGCATAGTCCTGCTTGCCCGTTCCATCGGTGGCAATGGTCAGGCTGGGCATATCGCCGCTGTGCTGACCCTCAGGATTGCTGAGGCCGTGCTGGGCCCCACCGGGGTTCCAGTGGCCACCGGCGCTTTCAAACGCTGGAGCATCGCATTTGCCGACCGTGTGGACATGCACGCCATGATCGCCTGCGGTCATTCCCATCACCGAAATGGAGATGTTGATACCGCCGTCTGCAGCAGTTGCGGTGACCGTCCCAACATCCTTGCCATCCGGAGTCTTCAGGCTGGCCGTGGCCATCATCGGCAGTGCTGTATCATTTGCGGTGGCCGGGCCATCGGCTTCGATTGATGCAGGAGCAGCCTCGGGATAGTTGGTCGTGTTGGTGCCGCACCCGGCTAAAGCGAGCGCTGCGGCGCAGGCGGATGATGTCATCGCGAATTTCATCAGGGTCATGGGTTCGTCCTCATTGCTGAGACACATTACAGCGCAGCGGCATCATGGTTCCGCCCGGGACGCCGCCCCTGGCCGGGCAGGTATCCCCATTTCAACGATTTCACGATTGCGTGGCGCGGCTGCCGGTGCGAGCGTGCAGACACCGGGTCTGACTGCCAGACCCCCGGAGCGCCATGACGAATATGATCGAACCTTTAGCACATGACCTGAACCACAGCCTCGGCTTTATCCGCATCGCCGAAATCCATCCCGATGGACTTGCCACCATCGAATATCAGGCCGGCGCGCATATGTGCCATTCGGGCGGTGTGGTTCAGGGCGGTTTCGTCACCGGCTGGATCGATGCGGCCATGGCGCACGCGGCGATGGCGATGACCGGGCCGGATGTGGTGCCGATGTCGCTGGAACTGAAGGTGAGCTTCTTTGCCCCGGCGCGCCCCGGCGTGGTGATCGCCAAGGCGTGGGTCGAGCGGCGCGGTCGCAGCACCTGCTTTCTCGAAGGACAATTGCTCGATGGTCAGGGCAAGGTTCTGGCCAAGGCCAGTTCGACGGTGATGCTGGCCGATCGCACGCGAGTGGAAAACGCCTCCAGCACGGCTACCTCGCAGACGCCCTGACCCCCCGCGCAGGCGCTATTGCGCTTTGCCAGCCGCTTCCTGCAGATCGGCAAGGAAGCTGCGGATGCGCTGGGCGTTGACACCCAGGTCGCTGAGCCCGACCCGCGAGACCGAGCGCATATCGACCTGACTGGTCAGCCCGCCTGCCCCCGGCTGAACACGCAGCACGACATCATCTTTGAACTTGAACAGCGAAACGGTGTCGATTGCCTCCAGCCGTCCTTCATCGGGCTTTGCAACCGCAATTTCCCAGCCGCGCTCCCTGGACAACTTTTCGGCCAGCTTGACCACCTCGGGCACCGGCATTTGCAGGGTCACCGTCTTTATGTCACCGTACGCATCGCGATGGAGGACCTTCCAACGGTCCATGGCGTCCATGCCAGAATATTGCTCTTCTCCGCGCCCGGGCACATCGGCAAAATCATCGGCACGCAGTTTTAACACCTTGAACGCAGGCGGATTATCAAGATTTGTCGTGATATCGTGGATTTGCGGCAGACTGATCGCAACATTTATCCAGTATCCGATGAACCCGAGATACGCCAGCGAGCACACCAGACCAGCCAACGTCAGGTTACGGATCGATACGCTCTTCTTGCGATAGAGCAGCAGCACGATCAGCGAGAAGATGAGGCCAGCCAGTGCAACGACCACCGCCGCCGTCACGAAGCTGATGCCGTCAAGCTTGCCCCACCAATCCTGCCCGGCCCCGATCGCGCCGACCAGCGCAAGCACGATGGACCCCGCCCCGAGCAAAAGGCACAACCGTGCCAGCCAGATTGTTGTATGCTGTTTTTCGGCGATGACCATAGACTACCCCTGTTGCCCTCGCGTCACACATAGGAAAACCCCACGGACTTGGCAATTCGAATGGTCCAGTGGAAAAATCCTCATGCAGACTTCCCTGAACCCGAACCGCAATATACCGTGAAATCATGCTCGACTTGATGCGGACGCCCCCCTAATTGGCCTTTCTTCAGCCGCTTTGCCTATCTGTCTGGAACAATGACCGAATTCAAGATTATTCCGCTCGATCAGGTCGATAGCGCCTGGGTTGAGGAACTGCTCGACCGGGTTTTCGGTGCAGAGCGATTGGCGCGCACGATCTATCGGGTGCGCGACACGCTTGAGCCGCTTGCCGCGCTCAGCTTTGCCGCGCTTGATGAAGACGACTGGCTGGTTGGCTCCATCCAATGCTGGCCGGTGGCGCTGACCGACCCTGATGGCATGGCTTATCCGATGATTCTGGTCGGGCCGGTCGGCGTTGCCCCCGATCATCAGGACCAGGGTATTGGCCGGGCGCTGATGGCGGCTGTATTCGGCGCGCTGGGCGTCGGTGAAAAGCTGCCGTTGGTGCTGCTGGGTGATCCGCAATATTATGGCGACCGCTTTGGCTTCAGCGCAGATCAAACCGGCGGGTGGGCCTTGCCCGGCCCTTATGAACAGCACCGGCTGCTGGCGCTGGCGCGTCCCGATTCGGTGATGCCGGCGCGCGGCATGCTGGGGCCGTGGCGATAGGCCAGAACGCGCATTTGCTGGCGACAGGCTTTGCAACCGGCCCAGCGCATGCTTATCTGAAACCCTGATGCCTTACCAACCACCCCCTCAGATGGAAGACCTGTCGCTGGCCGAGATTGCCCGGCTGGTCGCCGCGCGCAAGCTGCCTCCGGTCGAGCAATGGTCGCCGCAATCGACCAGCGACAGCCAGATGCGGATTGCGGCGGACGGACGCTGGTATCATCAGGGCGGGCTGATCTCTCGCCCGGCGATGGTGCGCGTTTTCGCCAGCATCCTGCGGCGCGAAGAAGACGGCAGACATGCCTTGGTCACGCCTTTTGAAAAACAGTGGATCGAGGTTGAGGACGCGCCCTTGCTGGCAGTTGAGGTGAAGACCGAAGGCTGCGGCACCGCGCGCCGTCTGGCGTTTCGCCTCAACACCGACGAATTGGTGGTTTGCAGCGCGCAAAAACCGTTGAGCCTGCGAGGAAGCATCGATGAGCCGCGACCGTATCTGGGTCTGTGGCGCGGGCTTGAGGCCAAAATCGGCCGCAGCGTCTATTACGATCTGGTCGAGATGGCGCTGGGCGATCAGGACGATGCCGGCAACGATGCGACCACCCTGCCGATCTGGAGCGACGGCGCCTGCTTCCGGCTCGACAGGGTGCACGGCGTATGAGCCTGTTTGACCGGCTGAGCCAAGCCTTGGCCGCCAGCGAGGGGCAGTTCGATGCCAACGTCGATGAACGCCACATCCCGCTTCAAAAAGGGATTCATATTCCCGCCGCAGTTCTGATCGCGGTCACAGACCGGCCAAATCCCGGGGTCATCCTGACCCAGCGGCCCGATTATCTTCGCAGCCACCCTGGCCAGGTCGCCTTTCCCGGCGGCAAGATCGATCCGGGTGATGCAGATGCTATTGCCGCTGCCTTGCGTGAGGCAGACGAGGAACTGGGGCTTGCACCGCATGACGTTCGCGTCATCGGCGCGGCAGACGAATACCGCAGCGGCAGCGGCTTTGCGATCACTCCTGTGCTAAGCGTGGTCGCGGCTGACCTCACCTACAGGCCCAATCCCGGCGAGGTCGCCGACTGGTTCGAAGTGCCGCTCGATTTCATATTCGATAGCGGCAATCACATTCACCAGACCGCGTTCTGGAATGGCGCTGAACGGCGGTATATCGAGATAAACTGGGGTCAGCGGCGGATCTGGGGCGTGACCGCCGGGATCATCGCCAACTTGGCGCGCAGGCTGGAAGGCACCGCGGCGTGACCGAACGGGCAATGGTTCGGGCCGAATGGACCCAGCGCGCAGATCTGATCGCGATGCTGCAGGCGATCGATCCGATTGGCGACCAGTGCCGCTTTGTCGGCGGTGCGGTGCGTGATGCGCTGCTCGGCATCGATGCTGTCGATATCGACATCGCCACCCGGTTGCTGCCTGGCGAAGTGATCACCCGGCTGGAAGCAGCGGGGATCAGGGCGGTACCCACCGGCATTGATCACGGCACGGTGACCGCGGTACTGCCCGGTGGTCCGGTCGAGATCACCACGTTGCGGCGCGATGTCACCACCGATGGCCGTCATGCCGAAGTCGCGTTTACCGATGACTGGCGCGAAGATGCGGCGCGGCGCGACTTTACCATCAACGCGCTGTTTGCCGACCCGCAGACGTTGCAGGTTACCGACTATTTCGGCGGACTCGATGATCTGGCGGCGCAGCGCGTCCGCTTCATTGGCGACGCAAATGCGCGCATTCTGGAAGATCATCTGCGTATCCTGCGCTATTTCCGGTTCTATGCGCGTTTTGGTGGCACGGCCGATCAGCAGGCCCTGCACGCTTGCGCGCTGCATGCCAAGCGGCTGAAAGCTCTGTCGCGTGAGCGGATCGCCCGCGAATTGCTGTTGTTGCTGGGCAGTGCCAGCCCGCTGGATGCCACGCAGTTGATGGCCGATTCAGCCATCTGGCCAGAGTTGCTGCCACAGATGGCGAATGATGGCCTGACCGTATTGCGCGATCTGCTGCGCCGCGAAGCGCAGGTCGGCGCGGCTGCCGATGGGCTGTTGCGGCTCGCGGCGCTGTTGCCAGTGGATGCGCTGGTGGCAGACGGTGTCGCAGCGCGGCTGCGGCTGTCCAAGGCGCAACGTCTGGCACTGGCGCGATATGCGATGCCATGGCCCGGGCAAGGTTCAGCACGGCAGGTTGCAGCCACGTTGCATCCTGCGCATCTGGCTGCTGGATGGCTGCTGCTGCGCGGGGATGAAGAGCAGGCGCGCGACCAATGGGCGAGCCTGCAAGGCTGGAGCGCGCCACCGTTTCCGGTCGGCGGGCGGCATATTCTGGATCTGGGGGTCAGCGCTGGCCCGGACGTCGCCCGGGTGCTGGGAGAAACCCGGCGGCGCTGGATCAGCGAGCACTTTCCCGATGAAGCACGCGCGCATCAGCTCGCCGCGATGGTCGCCAACGAAACCGCCTGATCAGCCCATCCGGCCCTTCAGATAGGCAAACGCCTGATCAGCCGGAACCGGCGGCGAATAATAATATCCCTGGCCATACGAACAGCCCAGTGCCGCAAGCGTGTGGGAAAGCTCCAGCGTTTCGATCCCTTCGGCGGTCGTTTCCATTCCCAGCGCGCTGGCCAGCGACAGGATGGCGCGCACAATCGCAACCTTGTCGCGCTCTTGCAGCATTTGCGACACGAAGCTGCGGTCGATCTTCAGTATATCGATCGGCAATTGCTGAAGGCAGGCCAGGTTGGAATAGCCCGTGCCGAAATCATCCATCGCCAGCGACACGTCAAGATTGCGCAGCGCGTGCATCACCCTGGCAGCGCGCGCCGGATCGCTGACAATGACAGATTCGGTCAGTTCCAGACAAATCCGCCGGGCTTTGGTCTTGTTGGCGCGCAGTATGTCGGAGACCATGTTGGGAATGTCATCGCGCGCAAACTGGACGGCCGACACGTTGACGCTGATCTTCAGCGGCAGGATTTCGCCGGCCTGCGCATCCCAATCGTTGAGCACCTTGCACGCCTTGTCCAGCGCCCAGCGCCCCAGCGGCACGATCAGTCCGCACTCCTCGGCAACGGGAATGAACTCGACCGGGGAGATCATGCCATAGTCAGGGTCATTCCACCGCGCCAGCGCCTCAAAACCGGTGACAAACCCATTGCTCATGTCGATCAGCGGCTGAAAATACAGCTCAAGCCGGTCGTTCTCGATTGCCTTGCGCAATTCTGTTTCCAGCGTGAACCGGCGCCGTGCCTTGTCCAGTTCTTCGGGCGTGTAGATTTCCGCCTGCCGGGTGAGCTTGGCGCGCTTCAGCGCACTTTGCGACTGGCGGATATAGGTGGCGCAGTCATTCTGGCCCGTTTTACCCAGAGCCACCCCGACCGCGCCGTCTATCTGAATTTCCAGATCGGACAGGCGGTAGGGCAGAACGAAAATATCGCGCAGGCGATTGGTGATCCTGGTGATCTCGCGCACGCTGCCAGTGCGAAGCGGCACGAACAGCGCAAATTCGTTGCCGCCGATCCGGCCTGTGATATCAGATTTGCGCATCCGACCGACCAGACGTCGCGCCACAGTGATAATCAGCTCGTCGCCGACCACCCCGCCTGCGCATTCGTTGATCTGGCTGAAGCGCGCAATATCCAGCGTGATGATCGCAAAATTCCCGCCGGGCAATCGTGCGCTGGGTGAATCGGCGCTCAACCGGGTTTCGACCAAGTCTTCAAAGCC
>JBBQXX010000118.1:0-8290 GCA_038209235.1 Sphingomonadales bacterium | reverse complement strand
ATCGCTGGCGTGATGTTCGGCGCGCGCCTGGGCGATGCCATCGGCAATGCCCTGCTCATAGGCCTGGACCAGCTGTTCGTCCGCCGAGGGGCCCTGTTCGATCACAGAGTCGTCGAGACCGTCATCCTCGTCGTCAAAGTTCATCGCTGGAGCCTGCGCGTTGGCGCCGACAAAAGCTGACATCGCGGTGAACATCGGCGAGGGGCGAAACACCGCTGGCGGCATCTGCACATCCCATACCGGCAGACTGTCCCATACCGGCAGACTGTCCCAAACTGGCAGACTGTCCGATACCGGCACACTTTGCGCCAAGCCGTCCGGGCCGGGGGTCATCGGGCGATCAGACATACTCGTCGCCACCTCCGCCGATCACGATCTCGCCGGCATCGGCCATCCGCTTGGCGGCCTGGACGATCGCCTTTTGCGCCTCGACCACTTCGGACAGTGGCATCGGGCCGCGTTCGGCGATATCGTCGGCGATCGACTGGGCTGCACGGCTCGACATGCAGCCGAACATCTTGTCGCGCAGCTTTTCGTCGGCACCCTTCAGCGCAGGCACCAGAACCTCTGCCTCGATCGAGCGCACCAGCGCGCCCAGATCCTTGGGGTCGAGCCGCAGCAGATCGGCAAAGACGAACATCTCGTCCTCGATCTTGCGGGCGATCTCCTTGTCGCGCTTGGTCACCCCGCGGATGATGCGCGCGCTCTCGCGCTTGTTGATCACATTCATGATCGCCGCCGCATCCGATGTGCCGCCCGAAGACGATGATCCGCCACTGCGCTGGCCTGCACCCTGGCTGGCGAGCAAGGCCTCGATGGTCTCCAGCGCCTCGGCGCTGACCGGACCCAGCGTGGCCAGCCGGAAGACGATATCATCCTGCGCGTCGGTGGGCAGCAGCTGCAGCACGTTGGCGGCAACCTCCGGCTTCAGGTAAGACAGGATCACCGCTGCGATCTGCGGATGCTCATGCTCGACCAGCAGCGCGATCTCTACCGCGTCCATCCATTTGAGCGCCTCAAGCCCGTTGCCGGTCTTCTTGGGTGCGACGCGGGTCAGCATGGTTTCGGCGCGCCGGTCACCCAGCGCAAGCTTCAGCATACCCTCGATCTGTACATCAGCCTTATAGCCCACGGTAGTGCGGTTCTTCGCCTTTTCGATAAACAGGTCGAGCACCTCGTTGATGTCTTCTGCGCCGACATCGGCAACCGAATACATGATCTCGCTGAGCTGGCGGACCTCGTCGGGCTCAAGCCGGGTGAGGATTTCGGCGGCCTGTTCTTCGGCAAACAACAGCATCAGAATGGCAGCGGCCTGATCGCCCTTGATCGGCGCGCGCGCCGCAGGGGCAACGCCATCTTCGACAACATCATCAAATGCGTCAGGCATGAGCCGGTTCCTTGGCAGCGTCGGAATGGCCCTTCAGCAGATCACGCACGACCAAAGTGGCGTGATCGGGGTTCTGCCGTACGAAATTCTGAATGAGCAAGGCGCGTTCCTGATAGCTTTGCGCTGCATTGATCATATCGAGCGTGACCGGTTCGTTGTCGCCGCCGTTGCGCGCCATCGCCTGGGTGAGCAGCGGGCCGGGCCCGCCAATGGCTTCTGCTCCCGCCAGCGCCCCTGCCTTATCGTCGGCTTTCTGCTTTGTGTAGCGCTTGAGCAACGGGCGGCCGATACCGAACACGATGGCAAGAGCGACCAGCAGCGCAGACAGGTTGCGCACCAGCAAGGTGAACCAGCTGGTTTCATACCACGGTTCAACCAGCTTGGTGACCGGCTCGAAATTGCGCGACGAGATTGCCACCAGATCGCCACGTGCGGTATCGAAGCCGATCGCACCTTTGACCAGAGCCTCGATCGCGGCAATTTCCTGCGCGCTGCGCTCTTTGCCGCCAGCCAGGTTCTTGATCGCCACGGCAACCGAGATCCGCTTAACCTGGCCCGAAGGCTCACGGGTTACTGCGATCTGACGACCAAGCTCGAAGTTGCGGTTGACCTGCTCGTTGCGCGTCGTGGTGACACCGGGCAGAGCACCTTCGGCACCAGCCAGTTCAGCGCCGGGGGTGGTAGCAGTCGTGGTTTCAGCCGGAGCCTCGTTGGCCAGCGCGCCGGGGATACCGCCAGCTTCTGCCGGCTGGTCCTCGGTCGAGATCACCCGCTGTTCGCTGCGCACCCGCGCTTCGTCGGCAGGATAGGTCTCGGTCGTCGCCTGCCGCTCGGCAAAGTTCACCTCGGTCGAGACTTCGGCGACAAAATTGCCTTCGCCCAGTAGCGGGGTCAGCAGCGCGGTCAGCTGGCGGCGATAGCGTTCTTCGATGGCTTCCTTCACTTCGATCTGCCGTTCGGCATCGTCCATTCCGCCGCCCTTGGCGTTGCTGGAAAGCAGGCGTCCGTTCTGATCGACCAGCGATACGTTTTCCGATGACATGCCCGGAACCGAGCTTGCCACCAGATGGACGATTGCCTGCACCTGCGATTCAGGCAGACGGCCCGAATCCGCCAGTTGCAATACCACCGATGCGGCAGGTTCATTGCGCTCACGGATAAAGATGCTGGGTGGCTCGACGGCGAGGTGGACCCGCGCCGCAACCACCGAGTCCATTGCCTCTATGCTGCGCGCCAGATCCATCTCACGTGCGGCGCGCAGTTTTTCGTTCTCGACCGCGCGGCTTGCGCCCATTGGCATCGATGAGATCAGCTCATCGCCGCTGGGCGCGCTCTTGGGCAGGCCCTGGGCAGCGAGTGCGATTTTCGCGGGGTGGTAATCATCTTCAGACACCATGATGGTACCGTTGGTGTCATCGAAGGTATAGGGGATGGTCGATGTATCGAGCGCGGCAATCACCGCGGCCTTGTCGCCATCGGGCAATCCGCGGAACAGATCGCGCTGTGGCGGTTCGCGCAAGGCGGCCCATGCCAGCACCGCTATCATCACGATGGCAATAAAACCGATCAGCGGCATCGCCTTGGCAACCGCTGGCTGGCTGACGAAGTCGCGGACCTGCGCCGGAATGGTGGTGCCGCTGAGCATCCGTGCCGAAGTGCCCGAGCCACGCGGGCCAGGAATAATCACCGGGGCGGAGTTTGTGCTGCCGCCATCGCCGGGGCTGAGGATAATGTCTGACATGGATTACACCGACATGTTCATGATGTCCTGATACGCGGACAGCAATTTGTTACGGACCTGAAGCGTCGCCTCGAAACCGATCGACGCCTTTTGCTTGGCCATCATCACCGCTGCGATGTCGGTGGTCTGGCCCATTTCATAGGATGTCGCTGCCTCGGACGATGCGTGCTGCACCTGATTGACCTGATCGAGCGCAGCACGCATCGAGCTGGCAAAGCCATCAGGCCGGTTTTCGGTGGGCTCGGTACCCAGCGTCGGGGTTTTGTTGAGCTGCTGCAACGCGCTGTTCTGCTGGAGAATGGCGTTGCGGGCGGCGAGGATGGAACTGCTGATCGCGCTCATGGGCTTGGGCCTCCGTTACCGGTTCACGCTGCTGCCGCCAGCTCGCGCATATTGGCGAGCCGGTAGCGCAAGGTGCGTTCGGAAATGCCCAGCATGCGGGCGGTTTCGCGGCGGTTGCCGCCATTCTCGTCGAGCGCCTGCTGGATCGCGTCATGCTCGACCGCACGCGACAGGCTGTGCAGATCGCCTGCGCGCATCAGCCGGACCGATCCTGCAGCGGGCACCGGATCGGCGCGTGGGCCGAAGGCTGCCGGAACAGTGGCCATGGTAGTTGGTGCGGCAAATGTCGGAGCTGGCGCGGTGAACACCCGAGCAGGCGCGATACCCAGATCGTCAGCTTCGATGCTGTCGCCATCGCGCAGCACCATTGCGCGTTGCAGCACGTTGCCCAGCTCGCGGGCATTGCCCGGCCAGCTGTGCGCCTGAAGGGTTTCCAGTGCCCCGGCGCTCAACCAGGCGAAATCCCTGGCGTCGCCCTGCATCCGGAGCAACATCGCAGCAGCAATCGCGCGGATGTCCTGACGACGATCGCAAAGACGCGGCAGCGTGATCGGCATCACGTTGAGCCGCCAGTAAAGGTCTTCGCGAAACTCGCCTGCCGCGACCAGTTCGGCGGCATCGCGGTTGGCGGCGGTGACGATGCGCACGTCGACCTTGACCGCGCGGGTTTCACCAACCGGCAGGATCTCGCCTTCCTGCAGCGCACGCAGCAGCTTGGCCTGGAGCGCGAGGGGAAGTTCGGTGATCTCATCGAGGAACAATGTGCCGCCATCGGCAGCGCGGAACAGGCCCTCGCCATCGGATGACGCGCCGGTAAATGCGCCCTTCTTGTGGCCAAACAGGATTGCCTCGACCATCGTTTCAGGCAAGGCGGCGCAATTGATGGCGATGAACGGGCTTTTGGCGCGCGGGCTCTGGTCATGTACCAGACGGGCCATGCCCTCTTTGCCGGTGCCGGTTTCGCCCTGGATGAGCACGCTGGCGTCGCTGCGCGCGATCCGCGCGGCATAGCCCATCAGCTTGGCCATCGCAGGTTCACCGACAGCCGGGCCACGATCTGCACGCAGCAGTTCAGCGACCAGCGCCAGCCCGAAAGGCATATCGTCGAAGCCGAAAGCGACGCGTGCGGGAAGTCCATTGGCTGCGCGCACCAGCTGAGGTGCACCATCGCGCAAATCGATCAGGATGTCGCGGTGGCTGGCCGATGCGATCTCCTGCGCCATCAGCAGGCGTACGGTACTGGCAGCGTTGGTGGCGCCCGGGGTCGCTACCGGGTTGATCCACGCAGATTTCAGCCAGACTTCGAGCATCGGCAGTTTCGTCCGAACGGCCTCGCTCAACATGCATTCGATCATATTTCAGTCCCCCGACTTAATGTGCCGCGGAAGCTGCCGTTAAAGGGAGGCCCCGCAACGCTTAACAAAGCAAAGCTTGTGCCAGTTCGGGGGAATGGCCAAAAACGGCGGCTCTAGCTTGGCTGTATATAAGGCAAGCGAATGACCCGGCATTTTATTGACGCGGTGACCCGCGCAGGGGTGACGGAAAATTGACACCTGCCGGAATAATGACAGCCCAGACTTTTGCCGTCCCCTGCCCCGCCAGAGCGCCGCGAACTTTTTTCTTAATCCAATCTGCCCAGCGTCGTTAACGCTTTCAAGGCCGCTTTGGTGGGACCGAGCCGCCCCGATTTTGACACTGAAAGGAACAACAGATGACTGTTATCGGAACCAACGTCGCGGCGATGCGTGCATCCCAGGCATCGACCAAAGCAGAAATGGGCCTGTCGAAGGCAATTGAACGTCTTTCGACTGGCCGTCGTATCAACTCGGCAGCAGACGACGCCGCCGGCAACTCGATCGCCACCCGCATGACCTCGCAGATCCGCGGCCTGAACCAGGCTGTGCGCAATGCGAATGACGGCATCTCGCTGGCACAGACCGCAGAAGGCGGCATGAACGAAATCGTCAACATGCTCCAGCGTATGCGTGAATTGGCTGTGCAGTCGGCTTCTGGCACGCTGCAGGACAGCGACCGCGTCAACTTGCAGGCTGAAGTTTCCGAACTGATCCTTCAGATCGGCGATGTCGCCACCCGCACCAACTTCAACGGCGTGGCGCTGCTTGATGGCACCAACGCTACCGTTGCCGTCCAGACCGGTTCAGCTGCTGCAGAAACCGTTTCGGTCGCCTTGACCGATGTCGACGCCGCTGCCCTCGGCGTCACTGCCACAACCGTTGCTACAGCGGCCGGTGCCACTACCGCGCTGACGACGCTCGGTACCGCGCTCGACACGATCTCAACCGCCCAGGCAACTTTGGGTGCTGCGCAGAACCGTTTGCAGGCAACCGTTTCCAGCCTGGTCAACCGCGTCACCAACCTGACAGAATCGCGCTCGCGCATCCAGGATGCTGACTTCTCGGAAGAATCGACCCAGCTCGCCAAGTCGCAGATCCTCAGCCAGGCTTCGACGGCAATGCTCGCCCAGGCGAACCAGAGCCAGCAGGGCGTATTGAGCCTGATCCGTTAATTGATCAGGAACCATCAGCGGTCTGACGCGTAAAGGCTCCGCAACGGCTATTTTTTTCGACAACTTAATCGCCGAAGCCTTTTAATTCTCTCGATCAACCCTCTTCCCGAAAAGGAAGGGGGTTTTTCGTGCTCTGTGAACGGGTAGCGACAGTGCACAAATCCACCCCGTTCGGGGAGGTGGATCGCCGCTTGCCCATTGCTAAGGATAAATCACGCCAGTGGCGTGGGCGAGACGGAGGGGAAGCGGGATAGTGCTTGAGCTGGATCGTCTCACCCGGTCGCTTCCCCTCCACCGCTTCGCGGTCCCCCTCCCCTTCAGGGAGGATTTGGGGTCACCGCGCGTTTGCAAGCCGTTTGCGCAGTTTCTCCAGCGCGGTTTTCTTGATCTGGCAGACCCGTGCTGCCGTGATCCCCAGGATCAGCCCGATCTCGTCGAGGTTCATCTCCTCGATATAATGCAGCTGCAAGATCAGCTTCTCGCGGTCCTTGAGCGTTTCGATGCTGGCATTGAGCAACTGCTTGAGGTTGTCGGCCTCCATCTTGGTTTCAGCCGAATCCTCGCTGTCGGCAAACCACATCGAATGTTCGGAATAGACCTCGTCCATCGATTCAAAGCGCACGTCCTGCGATGCGTCTGATCGCATACGGAACTCTGCTGCATCCATACCCATGGCTTCGCCAAGCTCAGCCTCTGTGGGGTTGCGGCCCAGCAGGCGCACCAGCTTTTCCTGCGCCTTGCGGATTTTCTTGCGAAAATCCATCGCCGAACGACACATGTTGCTCGAAGAGCGCAGGTGATCGATCAGCGCGCCGCGGATGCGCATGCTGGCATACGTCGCAAAACCATGGCCGCGATCTTCATAATGGTTTGCCGCCTCGACCAGCGCGACCATGCCGATCTGGATCAGATCCTCGATCTCGATCACACCCGGCGCCATGCCGCGCACATGCCAGGCCAGCTTGCGGACCAGCGGCAGATGCGATTCGATCAGCTTGCCCGGCGCGATCGTGGCGGGCTTGCGCCCGTAGGTGATGGTATCAATTGGCAGTTGCTGCATTGTGTGTGTCCAGCTTTATCAAAATTATCGGCTTTGAGGCTTCGATCAGCCGCGCGTGAAAGAATGTTCGGCTTGCCCCGTGCGGTGCTGCGCCTGTCCGCCAACGGTTGCGACCACCTCGACCGGCTTGTCATCGGGCAGCTCGCGGAACGAGAGCACCGGTGTATCGGGGAAGCGCGGGCGGAGCAGATCGGCCAGCGGCTTGCGCGCCAGCGGCGAGGTGACCAGCGCATAGTTGCGCTGTTCGAGCATCAGCGGGCGCGCCGCCTGCTCGATCGCTGCCAGAATGCGTTGCGCCAGACCCGGTTCGATCGGAAACGATGCATCGCCTGCCACCCGCAGCGACTGGGCGAGCAGCGTTTCCAGCTCGGCATCCAGCGTGACGACGGGCAGCGGCAGGTTCACCGGCACCAGCGACTGGATGATGATCGACCCGATCCGCTGGCGCACGCCCTCGACAATCTGGGCAACCCCGGTGTTCTCGCCCGCTGCTTCGACCATCGCAGAACAGATGCGGCGGAAATCCTTGAGCGGCACGCCTTCGCGCAGCAGTTCGCGGCACACAGCCGAGATCGCAAACAGCGACAGCGGCTGCGGGGTCAGGCCATCGACCAGTTCGGGCGAGCTTTCCTTCAGCGTTTCAAGCAGCTTCTTGGTCTCGTCCATACCGAACAGCTGCGCCGCGTTCAGCCGCACCATCTGGTTGAGGTGCGTTGCCATCACGGTTGAAGCATCGACCACGGTATAGCCTGCGACAATCGCCTCGGCGCGCATATCGGGCGAGATCCAGATCGCGTCCATGCCAAAGGTCGGGTCCTTGCAGGCGCGGCCATTGATGCTGCCATCGATATCGCCGCTGTCGAGCGCCAGCAGGTCTTCGGGCCAGATCTCGTCCTCAGCGACAATCGTGCCGCCGATGGTGATGCGGTAATGGTTGGCAGGCAGGCTCATGTCGTCCTTGATCCGGACCAGCGGGATGACAAAGCCCAGTTCCTTGGAAATCTGTTTGCGGATGCCGGTGACGCGGCGCATCAGCGGCGCATCGCGGCGCTCATCGACCAGCGGAACCAGCCCATAGCCGACATCGATCCCCAGCATCGCGCCATCGGATACATCCTGCCAGTCGATGGCATTGGGGTTTTCGGGGATGGCAGGCAGGCTGTCGTCCACCGGTGCAGGCTTGGGCCGCGACAGCTGCCAGGCGATAAACCCGGCCAGGGCAGCAGCGGGCAG
>JBBQXX010000117.1:0-8339 GCA_038209235.1 Sphingomonadales bacterium | reverse complement strand
ACAGTTGCCCGCCGCATGCTGGCCAACCGCCTCGAAGACATCAGCTACGGTAACGTCCTTGCCGCCATAATTCCCCGGCAGGATCGACCCCCCGTAGACAAAGATCGACGGTACGTTGAGCCGCAGCATCGCCATCATCATGCCGGGCAACGATTTGTCGCATCCGGCAAAACCGATCAGCGCATCATAACAATGGCCGCGCACCGACAATTCGACCGAATCTGCGATAACCTCACGGCTGACCAGCGAGCTTTTCATGCCCTGATGACCCATCGCAATACCATCGGTGACGGTAATGGTATTGAACCGGCGCGGCATGCCGCCAGCCTTGTTCACGCCCTCGCGGCACACATCGGCCTGCGCGTTCAGCGTCGTGTTGCACGGCGCGCTGTCATTGCCCGCGCTGACGATGCCGACAAAAGGCCGTCCGATCTCTTCTTCGGTCAAGCCCATCGCGTAATAATAGCTGCGGTGCGGCGCGCGCTCTGGTCCCACCGAAACGTGGCGGCTGGGCAGTTTCGACTTGTCAAACAAATGTGTCATGATCGGACCTATCTTTGGCGGTAATCTTTTAAAAAATCGCGCGGGTTACGCAAGGTTATTGCGGCAAGCCAGGATGATGGGCGCAAGAATATTCGCCATACGCGCCTGACCAACGCCAGTGCCGACATGGTCCTGACGCATTTCGACCCCCAGATAGGGGATGCCGCGTGCCTCTGCATGCTGGTTCATGGTCGCGTTCAGAAGCGTTCCGGAATAAGGAAGCTGATCGCCGACATTCAGCCCTGCGGCCTCCAGCAGCGGGATAGCGATACGCGCGGCGCGGTCATCGCGGTTGTAAAGAATGCCGATATCCCAGGGACGCAGCTCTTCGGGGCCGCAGGCAAGCTGCGGCGTGAAGCTGTGGAGCGAGAGGATGAACGGATTTGCGATAGCATCGAGCCCGTTGCCAACCGCCGCGTGATAGGGCCGGTAATAGGCTGCCAGCCGCGCTTCGGCATCTGCGTTTGCGTTTCCGGCTATGGCGATGCCGTCGCTGATGCGCGGGATCAGTCCTGCGGCGTCTTCCTCGCGGTTGAAATCGATCACCAGCCGCGAGACGCCTGCAAGAACCGCGCCGCAGCCGATTGCATCGCACAGCAGCCGAGTCACTTGTGCAACACCAATATCGCTGGCGATGTGCTTGCTCAACGCGTCAAGCGGGATGGCAAGGTCAATCTCAGGGGGCACGAAGTTGCTGGCATGATCGGCGATGATTAGGATGTTTTCGCCTGGTTGTTCTGGCTGAGGCGCAATGATTTCAAAAGGTTGCCAGTCAGTCATCGCAAACTTCCAGCCATCATCCACCAGTTTGGATGGCTCGCCCCGATCGACTCGCGGGCGCGTTGAGCGGCCTCGGGGTGGCCAAACAGCGCAAAGCACGTCGCGCCGCTGCCCGACATCCGCGCCAGTGCGGCGCCTGCCTGCGCACCCGACACAGCGATCACATCGCCGATTTGCGGCACGAGCGCGCACGCTGACGGTTCAAGGTCGTTGCGGCCATCACCGATTATGGCGTCAAGACTGCTTGTATCGAGAGCGCCCCGGTCCTGCTGATCCCAGCCCTGAAACACCGGCCCGGTGGCCAGCGCAATGCCGGGGTTGACGAGCAATATCGACGTACCCGACACGCCAAGCAGATCGCATGGTTGCAGAGCTTCGCCTCGCCCTTCGACCCGCAAGGTCCGGCTGATGACACAGGCGGGGATATCGGAACCCAGCGATTGGGCAATCAAGCACAGCGCGGCGTCGTCCAGACCGCAACCCCACAGCCGGTTGAGCAGGCGCAGCGCCGCAGCGGCATCGGCAGAGCCTCCTCCGATACCAGAGGCTACAGGGAGATTTTTGGTGAGATGAAGATTGGCTCCGATTGCCTTGTCGCTGAGCGGCAGGGATCGGGCAGCGCGCATCACCAGATTGTCCGGGCCGCTGTCCAGCCCGGTGGCAAACGGCCCGTCGATATTCAGCGTTATCACGCCATCATTCCGCGGCTCAGCCCGCAACACATCCCCGTCATCGACAAACGCAAACAGGCTTTCGATGTCATGATAGCCATCGCTCCGCCGCCGCCGCACGTGCAGCGCCAGATTGACCTTGGCATAGGCGGTTTCTGTCAGGACCAACGAAGCTCCGATCCGATCAATCCTCCCCGATGCGGGGCTGTGGCAGCGCTTGGGCTGACGGAGCGGAAGCGGGATTGCGCTTTTGCCTGAACATTGCATCCGGCCGCTTCCCCTCCACCGCTTCGCGGCCGCCCCCCGCAACTTTTGAAGCGGAGGAGTTTGCCCCATCACATATTGGGATAATTGGGACCACCGCCACCTTCTGGCACCACCCAGTTGATGTTCTGGCTCATTTCCTTGATGTCGCAGGTCTTGCAGTGGACGCAGTTTTGCGCATTGATCTGGAAACGCGGATTACCCTCTTCCTCACCGACGATTTCATACACCCCCGCCGGACAATAACGCTGCGCAGGTTCATCATACAACGGCAGGTTATAGGCGACAGGGATCGCCGGGTCTTTCAACTGAAGATGAACCGGCTGATCCTCCTCGTGGTTGGTGTTCGACAGGAAGACCGACGACAAGCGATCGAAGGTGATGACGCCATCGGGCTTGGGATAGGCGATAGGCCTGTAAATGTCCCTGCGACCCATGTGGGTATGGTCGGCTTCATGCTTCATGCTGATCGGCAAGCCGATACCCAGCTGGCGCATCCACATATCGATGCCGCCCAGCACGGTGCCCATCGTACCGCCGAACTTGTCGACGCACGGTTCAACGTTCTGGACCTTCTTGAGCTCCACCGCGATCCAGCTTGCGTTTACCGCTTCCTGATAATCGCCGAGCTCATCCGAGGTGCGATCGGCCTGAATCGCGCGGAAGGCGCTTTCGGCGGCCAGCATGCCCGATTTCATCGCGGTATGGCTGCCCTTGATTCGCGGAACATTGACAAAGCCTGCGCTGCATCCGATCAGCGCGCCACCGGGGAAGGCGAGCTTGGGGACGGACTGCCAGCCGCCCTCGTTGATCGCACGCGCACCATAGGAAACGCGCTTGCCGCCTTCCAGAATGGCGCGGATATCCGGGTGCAATTTCCACCGCTGGAACTCGTTGAACGGCGAGAGATGCGGGTTCCGGTAGGACAAAGCCACGACAAAACCCAAAGCCACCTGACCATTGGCCTGGTGATACAGGAAGCCGCCGCCCCAGGCGTCATCGAGCGGCCAGCCCTGCGTGTGGATCACCCGGCCCGGAACGTGCTTCTTGGGGTCGATATCCCATAGTTCCTTGAGGCCAAGACCATAGACCTGCGGCTGGCAATTGGCCTCCAGATCAAACCGGCGCTTCAATATCTTGGTGAGGTGACCGTGCGCGCCTTCGGCGAAAAATGTGTAGCGCGCGTGCAGCTCAAGACCCGGAGTATAATCAGGCTTTTTCTGGCCATCCTTGCCGATGCCCATATCGCCGGTGGCGACACCCTTGACCGAGCCATCTTCGTTATACAGGATTTCGGCCGCCGCAAATCCGGGAAAAATCTGCACGTCAAGCTCTTCGGCTTTCTCGGCCAGCCAGCGGCACATATTGCCAAGGCTGCCGGTATAGGCACCCCTGTTGTGCATGAATGAAGGCGTGGCGAGGTGCGGGATGGCGAATTTCGACGATTTGCTCAACACCCAATGATGGTTTTCGGTCACCGGGGTTTCCGCCATCGGGCAACCCTGGTCGCGCCAGTCGGGGATCAGCTCATCAAGCGCACGCGGATCGACCACCGCGCCAGACAGGATATGCGCGCCGACTTCCGAGCCTTTTTCGATCACACAGACTTCGATTTCGGCGCTGTTTTCCGCCGCCAGCTGTTTGAGCCGGATCGCCGCAGCAAGGCCAGCAGGGCCCGCGCCAACAATCACGACATCAAAAGGCATGGATTCGCGTTCAGTCATCACTCGTTCCCCGTTGCTCCGGGCAGGCCATGTGCCATAAAGGGCAAATCTCATGAAACTGCCCAATCACTCCAATAGCGCTGCGCGCGCCAAGTCAACCCGCTTTGGTGACAGGCGATGCTGACGGACGCAGGCGACACCGAGAAGCTGGCGCGCAGCGTGATCGACTGGTGGCAGCTGGCGGGGGTCGAATGGGATTACAGCGAAACCCTCAACGACTGGCTGGCTGACGATCCGCTGCCTACAGTCGCTGGTCGAGCGGCACCGCAAACCCAGGCCGCTGCCGCGCCAAGGCGTCAGGCAACCGAGCCGTCGCCTGCCCACACGCCCGTGCCGCAGATCGGCTTGCCCGATGATCTGCCCGAATTTCAGCAGATGTGGCGAGCAGGAGCCTTGGGGGAAGACAGCGGCAGCGGTCCTTGGATTGTGCCTGCCGGACCGATAAATCCGCGCATCATGGTGATCACCGGATCGCCCGAACCGGGCGATACAGCTACGGTGTTGTCGGGCAAGACCGGCCAATTGCTTGACAATATCGTGCGCAGCTGCGGAATGGATGTCGCAAATGTTTACCGTGCGTCCTTCTATCCCCGCGTCGTCCTTGATGGGCGCGCAGCGGCTTTGCACATGGCACAATGGCGCCGCATTGCGCTGCACCACATCGAGTTGGTCAACCCGGCTATGCTGGTGGTTGCAGGCGACGATACCGCCAGAGCGCTGATGGGACACGACCTGTCGCAAAAGCCACCTGTTTTACATTTTCTTAACCATGGTCACCACACAATCAAAATGGTGGTCACGCGCAAGATCGCCCTCATGCTGAATCGCATTGCAGAAGAGAAGGCAATGGCGTGGCAATGCTGGCAATTGCTGCTTGTGGAGTAAAATGGTGCTCAAAAAAGCATTGATCATGGCTGGTGCTGCGACACTGTTCACCAGCCAGCCTGCCGCGGCGGAAACATCTTCGTACAGCTATTTTTCGGACCGCGTCGCCAAGACGCAGGTGCCAGACCAGCTGTCATCGTCCGAGCGCCAGTTTTATACCGAGGTATTTGGCGCGATCCGTGCGCAGAACTGGGCGCGCGCCAGCGAACTGCTCGACAGCCGCGACAAGGGTGCCTTACACGAAATCGCCCGCGCCGAGCTTTACCTGGCGGCCAACTCACCACGCGTCGATATGGGTCCGTTGCTCAGCCTGCTGAACTCTGCGCCTGAACTTCCGCACGCCGAACGGCTCGCTGGTCTGGCCACGAAACGCGGTGCGACGATTTTGCCAGATCGGCCGGTGACCGTGCAGATGGCCAGCTTTGCAGGAGTCACCCGTCGCGGCAAGCCCCGCAGCGTTTCGGATGGCACCGTGCCTTCGGCGCTCGCCAGCCGGATCCAGGAGCGCATAGTCGGGGATGACCCGGCAGGTGCTGCTGCCATTCTCACCGATCACATTGATACGCTCAGCCCTTCGGCGCGCACCGAATTGCAGCAGCGCGTGGCCTGGTCGTATTACATCGAAAATCAGGATCACGAAGCGCTGGCTTTGGCACGCGCTGCCACCATCGGCGGCGGCGGCGACTGGGTTGGTGAGGCGCATTGGACCATCGGGCTGGCCGGATGGCGGCTGGGCGATTGTGCCGCCGCGCTGCAGGGCTTTGAAGGCACAGCGGCGAGCGCGTGGAATGAGGAAATGCGCGCAGCGGGCTATTACTGGGCCGCACGCGCTGCCACCCGCTGTCGCCGCCCCGATATAGTCCAGGCCAATCTGCGCGCCGCCAGCCAATATGGAGAGACGCTGTATGGTGTACTGGCAGGCGAGCAGCTCGGTCTCGACGGTAGCAAGACATTGCGCGCGCCCGATTTCAGCGATGCTGACTGGAAGCGCCTGAAAGACCGTCCCAACGTGCGCCGCGCCATCGCGCTGGGCCAGATCGGCGAATCGACGCTGGCCGATCAGGTGTTGCGCCACGAGGCGCAGATTGCTGGCGAAGGCGCACATGATCCGCTGCTGCGGCTGGCGCGTGATCTGTCGATGCCGCAGACACAGATGTGGCTGGCGCACAACGGCCCGCAAGGCAGCCGCCCCGATGCTTTCGCTCGCTTCCCCTCGCCGCGCTGGGTCCCGCTTGATGGCTGGCGCGTCGATCCGGCGCTGGTCTACGCGCACACCTTGCAGGAATCGAACTTTCGCAGCGATGCGCGCAGTCCCGCCGATGCGCGCGGCCTGATGCAGGTTCGCCCCGGCACCGCGCAGGACATGGCGCGCGCGCGAGGCCAGTCGCTTGATACCAGCGCGCTGTATCAACCCACGATCAATCTGGAATATGGCCAGCGCTATCTGGAATTCCTGCGCGACCAGCCCGAGACGCAAGGGCTGCTGCCCAAGATTATCGCGGCCTATAACGCCGGGCCGCTGCCGGTGAGCCGCTGGAATTACAAGGTCAAGGACGGCGGCGATCCGTTGTTGTTCATTGAATCGATCCCCTATTGGGAAACCCGCGCCTATGTCGGCATCATCCTGCGCAATTACTGGATGTACGAGAAGCAGGCGGGCGTTGTCTCCAAGAGCGCGCAGGGGCTGGCGCAAGGATTGTGGCCGCGTTTTCCGCATGCAGGCGGAATGGAGCTTGTGCGCGTCGGCACCGTCCTCAATAACTGACCGATGGCCATCGACGAATCGCTAACTTTCAAGCCAATCAACATCGCGTTGCTGACGGTATCGGACACGCGCACCGCCGCCGATGATACATCGGGCGATATTCTCGCCGGACTGATTTCGGCCAAGGGTCACCGCCTGATCACCCGCGCCATTGAGCGCGACAATGTCGAAAAGCTGGTGGTGCGTTTCAACAACTGGATCGACGATCCTCAGATTGACGCAATCCTGTCCACCGGCGGCACGGGCCTGACCGGACGCGACATCACCCCCGAAGCGCTCGACCGGGTGAAGGAAAAGGACATTCCAGGCTTTGGCGAACTGTTCCGCTGGCTTAGTTATAAGACCATCGGCACCAGCACCGTCCAGTCGCGCGCCAGCGCTGTCGTGTCGCGCGGCACCTATATCTTTGCGTTGCCCGGATCGAACGGTGCGGTGAAGGACGGCTGGCACGGAATACTCAACGACCAGCTCGACAGCCGCAATCGCCCCTGCAATTTCATCGACCTGATGCCGAGGTTGAAGGAGAGGTAGAACAGGTTTCACGCTTGAAGCTAGCAAAATAACGCATCTGCTAGCACTTGGTTGGAAAGCTGTTTAGAGTGCCATTATGGGCAAGCAAGAGATAATCCAACTGAACGTGCGCTCGCGGTTTGCGCGCGACCGCGCTGCTGGCTTGGCGCGCGAGACTGGCATGACGATCACACAGGTTGTCGAGGAAGCGTTGCGGGCTTACCAACCCCCCACCCAAATGCGAGCAGATGATGGCCTTGTCCGGAAAGGTCGGCTGATGGTGTGGCCTGGCGATGGTCGTCCATTAACCGTTGAAGACGCCGACGCCGTAATTGCAGCAGTCAGGCTTGACCGGTCGTGACTACCGGCCCTTTGGCGTTGATTGATACAAATGTCGTCGTTGCTGCACTGGTGTTGTCGCACCCTCACCACAATCATTCGAGAAATCTGCTGGCAAGGCTGCCAATAAATGGACTGGCAGTGTCCGCCCACACTTATGCCGAGGCGTATGCGGTGCTCACGCGTCCAGCCCCTGCCCCCTTTCATCTGACGGCGTCTCGCGCATGGACAATGCTTGAAAGCCTGGCAAGCGTCACGCAACTGATCGGATTGACTCACGCCCAAACTTTCTTTGCTATCCGCCAGTTTGCCAAGGCGGGACTGCTGGGATCGATGATCTACGATCGTCTGATCGGCGAGGCAGCAGTACTGGCGGGTCTCAACGCCATAGTAACCTGGAATGTCCGACATATGGCGGCGCTCTTTCCTGACTTGGATGTCACCGATCCGCAGGGTTTTCTCGCAAATCGTGGATTGACCGATTGAGGATGTTCCATAATTGTTCTATCGCCGGGGCGTGGAACACCGCGATCCTGCATCATTAACCGTCAAGGGTCGCGGCGCGCCGCGCAATGACTCTTCGCGGCGTTTCAACCTGCCCCAGCGCCAGGCAGACGGAGACTGGCTCGACGTTCGTGCCCTGATCGACGACAGCCCGCCGCCACTGCGCACCACCGTCACCATCGAACACCCGCGCTCGATCCTGTCGCGCAACACCTCGCCCGATCTGCCGTTCGACCAGTCGATCAACGCCTATCGCGGCTGTGAGCATGGCTGCATCTATTGCTATGCGCGGCCAACCCATGCCTGGCTCGATCTGTCGCCTGGGCTGGATTTCGAAAGCCGGCTGTTTGCCAA
>JBBQXX010000116.1:0-8344 GCA_038209235.1 Sphingomonadales bacterium | reverse complement strand
ACCGGCAGATGCAGATAAGGCATCAGCTTGGGGATCTGCGCATGCGCGGCAATCAGCGCGTCGGTCATGTCATTGGGGTGGCTGGTGGTGTAGCGGATACGCTCCAGCCCGCTGATATCGGCGAGCCGGGCGATCAGCGCTTCCAGACCTTGGCTGCGGCCCCGGCCATCTTCGCCTGTCCACGCGTTGACGTTCTGGCCGAGCAGGGTGATCTCCTTGACCCCGCCATCGGTCAGCGCTTTAGCCTCATCGACCAGCTCATCAAATGGGCGCGATAGCTCGGCCCCCCGCGTGTAGGGCACCACGCAATAGGTGCAGAACTTGTCGCAGCCTTCCTGCACGGTGAGAAAGGCGGTGGGGCGCGGTTGCTTGGGCCGTGGGGGGAGCGATCCGAATTTGGTGATCGCTGGCATATCGGTATCGACTGCCGCCTTGCCGCCGCCACTGCTGTTGCGCCGCGCCTCCTCGATCAGCTGCGGCAGCCGGTGATAGGCCTGCGGACCGACGACGATATCGACGCTGGGGGCGCGCCGCGCGATTTCCTCGCCCTCGGCCTGCGCAACGCAGCCGGCAACCGCGATCATCGGGGTCGTGCCATCATCGCGGCGCAGGCGGCCGATGTCCGAATAGACACGGGCAACCGCCTTCTCGCGGATGTGGCAGGTGTTGAGGATGACCAGATCGGCGTCTTGCCGCTGCGCTGCGGCCTGCATCCCTTGCGCAGCGAGCATCTCGCCCATGCGCTCGCCGTCATAGACATTCATCTGGCAGCCGAACGACGTCACGAAATAGCGCTGCGGCGCATCTTCTGCGGGGGCGGCAGGGGTCTGGGCCGGGGCCGGGGTCGGGGCTGGGGCCGGGGCCAAGGCTGAAGAGCGGGCGGGGAAAGTATCTGGCAAATGGATCATATATACGCGCTGCTATACAATCGGAACCGCGGCCAAGGAAGCGGAAAGCGCCGCTTCGATGCGAAGCCGGGCTTCAGCCGCAATCGCCTTGCGCCCTGGGAAATCGGCCGGGCTGAACGGTTCCAGAAAATTGAGTGTCACCGCAAAACTGCCCCTGCGGGTAAACAGGCGCAGCGCGTTGTGCGGCGCGGTCTCCTCGCCCACCCACGCGATGTCATGCGCTGCTGCGCCATAGTCGAGGTACAGCGGTTGGACCATGATGCCCGGTGGCGGCGGATCAAGCACCTGCAGCAGCGGCGACTTGAACGGCAGCAGCGCTGCTCCGCTGGTGGTGGTGCCTTCGGGAAAGATGGTGATCGCCCAGGTCTGGCTCAGTGCTTCGCGCAGTTCGTTGATCTGCGCGGCAATCCCCATGCGGTTGCCGCGTGAGACGAACACGGTGTTGTTGAGCCTGCACAGCCAGCCGACCACCGGCCAGTTCCTGATGCCATCCTGCGAGACGAAACTGCTGCCGTTGCGCCCGGCGATGACCGGGATATCCAGCCAGCTCAGGTGATTGGAGATATAGAAGACATCGCGCTTGAGCGGGGTGCCCCGGATGCCGACCCGCGCCCCGCAGCAACGCGCCACCAGCGCCAGAAACACGCGCGGCCACGGATTGGACAAGCGCAATATCCGCCACAGATAATAAACCGGCACGCACAGCATCAGCGCCAGCATGATCAGCGTTGCGCGGCATGCCAGACGCAACCGCCCGACAATGCCAGGGTCGCGCCAGTGCAAATGCGCCATATCGGGCATATCGGGATAAAGCGGGGGAGGCGTTGCCGCTGGGGTGGCCTCGCGCATACGCGGTCAGTCTTTGCGGTCGAGCGAGACGCCGTAGAGTTCCATGCGATGATCGACGAGGCGATAGCCCAACCGCTCAGCAATCTGCTTTTGCAACGCTTCAAGCTCGGGATCGACAAATTCGAGCACCTTGCCGGTTTCGACATCGATCAGATGATCGTGATGCGCTTCGGGGGCAGGTTCATACCGCGCGCGGCCATCGCCAAAGTCATGCCGGTCAAGGATGCCGGCCTCTTCGAACAACCGCACGGTGCGGTACACGGTAGCGATGGAAATGCGCGGATCAATCGCTGCTGCACGCGTGTGCAAACGCTCCACATCCGGATGGTCTTCGGCCTCGGACAACACGCGGGCGATCACGCGCCGCTGGTCGGTGATCCGCAGACCGCGTTCGGCGCACAACGCCTCCAGGTCGATTTTCTGGCGCATGGTGCCCCCTTGAATGCAGTTGCCGTTTACGCACAGGTGATTGCATGACGATTGACACGAGACGGCTGGCCAGCGCGGATCATCCCGCGCCTGCCAGCCAATCTATCGTGCATCACAGCAATTGCAACCGGCAGCAATTGCAACCGGTTGTCCTGATTGCGAGGCGAACCGGCTTATTTTACCGGACGCTTGCCGGGCTTGCGACCCAGACCGATCTTTTTGGCCAGTTCGCGGCGGGTCGCGGCATAATTGGGGGCGACCATCGGGTAATCGGCAGCCAGGTTCCAGCGCGCGCGATAATCATCGGGGGTCATGTTGTAATGCGTCATCAGATGCCGCTTGAGCATCTTGAGCTTCTTGCCATCCTCAAGACAGACGATATAGTCCGGCTTGATCGATGCACGCACCGAGACAGCAGGCTCTGGCCGCTCAACTGCGGCCACCGCTTGGGATGGCGACAGGCCATTGAGCGCGCGGTGAACGTTTTCGATGAGGGTGGGGATGTCTGAGACAGCAACGCTGTTGTTACTGACGTGCGCTGCGACGATGTCCGCCGTAAGCGTGATGAGCGTTTCATGCATTTCAAATTCGGTGTCGGCCATGATATGTGATCCCGTTTCTTATCTTTGGTTAACGACCCTTAATCCAGCTTACTCGCCAGAAGCAGGCGCTATGCAAGATGAAGGTGGCGTCGTCAACACTAATCCCGCTGCACGGTCACCAGTGTCACGCAGCACGCAACCTTTGTAAACATGAAATTGGTTTGCGATGCTTAAAGTGGTTTGAGCAGCGTAAGCGCGTCATGTCGCCGGGAATCGGTACCGATATAGTAATTGCGGCGCAAGCCAACCTGACCGAAGCCAAAATTTTGATAAAGGTGACTTGCCGGGTTGTTGCTTCGCATCTCCAGAAAAATTTTGGATACGCCAGCGTTGCGAGCATTTTCGATAACTTGCTCAAGCAGAGCTGTCCCAATGCGGTGTCGCCGCCAGTCTGGGAGTACCGCTATTAGCAGTAACTCCTCTTCATCGGCAACCCGCCGCGTCATAGCAAAAGCGATAGGGAACCGTGTCTGTGCGCTGTTTGTGTCAGGCAACGTCTCAGCCAGAATGGTGTGGGATAGCGGCATCGCCAGCATGGATCGCGTCTGGCTGTGGTTCCACGCTTCGCCATATAGCGGATCGAAGCCGTGCTGCATGACCTGCATGACCGGGCCCAGAGCGTCTTGCGCCGCCAGGCCGCTGATCAGCTGATACGCGACGGGCTGATCCGCCCATGAGGCATCGGTGGCCATCGCCTCATGCTATCCGGGCTGAGCCGTTGCCGACGCGCGTTCTGCCATCGGCTTGGCATCGGCACCGCGGCCATAGATCGGCTCGGCATTCAGCAGACGCGCTGCTTCGGGCAGGCCCATCGCCGCGCGCGCATCGGGACACAGGTTCAGCGCCTCGCCAAAGCCGCGCGCCGCTACCAGCGCCTGCGCCATCGATCCGGCGACCAGATGGCGACGGCAGGCAGCGATTGCAGCAACAGGGCTCAGCGATGCAAGCGCGCTTGTCGCGGCCCCTTGCGCGTCGAAGCTCTGCACAAAATATTCGCCATGACCACCGGTCATCACACAATCGATCGCACAGATTTGCGCAACCTGAGCGCGGGCCATCGCCGCGATCAGAGCGTGTGTCGTATAGCCACGCACCTGTACGTTCCAGGCAAGCGCCAGCGCGCGCGCTGCGGCAATGCCAACACGCACCCCGGTAAAACTGCCGGGGCCGCAATTGACCAGGATGGCATCTGCACGGCCCTTGCCGGGGAGCGCGGCGATCATCGGCACCAGCCGTTCGGCATGGCCCCGGCCCAACACCGCATGATCGGATGCGGCCAGCGCGCCACGAGCAAACAGCGCCACCGAGCAGGCCTCGGTTGCGGTGTCGATCACCAGCAAGGTTTCGGGCACCAGCAAGGTTTCGGGCGCCAGCAATGTTTCGGGTCCGGGTCGCATACCCGATCCGCGCTAGCTTATTGTGTTGAAGCGGTCAAAACCCGGACGCGGGCTGCGCTCAAAAATCGTCGCAGCGTCACCATAGCCCAATGTAGTTATGAAGTTCGATTTTACATTGGGCTGATCGGCGAAGAACACCTTGTCCACAGCAGCATTGTCAAAGCCGGACATCGGCCCTGTGTCCAGCCCAAGCGCGCGCGCCGCCACGATGAAATATCCCCCCTGAAGCGAAGAATTGCGCAGCGCCGAAACGCGCCGGAACTCTGCCTTGTCGTTGCCGACAAACCAGCTGCGCGCATCGGCGTGAGGGAACAGCTCGGGCAGCAGCTCGTGAAATTCCAGGTCCATACCGATGATTACCGAGACCGGCGCTGACCGGATCTTTTTGGCATTGGCTTCGATGCAACATGCTGCCAGCTTTTGTTTCGCTTGATCCGATACGCACCAGACCAGCCGCGAGGGCAGCATGTTGGCCGATGTTGGCCCCATCTTCATCAGATCCCAGATCGCGTGCAGTTGGTGCGTCGTCACCGGCTGGTCGGTATAGCCGTTATAGGTGCGCGCGGTGCGGAACAGCTGATCGAGCGCGGTATCGTCTAGCGATGCGGGCATGGATGGCTGATCCTTGGGGATGGCAGGCTGGTTGGCCGGTTCAGGCGGCGCGCACTTCGATCACTTCGGGCACATAATGCTTCAGCAGCGATTCGATACCCTGTTTCAGCGTCGCGCTCGACGATGGGCAGCCTGAACACGCTCCCTGCATCTGCAGGTAAACAACGCCCTTGTCGAAGCCGCGATAAAGAATGTCGCCGCCATCATTGGCGACCGCGGGGCGAACGCGCGTTTCGATCAGATCCTTGATCTGCGCGACAATTTCCTCATCTTCAGGGTTGCTGGGCCAGTTGGATTGCTCTGCGGGAACCGCGATTCCGGCAGCGCTTGCGGCACGGAACAGCGGCATGTCAGCAGAAAAATGGTCGAGCAGAACCGACAGCACGTCGGGCTTGAGGCCGGACCAGTCTGTTCCGGGACCTGCGGTGACCGAAATGAAATTGTGGCCGAAGAAAACGCCGGTCACATCACCCAGATCAAAAATCGCCTCGGCCAGCGGTGATGCCACGGCATCTTCGGGCGATGCAAAATCGCGGGTGCCTATGTCCATCACCTTGCGACCGGGCATGAACTTCAGCGTGGCGGGGTTCGGCGTGGTTTCGGTTTCTATCAGCATGCCTGCCTATGTGGGGCAGCGGTGCCCCGCCTGCAAGCCAGATTTTCTTTTGCCATCGGTTATGCCGCTATCAGCCCATCCGAATTGCACAGCTTATAAGCGTCATATTCACTGGCCAGCAACATTTGCGCTGCTTATAGCTGGTGGCATGACTTTTCCCCTGATGCGCTCTGCGCGCGTGGTTGCCGTTTTTGCGGCGTTTTCCCTGACTTTTGCCGCGCCGCTGCTCGCCAAGCTGCCGGGCGAACCTGTCGCCAGCGGCAAGGATGAAAACGGCCAGCCGCTGCGCCCCCCCAATCTGGAGCCCGGCGAAAAGACACCGTGGCTGTATCAGGGCAGCAATGTGCCGGTCGACAAGGCATGGACCTTTGGCGAGCTCAACAACGGGGTACGCTATGCGGTGCGCCGCAATGGTGTTCCGCCCGGGCAGGTTTCCATCCGGGTGCGGATCGATGCCGGATCGATGATGGAAACCGATCCCGAGCAAGGCTTTGCGCATCTGCTCGAACATCTGACCTTCCGGGGTTCGAAATACGTTCCCGATGGCGAGGCGATCCGCATCTGGCAGCGACTGGGCGCAACCTTTGGCAGCGACAGCAATGCCGAGACCACACCGACGCAGACCGTCTACAAGCTCGATCTGCCCGCCGCGACGCCTGCCGGGCTCGACGAGAGCATGAAGATCCTGTCTGGGATGATCCGCGAGCCGGGGCTGACCGGTGAGGCGGTTACTGCCGAGGTGCCGGTGGTCATGGCCGAACTGCGCGAACGATCCGGCGCGCAGGTCCGCGTCGGCGATGCGACGCGGCAATTGTTTTTTGCTGGACAGAAGCTGGCTGAACGCTCCCCCATCGGCAAGCCCGAGACGCTCAATGCCGCGACATCGGGCATGGTGCGCGCTTTTCATCAGCGCTGGTATCGCCCCGAGAACACCGTAATCGTGATCGCAGGCGACGTCGAGCCCGCGGCGCTGGAGACACTGATCAAGACCTATTATGGTGACTGGAAGGTCAAGGGCAAAACCGCGCCATATCCCGGCTTTGGCGAGCCTGACGCGACCAGTCCGGTCGCCAAAGCGGTGGTCGAGCCGGGCTTTCCGTTTCTGGTCAGCCTGGCGATCCTGCGGCCATGGCAGCCGGTCAATGATACGATTGCCTATAACCAGCAGCTGCTGATCGATCTGGTCGCAACCCAGCTGATCAACCGGCGGCTGGAAGGCCGCGCGCGCGGTGGTGGCAGCTTCCTGCAGGCACAGGTCAACGCCGATGATGTCAGCCGTTCGGTCGATGGCACGTTCGTCTCGATTGTGCCGATCGGCGATGACTGGCAGGCGGCGCTCGCCGATGTGCGCGGCGTGCTGGCCGATGCAACCGGCGTAGCGCCGACCCCCGAAGAAATCGAGCGCGAGCTTGCCGAATTCGATTCGGCGCTGGCGGTGCGGGTTGAAAGCGCCGAGACCGAGGCGGGGTCCAAGCAGGCCGATGATATTGTCGGCGCAGTCGATATCCGCGAGACGATTGCATCGGCGCAGACCGCGCTCGACGTGTTTCGCGATATGCGCGCGCTGTACACGCCCGAACGCCTGCTCGAATCGACGCAAAAGCTGTTCACCGGGGTGACCACCCGCGCGATGCTGATTTCACCGACCCAGGTTGCCGGTGCCGAGCAGCTGCTCACCGCGGGATTGACCAGCGACGTGTCGGCTGATGGCACCGCGCGGCTGGCCGCCAATGCGGTGACCTTTGATGACCTTCCTGCGCTGGGCGAGCCGGGCAAGGTTGCGTCGGTCACCGACCTGCGGCTGCTGGGCATGGAAATGGTCGAGCTGTCGAACGGGGTTCGCGCGATCCTGTATCCCAATGATGCCGAAGTTTCGAAGATCATGGTCAAGGTGCGCTTTGGCAACGGGTATCAGGCGTTCCCGGCGGACAGACCTTCGCTGGCGTGGTCGGGTCAGTCGGCTCTGGTCGCCAGCGGGATTGGCGAGATCGGCCAGGAAGGGCTCGATCGGCTGACCACCGGGCGGCGTATCGGCTTTGGCTTTGAGGTTGAGAACGACGCATTTGCGTTCTCCGCCGATACCCGCCGTGCCGACCTTGCCGATCAGCTCAAGCTGTTTGCGACCAAGCTGGCCGCGCCGCGCTGGGACGAAGCCCCGGTTCGCCGCGCCAAGGCGGGGACCGAGCTTGCCTATCGCAGCTATTCGATGTCGCCGCAGACCGTGCTTGAGCGCGATCTGCAATACCTCACCCGCAACAGCGACCCGCGCTGGAAGGTGCCGGCCCCCGAAGAAAGCGCGCTGCTGACGCCCGAATCGTTCCGTGCGACCTGGGAGCCGCTGTTGGCGCAAGGGCCGATCGAGGTGCTGCTGTTCGGCGATTTCGACAAGGCAGAGGCGATCGCGGCGCTTGAAAAGACCTTTGGTGCCTTGCCACCGCGAGCGCCCGTGCCGGTTGTCGGCGGTCCTGCCACGCTGTCGTTTCCGTCGCCCAGCGTGCAGCCTGTGGTGGTGCGCCATGGCGGTGCGGCCGATCAGGCAGCAGCGTTCATCGGCTGGCCGACCGGCGGCGGTATCGAGGCTGTGCAGGAGAGCCGCCAGCTTGAAATCCTGACCGCGATCTTCAACAGCCGCCTGTTCGACCAGCTGCGCGCGCAGGCCGGGGCAAGCTATGCGCCGCAGGTGCTCAACAACTGGCCGATCGCTTTCGACGAGGGCGGGTTTGTCGGGGTGATCGGCCAGCTGGCGCCGCAGAATGTCGGAAAGTTCTATGAAATCGCCAACGCGATTGCCGCAGACCTTGTGGCAAAGCCGGTCGGTGCCGACGAGCTGGCGCGGGCGACCGAGCCGTTGCGACAACTGGTCTCGCGCGCCAGCACCGGCAACAACTTCTGGCTGAACCAGTTGCAGGGGGCAACGCGCGATCCGCGCCG
>JBBQXX010000115.1:0-8412 GCA_038209235.1 Sphingomonadales bacterium | reverse complement strand
CCCAATGACGCAAGCCGCGTGCCCGCCGAATGGCACGGCTGGCTGCACAACAGCTATGATGCGGTGCCCGAAAGCCACCTGCCGCCGCCGCGCATCTGGGAAAAGGATTATGTTCCCAACCTGACCGGCACCACCGCAGCTTACCGCCCCGCCGGATCGCTTGAGCGCAGCGGTGTCCGGGCGGCTGCGACCGGCGATTATGAAGCGTGGACCCCTGACGCGTGACGCGCGGGCGGATCATCGCCATACTTTTTGTGATCGCCGCGCTCATCGGGGCAGGCGTGGTTGGCTGGACGCAATTTGGCGACCGGCTGCTCAAAACGCCAGCCACCAAAGTCGCGATCGGGCCGGCCACCAAGGCGGTCGTTCGCGCACCGGTGCAAATGGGCCAAGACGATGTGACGCCAATGGCCGAACGCGTCGCCACCATCGCCTTTCTGAACAAGCGCAACGGCGAAACCCGTGATCTTGAGATGAAGCCTGGCGAATCGCGGCGCGTCGGTGATGCCATCGTCCGGCTTGCGGCCTGCGAGCGTGCTGCGCCGTGGGAACCGGTGCCGGAAACCGGTGCGTTCGTGCAACTGCTGGTTCAGTACCGCGAGACGCGCTCATCCGATCCGGTCTGGAAGCGGGTGTTTTCGGGGTGGTTGTTCAAGGAATCGCCATCGCTCAACGTCATCGAGCACCCGATTTATGATGTCTGGGTCAAGAACTGCGCGATGGAATATCCCGGCGAAGAGGCACCTTTGGAAGGCGATGATGCGCCCTCGACACGCCCGGCAACGGCTGTGCCTGCCAGACCGGCAAATCCCGCTACCAGCGCCGACTTGCCTTCTGCCCCGGCCACGCCTTCGACCGATACCGAATAAAGCCCCGGCATCACCGGGTGCGGGCGCTGCGTCTTGGGCGGCGCAAAGGGCGAATCGCAGATCGCCTGACCTAGCAGCTTGAGATACTCGGCCTGAGGCATTTCCTGCGCGCCAAGCGATGCCAGATGCGGGGTGATGAACTGGCAATCGAGCAGCGTCAGCCCACCGTTGCGCATCGCTGCAACCAGCCAGGCCAGCGCGACCTTGCTGGCATCGGTGGCGCGGCTGAACATGCTTTCGCCGCAGAACGCGCGGCCAATTTCGATGCCGTAAAGCCCGCCGACGAGGTCGCCATCGTGCCAGCATTCGATGCTGTGCGCGCGGCCCTGGCTGTGCAGGGCCAGAAAGCTTGCCTCGATGGTGCGATTGATCCACGTCTGCTCGCGGCCTTGCGCCGATTGCGCACACATCGCGATGACCTGCGCGAACGCCCGGTTGCAGGTGACGGTATAGCGGTCGGACCGGATCACCCTTTTGAGCGATTTGGACATATGGAAGCGATCAAGCGGCAGGACCGCGCGCATCTCGGGCTCCACCCAGAACACATCCACATCATCGCGGGCATCAGCCATCGGGAAAATGCCGATCGCATAGGCGCGCATCAGCATGGTCAGATCGATGGTAACCGGGCCGGGGGTGCCGTGCATGACATGCAGGATAGGCTATTTGCGCAGGCGATTAAATCCCAAAACGGAGATTGGGCAAATCCTCAAACGGAGATCGGGTTGCGGCAAGCCAATACTTGCGCACCCGTCACGCTCCGGCTAATGGCGTTTGCCTGCTGCAAAGGAGTGTAGCTCAGCTGGTAGAGCGTCGGTCTCCAAAACCGAATGCCGGGGGTTCGAATCCCTCCACTCCTGCCAGCGGCCGCATGCGCTGAAAGACCTGCCCATGTTTTCACAGATTGCCTCTGTCACCTTGGTTGTGCCCGATTACGATGCAGGCATTGCGTTTTATTGCGATCTGCTGGATTTTGACCTGGTTGAAAATACGCAGCTTTCATTGGATAAACGTTGGGTCAGGGTGCGTCCGCGCGGCGGGGGTACAGCGCTGCTGCTGGGCAAAGCCAGTGATGACCGGCAAGCTGCCGCGATCGGGAGCCAGACAGGCGGCCGGGTGGCGTTCATCCTGGAGACCGACGATTTTGCCCGCGACTATGCGAACATGACAGAGCGCGGTGTTCGATTCATGGAAGAGCCGCGGGCAGAGCCTTATGGCAAGGTTGCGGTCTTTGCCGATCCGTTCGGCAATTTATGGGATCTTATCGGCCCAAACCCTCAGCGGCCCAGCGCGCAACCGGGTTAGCGACAGACCGCGCATGGCAGGGCGAACTCGCGTAAATCCCCTTGCTTGTGCGGCTTTGCGCAGCTATGGGGCTGTCTTTCTCCGACAGGGTGCATATATCGTGTTTCAGCCGGGCAGGGCTGGCGGCGATGTGCCTGCAGCATGATGTGCGTGCCCGACCGGAAATAGGGCCCGACTGGAAAAAGGCCCGGTCGGAAAAAGGCCCGACCGGAAAAAGGAAAGTATCAGGCTTATGGCCACCGAAGGAAAGAAGACCAGCCCCGGCGAATTCGTACGACAGGTTCGCACGGAGGCGTCCAAGGTTGTCTGGCCGAGCCGGCAGGAAACCATCACCACCGCCATCATGGTGTTTATCATGATGACGATCCTGGCGATTTTCTTTCTGGCGGTCGATTCGGTGTTCGGCACCCTGGTCAAATGGCTGCTCACGCTGGCGTGATGCCGGGCCGCCAGTTCTGAAAGCGATTTGTCAGCGGTCTTGAAAGAGAGTTGCCCGCAGTTTTGAAAGAGATTTGAATGTCGCGCTGGTATATCATTCACGCTTATTCGGGCTTTGAAAACAAGGTCCGTGACGCGATTCTGGCCGACGCAGAGCGGATGGGCCTGTCGGCGCTGGTCGAACAGGTCGAGGTGCCCACCGAAACCGTCACCGAAGTGCGGCGCGGCAAGAAGGTGCAGACCGAGCGCAAGTTCTTCCCCGGATACGTTCTGGCCAAGCTGGCGATGACCGATGATGTCTATCACGTCGTCAAGAATACCCCCAAGGTCACAGGTTTTCTGGGGCCCAATGGCAAGCCGCAGGCGATCAGCGATGCCGAGGCCGCGCGCATCCTGAATACCAAGGAAGAAGCCGCCAAGGCCCCGCGCCAGCGGATCGATGTGGATTACGAGATCGGCGATTCGGTCAAGGTGCTCGAAGGCCCGTTCGCCAGCTTCAACGGCATCGTCGAAGAGCTCGATTTCGACAAGGCGCGGGTCAAGGTCTCGGTCTCGATCTTTGGCCGTGCAACACCAGTCGATCTCGATTTCGAGCATGTCGAACTGGCGAAATAAGCTTCACCCTCGCCCTTCACGGGAGAGGGACAGCTTCGTGAAGCGAAGCAGGCAGAGGGCGGTGAGCACGAACGGTGTTTCGCCATTCCCCTCTCCAACTCCGCCCAGGCAGCACGCTGCCAAGGCGTCGTATCCTCTCCCCTGAAGAAGGCGAGGGTTTGTTGCGGGAGGCACACCGTAAAGGTGCGCTGTCGGACCGCTTAATTTGAGGGCCAAGGGCTTGCGCCTGCGCCCGATAGAATGAAGGAGTGCCATCACGTGGCAAAAAAGATTGAAGGCTATATCAAACTGCAGGTGCCAGCAGGCTCTGCCAACCCGTCTCCGCCGATCGGCCCTGCACTGGGCCAGCGCGGCGTGAACATCATGGAATTCTGCAAGCAGTTTAATGCTGCCACGCAGGAAATGGAAAAGGGCACCCCGCTGCCCACTGTGATCACCGTGTTCGGCGATCGCAGCTTCACCTTCGTCACCAAGACCCCGCCTGCCAGCTATCTGATCAAGAAAGCTGCCGGCCTCAAGAGCGGCTCCAAGCTGCCCGGCAAGGAAAGCGCAGGCACCATCAAGCGTTCGCAGCTTGCTGAAATCGCGCAGACCAAGATGGCTGACCTCAATGCCAACGACATTGAAGCGGCAACGAAGATTATTGAAGGCTCGGCTACGTCGATGGGCCTCGAAGTGGTGGAGGGCTGATATCATGGCAAAGCTGACCAAGAAGAACAAGGCGCACGGCACCAAGCTCGATGCTGAAAAGCTGTACACCGTTGCTGACGCACTCAGGACCATCAAGGAACTGGCGACATCGAAGTTCGATGAAACTATTGAGGTTGCGCTCAACCTGGGTGTCGATCCGCGCCATGCCGATCAGATGGTGCGCGGCGTCGTGTCGCTGCCTTCGGGCACCGGCAAGGACGTTCGCGTGGCCGTGTTCGCACGCGGCGACAAGGCCGAAGCGGCTTTGGCTGCGGGCGCCGAACGGGTGGGCGCTGAAGACCTGATGGAAGAAATCCAGAACGGCAAGATCGATTACGATCGCATCATCGCCACCCCCGATATGATGGGTGTGGTCGGTCGTCTGGGCAAGCTGCTGGGTCCCAAGGGCCTGATGCCCAACCCCAAGCTGGGTACGGTTACGCCCAACGTTGCCGAGGCGGTCAAGGCTGCCAAGGGCGGCCAGGTCGAGTTTCGCGTCGAAAAGGCCGGGATCATCCATTCGGGAATCGGCAAGGCCAGCTTTTCGGACGAAGCGCTGCGCGCCAATTTCGATGCCTTTGTCGAGGCGATTGTCCGTGCCAAGCCTTCGGGCTCGAAGGGCAAGTATCTGCGCAAGATCTCGGTCAGTTCGTCGATGGGCCCAGGCCTGAAGGTCGACCTGGCAGAAGTCCACGCGGGCTGATCGTAGCGATCACCTGATACATCCAGGGGGCCGGGGGCAACTCCGGCCCCTTTTGGTGTCTGCTTTTCCCCGCGCCATCACCCAACCTGTCTGGATCCCATGATGCCGATCGATCTGAACATCACCCTGACCTACGACATGGCAGAGCCGACCGACATTTTGTTACAGGTCGAGGCGGCGGTGATCGCCGAGCAGACGATCGGCTCGAGCACGCTCAATGTGCCCGGTTGCGAACATTTCGTGCGGGTCGCATCGCATGACCAGATCGGCGAACGCATCTGGCTGCGCAGGGCGGGGCGGCTGCGGATCGATTATGTCGCGCAGGTGGCGATAAACCGGGTGATAGCGACAATCTCGACCTTGCCGCAGATCGCCTTGCACCAGCTTCCGGGCGAGACCGTGCAATATCTGCTCGATTCGCATTATTGCCCGGCCACCAAGTTCCAGAGCTTTGTCGATACCGAGTTCGGCACGCTGCAGGGCGGCGCGCGGATCTCGGCGATGTGCGACTGGATCCGCGACAATTTCACCTACCAGGCGGGCAGCAGCGATGGGTCGACCACCGCGCTCGACAGCTTCGTTATGCGGCATGGCGTGTGCCGCGATTATGCGCATGTGATGATCGTGCTGGCGCGCGCGTCGTGCATTCCGGCGCGCTTTGTCAGCGTCTATGCGCCCGATGTGACCCCGCCCGATTTCCACGCGGTCGCCGAGGTGTTTCTCGCCGATGATCAGGGCGGCGGGGCATGGCATCTGATCGACCCGACCGGGATGGCGACCGCAGCCGACATGGTCAAGATCGGCGTTGGCCGCGACGCGCTCGACGTCGCGTTCCTCACCGCCTACGGCCCGGTTGAGCTGATTGAACAGGTGGTCACGGTAACGCGGGCCTAATCCGTAAAGGCGTGCGAAAGGCTTGACTCTGGCGCGTCACCTGCTAATCGCCACCGCTGATCGGTGACGCCCGCAAGGTTGAACCGATCGCCGTCCGAGACAGTTGGCGCAGGGAATTTGCCCTGCTTAATGTCCAGCCTAGACGGGGACCTGTTTTTCACTGCCTCTGGTCTTTACCAGAGCAGACGCTGCCATTTTCCGATCCCCGATGCGCGTGTCGCCAGGGGTTCGACGGCTCGGCAAACACCCCCCGGACTGATCTGCATCGCTTGGCCCAGCACTGGTCCAATGCGCTGCGCAATTAACCGGGCGCACCGGTGGCATGGCCTTGGCCTGTCGCCTCCGATGCGCTCATGTGCAAAGGAGAACGGCATGGATCGTGCTGATAAAGAAGCCGCTGTTGCCTCGCTGAATGCAACCTTCGGTGAAGCCGGTGTGGTGGTGGTAACCCGTAATCTGGGTCTTACCGTTGCCAAGTCGACCGAGCTTCGCACGAAGATGCGTGACGAGGGCGCCAGCTACAAAGTAACCAAGAACCGTCTGGCCAAGCTGGCTGCGGTGGGCACGCCTTATGCGTCCATCGCCGATCTGCTGACCGGACCGATTGCCCTTGCCACCTCGATCGACCCGGTTGCGGCTGCCAAGGTTGCGGTCAACTTCGCCAAAGACAATGTGAAGCTCGAAATTGTCGGCGGCGCGATGGGTGACACGGTTCTGGATGCCGATGGAATCAAGGCGCTCGCCTCGATGCCCTCGCTCGATGAACTGCGTGCCAAGATCATTGGTCTCGTCAATGCCCCGGCAACCAAGGTTGTCCAGGTCATTCAGGCTCCGGCCGGGCAGCTTGCCCGCGTCTTCGCAGCCTATGCGACCAAGGAAGACGCTTAAACTTTTTGACATATCCGGTCCGGCGCAGCGCGCCGGCGCGGACATTCTATCGATTTGAAAACTGGAGACTTAAAATGGCAGATATCGCAAACCTGGTTGCAGAACTCTCGAAGCTGACCGTTCTTGAAGCCGCTGACCTTTCGAAGGCCCTTGAAGAAGCATGGGGCGTTTCGGCCGCTGCTGCTGTTGCTGTTGCCGCGCCTGCCGGTGCTGCTGCTGCGGTGGTGGAAGAGCAGACCGAATTCGACGTGATCCTGACCGGCGACGGTGGCAAGAAGATCCAGGTCATCAAGGAAGTCCGCGCCATCACGCAGCTTGGCCTGACCGAAGCCAAGACCCTGGTGGAAAGCGCTCCCAAGGCGATCAAGGAAGCCGTCACCAAGGCGGAAGCTGAAGAAATCAAGGCGAAGATCGAAGCAGTCGGCGGTACCGTCGAACTCAAGTGATCTACGCTCTCTTGCCTTCGGGTAAGGGGTTGCAATCAAGGGCGGTCTGCTTCGTGCAGGCCGCCCTTTTTTGCTTGTGCCTTGTGATCAGGCCGCCTCGCTGATCCGGATTTCCAGCACCAGCCCCGACGCCGTAGCAAGGTTGACCAGCGCATCGAGTGAGAATTTGCCGAGCTTGCCGCGCATCAGATCGTTGAGCCGGGGGCGTGTGATCCCGAGCCGCGCCGCCGCAGCCTCCTGCGGTATGTCCCATGCCAGGATACGGTTTTTCAGGGCGGAGAGCAACTCAGAGCGGGCTTTCATATTCGCCGCTTCCGCCGGGGTATCGGCTAGCGCGTCAAAGACGCTGTCGAACGTCTGAACTTCCATCGCTTATTCCTTCTTCCACGCTCGTAACCGGTTTGCGGCGAGTTCAATGTCCTTTTGCGGGGTTGCCCGGGCCTTCTTCTGAAAGGCGTGGAGGACAAGTACCGTGTCCGGCAACGTCGCCAGATAGATAACCCGGAAAGCGCCGGATTTTTCTGTGATCCTGATTTCACGCACACCAGAGCCGATTATTTTTATTGGCTTCCAATTGTCAGGATCGGTGCCGTTCTGAACCTCGTTTAGCTGATGGCCCGCTTGGGACCGGGCGTCATCGGGAAAATCACGAAGCTGCGCGAGGCTATCGCCGAGAAATGTAATCCGCTTCACGAGCAGGAATGTATCGAATTTGATACAGCTCTACAAGCTATATTCTAGCGCCCCTCGCAAAGCTTATTTCCAGCTTGGCACCGCACGAACGATAGGTTTTTGCCTAGTGATAATCGCTGGTGGGGTGGCTTGGAAGGCATCTTCGAAGAACAAGAAGAGAGGCGGATGCGGCTGCATCCGCCTCCATCAAGTCCGGCGATTGGTATTTGCTTATGCCGCGCTCTGCATGGGGTAACGGTTGTGCAGCAGGAATAGCCCGCGACGCTTGCGGTTGGTGCGGGTTACGAACGGATTGTCTCGGCTGGGCCGCTGCGCAATCAGATATTCGAGGCGGCGATGGTCGATATCATCGGCGTTCTCGGAGGCGCGCGGTGCTGCGGGGAGCGCGTTTGCGGTCATCGGCCGCATCGGCTGTGGCGTCATGCTGTGCGGCATCGCCGGCTGGTCTAGACGCGTCGGTGCGGCGCTGACTGCAATAGCAGGGTTGGCCGCAATAGCAGGGTTGGCCGCAATAGCAGGGTTGGCCGCAACCGCAGGGCTTGCGGTGCGCGCAGGATGCGGGCGGTCATCCGGATCGGCCAGAACTGTTCCGGCGGTTGCCGACTGAACCATATCGTTGTCCCGATCGATCGGCGCTGTGCCACCGGTACTGCCGCTCGCAGCACCGCGCGTGCGGCCACGGCTAAGCACAATCGCGCCGCCACCAAGGCCAAGCGCTGCAAGCAGTGCTGCCATCCAGCCCCATGCCTCGCCGCTGCCGCCATTGCTACTGGTATTCGCATTGACAGCGGCGGCGCTGGCGCTGGTCTGCGGCTGCGCGGTCTGGACCGGCACGTTGACTAATGGCAACACGGGCACAACGGCTGCACCA
>JBBQXX010000114.1:0-8435 GCA_038209235.1 Sphingomonadales bacterium | reverse complement strand
GACAAGGCGATCGTCAACGAGGTCGAGCGCGGCGAAGATCACATCAAGGCCAAGTACGAAGACGCGATGGCAGATGCCAACCTGTCTGCTGAAGTCTCGAGCGTGATCCGCGAATGCTATGCTTCGGTCAAGCAGGGTCACGATCAGATGCGCGACATCAAGCACGCGATGTAATCATGCCATGGCGTAAGTCCAGCGTGGTGCTGGCCGATAGCTGAAAATCGAGTGCCAAGGGAGGGGGTCGCACCCCTCCCTGCCATTCAGGCTGAAAACCGTTTCGGTCATGAACCATGACAGCCGCCACCGCGCACGCAAAGGGCCGGGTTCGAAACTGCAAGCATGCGCCTCGGCCAAAGCGATCGCACGCGACGCAATCAACACAGGAACTCAAGGGGAATGCTAGCCGATTACGCCATGACGCTATTGGCAACGCTGCTGCTGCTTGCAGGCATTGCCAATCTGGTGCTGGCGAGTGCGGCGATAGGCTTCAACGCGCTGCAATGTTTGCGCAGACGGCGCGGCGATCAGATCGCTGGCGGTGGCCTGGGCTTTGCCGCTGAAACCAGGCCCTTCGTCTCGGTGCATGTCGCCACGCATAACGAACCGGCAGACATGGTCATGGCGACGCTCGATGCGCTGGCAGCGATGGACTATCCGGCGTTCGAGGTCTTGCTGATCGATAATAACACCGCCGATCCGGCAATGTGGCGACCGGTCAAGGACCACATCGCGCGGCTGGGTGCCCGGTTCCGCTTTTTCCACCGCGAAGGCGTGGTCGGCGCAAAGGCAGGCGCGCTCAACATCGGGATTGCGGTTTGCAATCCGGAGACGCGCTATGTCGCAGTTGTCGATGCCGACTATCAGGTGACACCTGATTTCCTGTCATCGGCGATGCTGGCATTCAGCGACGATATCCAGTTCGTCCAGTTTCCACAGGCCTATCGTAACAGTCAACAGGCCAAGCCGGTTGTGGCTGAACTCAGCGACTATTTCCGCACTTTCCCGTCGGCTGCAAACCGGTCGGGCGCGTCATTGCTGACCGGGACGCTCAGCGTTATCGCCATCGATGCGTTGCGCTCGGTGGGTGGCTGGCCGACGGCATCGATCACCGAAGATGCGCAGCTTGGCGTTGCCTTGTGGAAGGCAGGCGCGCGGGGACTGTATGTCGACAAAGTCGTCGGCCGGGGCCTGTTGCCGCTCGATCTGGCAGGCTTGCGGATCCAGCGCAACCGCTGGGTGACGGGCAACATCCAGACTTTGCTCGGGACGCTGCGCGACTGGCGCAGCCTGCAACAGCGCAAGGGCAAGGTCGCGGTCGCAGCGCAGCTGACCGCATGGTCCGGCTTTCTTGCGATACCCCTGGTGTTGCTCTCCACTGTGATTGTCATCCGGTTTTTGGCGCCGGAAGTGTACAACGCTGTATCCTCGCTGTGGCTGTGGTCGCAATGGATAGCCACGCAGACGCTCCTGATTTCGCTGGGAGGGCTGGTGATGCGCGCGCTGGCGAATTCCAGTCCGGCAACGCTGGCGGTGATGCTCTCGCTGCTGTGGACCAGCAGCTTTGGCTGGCTATCGGCGCTTACGGGTCGTCGCCTGACGTTTCACCGGACACCCAAGGCTGGCAGCCGCAACGCCCGCAGATTTTCGGTAGATGTCATCGCTTCCTGGTTGGCGCTCGGCATGGGCGTGTCGTTCTGGATATCAGGATCGCCGCTCACCGCTGCGGCGCTCATTCTGGCGGCATCGGGGCTGGTCACTGGACCTGTCGTCAACCTGTGCCTGCGCCGCGCTGCCCGCCAGCCAGAGGCGCTTTCATGCCCAGCCTGATCGTCATCCCCACCTACAACCGCGCGCATCAGATCGGGCGGGCGATCAAGGCGGCTCTGGATCAGTCGCAGGATGATGTGCAGGTCGCGGTGATCGACGATGGATCGGGCGACGCAACACGCGCCGCATGCCAGTCGTGGTTCGATCATCCGCGTTTCACCTACATCGGTCTTGGTGCCAACCTGGGAACCGCGGGCGCGAAGAACGCCGCGCTGGCGCTGTTGCCGTTCGATGCGGTGACCTTTCATGATTCCGATGACATCCCGCATCGTGACAAGCTGCTGCGCCAACAGCGCACGCTGGAACGCACCGATCTGACCGCCGATCCGTGTCTGCCCTGGCAGATCAACAGCGATGCGCAGATCCCCGGCGAGGTCGCGGCGCTCGACATCGTGCTGACCGCGCACAGTTTCCTCTCTGCCGATGGCAGCATTGCCCGTATCGCGCGCACGCTGTCGCTGGTCGACGACTTCTTCCCCAACCTGCAGTTTGCCGCTGGCCCGCTGGGTGACTGGGTGCTGATCAACAGCGGCCTTTTCCGCCGCAGCCTGTTCAGCCGGATCGGCGGGTACAGCAACAGCGTGGAAGAGGACCGCGAACTGCGCAATCGCGCGATCATGGCAGGAGCCAACATCTGGTTCCTCGACGATGTGCTGTTGACCAAATATGATCAGCCCGACAGCCTCACGGCCCAGGTCTCGACCGGCTATCACAGCGAACGGCGCAAGGCCGACCGCGAGCATGTCTGGCAGGCGATCCGGCAATGGCGAACCGGCAGGCCATTCGCCCCGGTTATGCTGGACATGCCCGATGTCGGGCTGGGTTTCGTGTCACGGCCTCAGATGCTTTCGGTCAGCAGCGATATTGCCATGACCGATGCGACCCGCGCCTGGCTTGAACGGTCCGTGGCGGCGTTGCGATGACCGGCGCGCTGGTGGTAATTGCCCCGCATCCCGATGACGAGATCCTGGGCGCAGGCGGCATTATGGCACGCGCTCATGAGGCGGGCGAGCGTATCGGTGTGATTGTGCTGACCGATGGGGCACAATCTGACCCCGCAACAAGCCCGCAGACCCTGAAAGCCAGACGCGCCGACGAGTGCCGTGCCGGGCTGGCGGCGCTGCTCGGCGAGGTGCCGCCGTTCCTGATGCTCGCCTATCCTGATGGCCAGTTCGACGCGCGGCATCCTGATTTGGCCGCTGACGCGCTGCTGACTGGATTTCTGCGCGCGATCGATCCGGTGACGCTGCTGGTGACCGACCCGTCCGATGGCCACCGCGATCACAAGGCCGCATTCGGGCTGGCAAGCCGGATTGTCGCGGTCGGATTGGCACAGCGGCTTGCGGTGATGCCGGTGAGTCAGCGCATCGACGGTGCGTTTGATGCGCGCGGGTTCGAAAGACTGCCGGTCGCCGATTTTACCGACGCCAAGCGCAGAGCGATTGCCTGTCACGGCAGCCAGATCGGCGCGCAAGGCGGTTTTGCCCTGTCGGATGCAGTGTGCGATGCGTTCGCCCGGGACGAATATGTCCGCCCGGTCTATGACCGCAATGGCGATGTCGGACGCCCGCAAACCGTCACTGCGGAGCATTTCGACACAATGTTCACGCGCTGCGATGATCCATGGGACTATCAGACCAGCGCCTATGAAGCCGACCGGTTTGCCCGGACGATCAAGGCTCTGGGCGGCGCTCATTATTCAGCTGCGCTTGAACTGGGCTGTGCGAACGGCGTGCTGACGCAGATGCTTGCCGCGCATTGCGGCACGATCGTCGCGATCGACGGGTCAGCGGTTGCGCTGGATATCGCCAGAACGCGTCTGGCCGACATTGACAACGTGGTCTTTCAGCACGGCAATTTGCCCGATGACCTGCCGCCAGGCCATTTCGACCTGATCGTGCTCAGCGACTTTCTGTATTATCTGGGCTTTGCAGGTTGCGTTGACTTGGCTCTCGCACTGCAAACCAACGCCGCATCAGGATGCCGCATCGTCATGGCCAATTATCTGGGGCAAACCGAATGCGCGCTGACCGGCGACATGGCCGCTGAAATCATGATCGCGCATCTGCCCGGCTGGGCAGTAACACAGCAGCAGCGCTGCGAGCGGCTGCGCATCGATGTGCTGGAACAGGCATGAGCACGGCAAGCCCGGTCTGCGCGGTCGCGATCCCGGCGCGCGATGAGGCCGCGCTGATCGGGCGCTTGCTGACATCGCTGGCGCAGCAAACCGTCGATCCGTCGTCGATCGCGGTCGTGGTTATCGCCAACAATTGCACCGATGATACCGCTGACATGGCCAGATCATCGCGCTGGCCGATGCAGATGACGGTGATCGAAGCCCAGTTTGGCGCGGCTGAGGCGCATGCGGGGAGCGCACGGCGTCTTGCGGTTGATCAAGCCGCCAGCCGCAGCGATATCGTCTTGACCACCGATGCCGATTGCGTCGCCCATGACGACTGGGTGGCAAGCATGATCGCCGCGTTTGCCGATGGCGTAGATGCCGTGGCGGGGCGGGTCAGCGGCGACTGGGACGAACTGCGCCACCATAGCGCGGCGGCGCTGAACATCGGCGCACTCGAATGGGACTATCTTGGCCTGCTGGGTGAAGCTGAGGCGGCGTTTGACCCGCGCCCGCACGATCCTGCACCCCGCCATGCGCAGCGCTGCGGCGCGAATATCGGCATCACCCGCCAGATGCTGGCCAAGGTAGGCGGCGTTCCTGGCTTGCCCACCGGCGAGGATCGCGCGCTATTGCACGCGGTCGAGCAGATCGATGGCAAGTTGCGGCATGATCCACGCCCGCACGTGACCGCATCGGCGCGCGTTGCCGGGCGTGCCACAGGCGGCATGGCCGATGCGCTGGCACACCGGCTATCGGGGGATTACGTGTGCGATGAGCAGTTCGAACGTGCCGAACCGCTGGTCGCGCGGTTGCGCGCTCGCCATACGGCGCGGCAGCGCTGGATAGACCAAAGCGGCGGATCGCGCGGCCATTTCGGGCAAACATGGTCGGCATATCTGGCGACACAGCCCGATATGCAGCCCCGGCGGATCACGCCGGTGCAACTGGCGGGTGAACTTGCCATCCTGCGGCGGTTGCTTGCCGAGGCGCTCAATGCCTGAAGCACGCCTGTTCAACCACGCGCTGTTGGCGGCCTTGCGCGGCGGCGACGCGCAACTGGATCGCGGATTGCGCGGACCCGGGCCCGAACTGGCGTTACTGGGCGAGGCAGGTTTGCTCACCGCGCCGCTGCCGGTTGCCGATGGCGGGCGCGGGTGGGGCACCGAAGCTCAGCGGGCATTGGCGATGCTGGAGGTGCTGGGCGCACTGGGCGGGGCCAGCTTGCCAGTCGCGCGGATTTACGAGGGCCATGTCAACGCGATCCGTCTGGTGGTGCGTCAGGGCTCGGCCAGTCAGCAATCGCAAGTGGCCGGTGCCGTGCGCAAAGGCGCGATCATGGGCGTGTGGGGGGCAGACAGCGCGCAGCCGGTGCAGATCGAGCATCCGGCAACCGGGGCCGTCCTGCGCGGCGTCAAGGCCTTTGCCTCGGGGCTGGGGGATGTCACGCTGGCGGTGGTGACCGCAAAAACCGGCCGTGGCCTGCAAATGCTGCTGATCGATGCCACCGATCCGGCGCGGTTCGATCAGTCCCGCTGGGATATGGATGCCATGGTCGGCAGCCGGTCGGGCTATTTCGATTGCAGCGGGCTTGCCGCAGACCAAGCGCGCTGGCTCGGGCCTGCCGATGCGCTGTTTGAAGAACCCGATTTTCATGGCGGCATCTGGCGGCTCGCCGCCTGTTACAGCGGCGCGATGCTGCGGATCGCGCACGATCTTGCGCTGCTGATCGATCAGCGCGGTCTGGGCGATGATGCGGTGATGCGCCACCGGCTGGGTCTGGCGGTGCTCGAAGCGCAGGGCAGCGCGTTGTGGGCACGGCAAGCCTGCCTTGCCGCCGAAACCGGGACGGACCGTGATGCTGTGCTCAGCACCGTCCTGTTTGCGCGCGAAGCTGTCGAAATGGCCGCCCACCGCCAGATCGGCCTGGCCGAGCGGATCGGCGGCACATCGCTGCATCAGCGCGGTTCCGAGCTTGGCCGGACCATTCGTGATCTTCGGCTGTATCTGCGGCAGGCGCAGCTCGACGGAAAACTGTCGCTGGCAACCGCGTGCTGGCGCTCAGCGAACGAAGTAGCCAACGAAGACGCGACGTAATCGATCGCAGCAACCTTGCATGTGCCTAATTCAATCCCCATACCATCCACATGGATGGCGTGGAGATGATCTTGAGCGACAATGGACATAATTTGAAACCCAGAGCGGAGAGTGAGAAAATCACGATCAACCTGGGATTCGTCGATCTGGGCCATGTCGATCTGCTGGTGCGCGACGGATTTTATTCTAACCGCAGCGATTTCATCCGCACCGCCATTCGCAACCAGATCGAGCACCATTCCGAGGCAACCCAACGTTCGCAGGTGCGTAACGCCTTGGAACTTGGCAACCGCCATTTTTCACGCGTGCAGCTCGAAGACGCCCAGGCAAGAGGCGTGAAGCTGGATATCAACGTGCTCGGTCTCGCTACCATCGCGGCTGATGTGTCAGCAGAACTGGCGCGCAATACCATCCGGTCCGTTACGGTGCTCGGAGCCTTTCATGCAAGTGCGCAGGTCAAAGCCGCACTCGCCGACAGAACCGGATAACCCGGCAACTTCCCCCCAAATTCAGGAACTGCACCTATGTTGAAGCTTCAACCCGCTATGGCGGAAGCGCTCCGATTGACTCGATCCGGCAATCTTATGGAAGCGACGCGTATTATCCAGTCGACGCTGGCAGGCGGAGGCTCGGCGGCCGCTACACCCGGTCCGATGGCCGAGGCAGATGTCATCGATATAACCCCGAAGGTTGTTGCGCTGAGCGGCCCTGCGCGCACCACCGATGACGCAGCCGCCAACCCCGACCCCAGGCCCGACCCCTCGACCAAGCCCAGACCCGCAAAATCCGCCGCCAGCAGCCGCTTTGAGGAGCGCAGCTATACGGGTCCCGAAGGCACGATGACATACTGGCTCTACCTGCCCGCAGGCATGACCGCCGCGATGCCGGTGGTCGTGATGCTTCACGGCTGCACCCAGAGCCCGCAAGACTTTGCGCGCGGCACCGGCATGAATGCGCTCGCCGACGAGATGGGGTTCATCGTCGCCTATCCCAGCCAGCCTGCCGCTGCCAACATGCAAAAATGCTGGAACTGGTTCAAACCCGGCGACCAGCAGCGCGACAGCGGCGAGCCGGCGATGATCGCCGCGATCACCCGCGCGGTCATCGACGATCACCACGCCGATCGCGAGCGTGTCTATGTTGCTGGCCTGTCCGCAGGAGGGGCTGCTGCTGCGATCATGGGCGCGGCGTATCCTGACGTTTACGCCGCCATCGGCGTCCACTCGGGTCTGGCCTGCGGTGCCGCCAACAGCATGTGGTCGGCATTTTCGGCGATGCGCAGCGGCGCACCCGCCACGCCAGCGCCAACCGACGATGGACGGTTCGTGCCAGTGATCACCTTCCACGGCGACAATGATATGACGGTCCATGCGGTCAACAGCGCGCATATCGTCGAGGCGGCAGCCATCCGCAGCGCCACCCCGCTTACCACCCGCACCGAAAAAGGAGTGTCAACCGGCAAGCGCAAATTCTCGCGGGTGATCAGCAGCGGGCCGGATAAGCTGCCGGTGATCGAACACTGGACCATCCACGGCGCAGGCCATGCCTGGTCGGGCGGCGACACATCAGGCACCTACACCGACGCCAGCGGCCCCGACGCATCCCGCGCCATGCTCGATTTCTTCCTGCAGCACGCGTTGTAGTGGGTGGGTCGCGCATATCCGCGACGCGCCTTCGCCTCGCTTACCCGTGCGAACATGCGCAGGCCCGTTTCAAACTCTGGGCGGTAGCCACTCACCGCGCCAGCATGCCCTTGAGATACTGGCCCGTATAGCTGCGCTCCACCTTGGCCACCTTCTCCGGTGTGCCTTCGGCGACGATCTCGCCGCCTTTGACGCCGCCCTCTGGCCCCAGGTCGATGATCCAGTCGGCGGTCTTGATGACGTCGAGATTGTGTTCGATCACCACGATGCTGTTGCCCTGATCGACCAGCCGGTGCAGCACTTCGAGCAGTTTGCGCACGTCTTCGAAGTGCAGGCCGGTGGTGGGTTCATCGAGGATGTAGAGGGTCTGGCCGGTGGAGCGTTTGCTCAGTTCCTTGGCGAGCTTGACGCGTTGCGCCTCGCCGCCCGACAGCGTGGTCGCCTGCTGGCCGACCTTGACATAGCCCAGCCCCACCTCCCACAGCATCGCCATCCTGTCGCGGATCGGGGGCACGGCCTTGAAGAACCCGACCGCGTCCTCGACCGTCATGTCGAGCACATCGGCGATGCTGTGGCCCTTGAACTTCACCTCCAGCGTCTCACGGTTGTAGCGCTTGCCGCCGCAATCCTCGCAGGTGACGTAGACATCGGGCAGGAAGTGCATCTCGATCTTGATCAGGCCATCGCCCTGGCATTTCTCGCAGCGCCCGCCCTTGACGTTGAAGCTGAACCGCCCCGGCTTATAGCCG
>JBBQXX010000113.1:0-8458 GCA_038209235.1 Sphingomonadales bacterium | reverse complement strand
TTCGACAGCGTGAGCGTGAGCGGTCGCCGCATCGCGCTGAATGGGATGCACCGCCAAGAGGGGCGCGGCAACAGCGTCGGTGCCCTGTTAGGCTCGATGGTAATCTCTGGCCGATCTGCCGTCATGCTGCCCGGCCAACTTGTAAACGTTTTCACCGGACAGGTCTTCGTCTACTACTGATGACGATGCGGGGGCGGTTCGCCGCCCCCGCTTCAATAGCAATTTTGACACCCGCTCGGTTCGTTTAAATTTAACACGTGCCCCAGCGTGCACCTCCGTCACATTGATAAACGGCAGGTTCCATCCGACCGCCTTCGGAAAGCTGCAGTTCCGAGGCTAGAGCGCTCATTGCTGCTTCCGACCCAGCTTAAGCCGTTCTGACAGCGGCGCTTGAACGACCGGTTGTGTCCGAAGCAGGCGTTCCACTTTTGGGATTGCGCCGCGACGCGGCGAATGGCCGCAACTGGGTGGCTATTTGACGCGTCCCTTGCCAGCAAAATGAGCCGATGTTTCCCGTTCTCAGGTACTAGAATGGGCGAATAACTCGCCACGCAGGCCAAACTGGTCCACTGCTCAATGGTCTGGGGCTCAATCATTTCGCGGCATTGCATTCACCATGTTCCGCGGCGTTTGGTCCGTTGTCCTAATTTGCGGGCGGGATCAAAAGGCGTTGGCTTTGATCAGGCTGTGTCCTCGAAAGTGCAAAAAGTTCTGAACTCTGGCCGCCCGCCTCAACCTGCCATGTTCCAAACATCAGTCCATCGAACAGAACGTAACCATCGAAATCGCTGAGCGCGCGAGCAATTTCTCGACCCGCCGCATTGCGCAGAGTGACCGGCACGCCTGCTCTTGGAGTTTGACGATCACCTGTCACCAGCACCACCTGCACTTCTATGCTGCCAGTCGGGCGCAGCGGCACCGCAACATGGCCGATCTCGCCAGGACGCAGCGCGAGACGGTCGCCGGCATGGGCCGGTCGCAAGGTAAAATCGGTGAGACTGGACATCTGCGTCTCGATATCGACATCCGGCCCGGAAGCGATACCACCGATCAGCACAAGTCCGCTGGCATCGGTTTCCTCGCGCCGCAGCGCCGCGCCTACGATGAAGCGCCCACCCTCGACGCCTTGTTCGGTCGCGCCGCGCGCGCCGTCACCATCCTCGTCGACGAACATTTCGGCTAGGATCGCCCCACTGCGGGTGATCCCGGCGGGTGCGGTGCGCCAGCGATTGGGGCCGCGCCACAATCCGAGCGTCAACCCCATCCCGGCGCGCCAACCCGCATCTTCGCGGCCTGCCGTAGCGCTGAGACCGAGCGCGCCCAACTGCTGGCTGAAGGTAACTCCGCCGCCAATCTTGCCGCTATCAGCCTGCCAATCGAGATCGAGCGCGAGGTTACCTGCGCCAAGCTTGCGCGTCGCGCTGAGATTGGCGCCGTCGATCCGCCAGCCGTCACGGTCGGCAGCAGTGACGCCGCTGCGCAGGCGCCAGTCACCCCGGCGGGCTGTCACGCCGAGCGCGGCGGTGCCTTGCCACGGCGTGCTGCCTTCCCGCACCGCGCCCAGCGCGAGGTTGGCCTGCCAGTCAGCCATCGGCAGCACCATCCGCGCCGCAGCGATTTCGCGTGAGCCGCCGCGCCGCAATGCGCCGCTCTGCACCCGCGCCTGCCAGGGCAGGCTCAGGCGTCCAAGCCCGATCCGCCCTTGGCCGCTTACCGTTGTCACCTGCGAAAATTCACGCACGATTGGCGGCAAGCCGGGGCCATCGTCGCGGCCATGCCGGGCAAGGTCGAGCACGAGATCCTGCGCACCGATCCGCCGCGCAAGGCGCAAGCCGCCGCCATAGCCGCCTTGTCGGTCACGCGCGCCGGTCAGCGCCCATAGCCCGCCGCCAAGTGCGCCATTGAGCCCGAGCGCGAGCGCCGGTTGCCCTTGCGTCCCGGCTCGCAGATCAAGCCTTGCGGTGACATCGGGCGTCATGCCCCAATCGATGCTGGCAAAAGCGGTCGGCCCGGCGGGTTCCCCCGATAGCGTTTCGCCCAGCAGCGGCTTGCCGCCGTCGACCATACCGAAACTGTAGCCGATCTCGTTCTCGGCGTTCATCTCGGTGCCGACCAGCCGGGTGAAAACTTCTTCGCTGGCTTCGCCGTTCGGACCGTAAAGACGCACCAACCAGCGATTCTCGCCAATCCGCACCGGTATATCGCCGAATTGCCACTGGCCTGCCGCGTCAGGCGTGCGGGTGACTGCGACGAGGCGTTCCTCATGCCACAACTCCGCTTCCCAGCCAGACGGCAGCGGGCCGGTCAGGGTGATGGTATCGATAAGATCGGCCCGCCATGGCGCGCGCGAGGATACCAAGAGCCCGCGCCCTGACAGGGCATCGGCAATCAGTGGCTGCGCGGGCGCGGCAATGTCGCCCAGCGCTAGACTGCGCGCGCCGAGCGGACCGAGGAGATCAGGCGTGTCGCGTGCATCAGACAGGGTAAAACCGGGGCTGATGCGACCTTCATTGGTGAGCGCGACGCTCAACCGCCCCGCGAGGCCAAGCAGCGCGCCGCTTGCCAGCAGATTGGCCGACACCTGACGGCCCTGCGGAGTGCTGGCCGCAGCAGCGCCAAGATCGGCGCTCCACAGCTTGAGCATACCTTCAGGCCGGGCCAGCAGGGCAAAGGCGGGGCGAAGGGTTTCGGGCCGCAACCGCGCCTGCCGTTCCTCGCGCGCAAGCCGCATGAGCACCGGCAGCGCGGCGGAGGGGGCGAGCAACAAGCGCTGGCTCACCTTGTCGTGGGAAAGCGAGAGGGGCAGGAAATCGGCGACATCGGCCAGCGGCAGGCACGCGCCGCTCGGACTCGGCAGCAGTGCGGCAGCGGCGATGGTAATGTTACGGCGCGGCTCGGGCAGGCTGAGGGCAATGTCCGCGCCTGCCGGTTCGTGCGCCAGCTCCAGCGCATCCAGCAGGGGAAGGATCGCAACGCAGGTGCCGCCTTGGGCACCCAGATCGTGTAGCGGTATGGCGTCGGCGATCAGCTTGCCGTCAGCGAACAGCGATGGCAGCGCCAGGCCGTCCGCTGCTTGCCCTGCCCGTTCGGCGGCGGGATCATTGCCGAACAAACGGTCGAACAGGCCGTCTTCCTGCGCCCGCGCCGGGGCGGCACCGGCGAGCCCTGCCGCGCCCAGCATCAAGGCCAGCCAGCGCAGTGGCTGGATCGAAGCGCAGGTCACGGTGAAGTGCCAATTCGGTCACGCCGGCGTCAGAGCGCGGCGGTGAGGCGGGCGAGGAGCTTGCCGGCGTTGGCTGGATCGCCCGCGTCGGTGGAAGTGTAGTCGATCCGCACCCGCTTGCCGGTGAACTTGGCGCGCACCTCGGCAGGCAGCGGCACGATCACGTCCCGGCTGGTGTTGGGCACGTAGATCGCGACGCCGCGCACCAGCCAGGCGGGCTGCTTCTCACCATCGACAGTGAAGCTGACATCGCCATAGGTCGAGCGGGTGCCCGAGCGGGTGAGACGCACCACCAGCTGGTCGGGCGCATCTGCGGCCATCCCGGCGGCGTCCATCGTCACGCTCGCATCAAGGCTGCCGACGCGCAGGATCACAGGGATCGTGATTGAGCGGATCGCGACCAGTTCGATCGAAAGGCTGTTATCGGTGCCCGCCTCGCCCGCAATCTGGGTCGTCCCGGCGCTGACAGGCGCGGACATCAGGCGCAGGTGCGAGCGGTATTCGCCCGCAGGCAGATCGCCGGGAGCGGTCGCCATGACGCGCACGACCTGGCGCGCGCCGGGCTCCAGCACCAGCTGGCGCGGTGAGTAGCGCAGCTTGTCATCGGCGAATTGCTCGCCCGGCAATGTGGTGGGGGCATCTTCAAGGCTGCCATCCTCGCGCATCCGGCGGTTCTCGATGGCGATGCGGAAAGCGGCGGTCTCTTGGCCCTTGTTAACGAGCACGAGTTCCGTGGAGCGCGCGTCCGGGGTCAGCACCACGCGGGTGGGCGCGACCAGCAGTTCGGCGGCGGCAGGCACAGGGGCGGCAAGCGCCGCGAACAGCGCGACGGCGAGAGGAAATCTGGGCATGGAATGAAGACCTTGGGTTGGCAGGGGTCTGGGGCAGAGGTTGGTCTTGGGGTATTGGTATTGCCGGGAAAGGGGGTTGGGGACCGCGCGGGGGAATGCGCGGTCCCGTCCCCCCCTGCCACGGAGGGCTTACTGGTATTCCACCGCGACGGTGAAGCTACCGGCATACTTGCCAGCTTCCTGACGCACGCCGACGTCGAGTGCGCCACCAACGGTGAAGCTGTCTTCGCCGCTCAGCAGCTGGCCGCCAGCCTTCGAACCGTTGAAGTCCGAAACGCGCATTACGGTGCCGTTGTCGTTGACGATCTTGATCTCCTTGGGGAGCGAGATCGTGTAGAACGCGTCGGCTTCACCGGTAACGGCGAAAGCGGCGGCGGTGTGGTCGGCGGTCAGGCAGGTCAGCGCCGGGCCGCACTTGCGGCTGCCGTCGGCCAGAACGACGACGGTGTCAGCGACAGTTGTCGAAGGGGCGATGGTGCCGAAGTAGAGGTCGGTCACGTTGCTGATTTCGAGCGGGGCGATGATCTTCGCACCGGCGCCGGCGTCAGCCGACTGAGCGTGCGCCGAAGTGGCGGCAAAAAGCGAAGCCAGAACGGTGGCTGCTGCAAACATCTTGTTCATTTCATTGGTCCTTGTTTGGTCGTGGTCAAGTCCAGCGGCGGTCATGCCGTGGCTGAACCCCATTTGCCGAACCGGGCCGGGTCTGTCTTGGTCGCGCAAGGTTAGTTGGCGGCGCGGAAGGAGTAATCCGGCACTCCGGCGGGATAGCGGCCACCCCCAAGGGATAGGGTCACCTATACGAAAGGATAAGACTTTTCCGCCATAAGGCCAGATTGCGCGGGCCATGCGCGTGACCCACTAAAGGCTCCTGTTTGACGCAACCCTTTCACTGGACTGCACACCTTCATGCTTGAGTCTGATTTCACCCTTCCGCCGATCCCCTATGACGAGCCCGAGCGGCCGGCCGCGCTGCATAACCTCAATGTGCTCGACACCTCGCCCGAGGCTGAGCTCGATGTCATCACCCGGCTCGCCGCTGACCGCTTCGACACGCAGATCGCGCTGATCAGCCTGGTGGATGCCGAACGGCAGTGGTTCAAATCGCGCTATGGACTGGAGGCGTCCGAGACCTGCCGCGGCGACAGCTTCTGCGGGCATACAATTACAGGCGCGGGGCAAGGCGGGGGCGTGATGGTGGTGCCCGATGCCGCCGCCGATCCGCGCTTTGCCAAAAACCCGATGGTCATCGGCGCGCCGCATATCCGCTTTTATGCCGGCGCCCCGCTGGTGCTGGCGGACGGGCATCAGGTTGGCACCCTTTGCGTGATCGATCCTTCCCCGCGTAAAGGCCTCTCTGCGCGCGAGGCGGAGATTCTCCAGCTGATGGCGCGGCAGGTGGTCAGCCTGCTCGAAGGCCGGCAAGCACGGCAGCAGCAGCGGATCGCCCAACTGATCGCCCAGACAACGACCGATGCCTTCGTCTGCACCGATGCGGCAAGCCGCATTACCTTGTGGAACCGTGCTGCTGAGGCGATGTTTGGCTGGTCGGCCAGAGAAGCGCTGGGCCAGAGCATCGATCTCATCATCCCGCAGGTGCACCGCAAGGGCCATCACGCCGGGGTCGCGCGGATTTTGGGCGGGGAACCGACCAAGCTGGTCGGCCGAACGGTCGAAGTCCCGGCGCTGTGCAAGGCGGGCCATGAAATTCCGATCGAGCTGTCACTGGCAATGTGGCCCGAGGAAAGCGGCGATGCCCAGACTCCGGCGGGATTTGCCGCGATCATCCGCGACGTCTCTGCGCGCAAAGAGGCCGAGGCCGAGCGCGTAAGCACCGAAGCCCGGCTCGCCCGACAGGTAGCAGCGATCCAGGCGTCGGACGACGGGATCGCGTTAACGGACGCAGCGGGCCGCTTCATCTTCATGAACAGCGCCCATGCAGCGATTTTCGGCTACCCTGATCCGGCGGCGCTGATCGGCCAATCATGGACTGTGCTCTACGATCCTGCCGAGGCGCAGCGCATCAATGATGAGGCGATGTCGGTCGTGTTCGCGCAAGGCCAGTGGCGCGGCGGGACACAGGGACTTAAAGCTGACGGATCGCCGATCGAACAGGAAATCGCCCTCTCGCGCGCACCGGAGGGCGGGATCGTTTGCGTTACCCGCGATATCGGTGACCGGCGCAGGATGGAGCGCGAGAACGCCCGCTTGGGCGAACAGCTTATGGTCGCTCAGCGGCAGGAAGTGGTGGGCCAGCTGGCGGTTGGTATCGCGCATGATTTCAACAATCTGATCGCCGCGATCTCCTGCACCGCCGAACTGCTCCGGCATACCGGGGACAGCGGCGTGCGCCACCATGCGCTGCGCATCCAATCTGCTGCAACATCGGCAGCGCGCCTTGTCGAGAAGATGCTGACACTGGGTCGCCGTGTGCCGCACCGCAAGCTGGTCGATCTGCGGAAAATGTTTCGCGACGTTCGCGATCTTGTGCTTCCAAGCCTGACAGATCCGCTCCACCGGATCGAACTTGTCATACCGTCAGCGCCCATCATGCTGCTGACCGATGATACCGAACTTAATCAGGTGCTGCTCAATCTCATGCTGAACGCGCGGGATTCGCTGCGCCTTGGGGAAACAGGGCATATCAAACTGGAAGTGATGACGGGTCAGCACAGCGCGCCGGTCGGCCGGCCTGCGATAGGGACGATACCTGAGGTGCCTAGCGTCCTGATCCGGGTGAGCGATACCGGATGCGGGATCAAACCTGATGAGCTGAACCAGATTTTCGAACCCTACTTCACCCGCAAGGGCGAGGCGGGTACCGGCCTGGGGCTGGCTGTGGTTGCCGCCATCATCGCCAGCAATGATGGCGCGCTTGCCATTCAGAGCTGGCCGGGTGCCGGAACGATCTTCGAAATATGGTGGCCTCTGCAACCCCGCCTTAGCGATCCGGTGACCAGCCAGCATGAATTGGACCATGATGTGGTGGGGCTGGCAGGCAAAGCCGTGCTGGTGGTTGATGATGACCCGGCGGTGGTCGATACGCTGGTGGCCATGCTTGAGGAGTTCGGAGCCGAGGTCGGCCCTTGTCTTGATGCAGGTGACGCGATCGCCGCCATCAAGGACGATGCGGGGGCTTGGGACCTTGTCATCACCGATTACGACATGCCGACCATGAATGGTGCCGAGCTGGCACGCACACTGCGCAAACTGAGCCCCGATCTTCCGATCCTGCTGCTGACTGCCTTGCCACGCATTCACCAATTGCACCGGCAACAGGTTGGACTGTTTGATGCAGTGCTGGGCAAGCCCGCAGGCACCGCGCAGCTGGCTTCGTCTGCCGCTGCTGCCATGATGGCAGCGCGTGAAAGGAACACGACATGCGTATCCTGATTGCCGATGACCACGAATTGCTGCGCGATGTGCTGCGTTCCTATCTCGAAGCCGAAGGGCAGTTCGAGGTGGAAGCCGTTGCCAATCTGGCGGAAGCTCTACAACGGATCACCACTGCCGAAGTCCCATTCGATCTGGTGGTGCTTGATTACGGCATGCCCGGCATGGATGGCTATCACGGCCTTGAGCAAGCGATCGCAGCCAGCAACGGGAGAAGCGTTGCTTTGATGTCAGGCCTGGGCCCTCCCGGTGTTGCAGAAAAGGTTCTGGAGGTTGGTGCGGCAGGATATCTGCCCAAAACCTTGCCAGCCCGATCTCTGGTCAATGCGATCCGATTCATGGCCGCAGGCGAGACCTACATGCCGCTGGATCTGCACCGTCCATCACAGACGGCAGATCCAGCGCCTTCTCTTCTTTCTCCGCGCGAAGTCGAAGTGCTTGCCCGGCTATGCTCCGGTAAGGCAAACAAGGAAATCGCACGTGACCTGAGCTTGCGGGAGCCAACGATCAAACTGCACGTCAAGACAATCTGCCGCAAGCTTGAAGCCCGCAATCGCACTCACGCGGCAATGATTGCCCGCGACCGAGCGCTTTGCTGACAGAAATCAGGCAGGATCATCTGGCGACTTCATTGGCCACGAACAGTTCGCACCATGAACGACCGAAACGGGATCGCTAGCTGAATGTCGGGAATTTTCCAAAAGCAAGGCAAAGCCGCCTTCCACAGCCCGATCTCAGCAGTGACGGCTCCCGGCCCAGCTTCAGTGGTACCGCGAGGCCGCGCCGACAATCGTTGAACGTCAGGTTCTGACAAGGGCCGACGTTAAGGTTGTGAAACGGGAACGACGGCTTCGTCCCAATTCCTGCCCATTGAGGCCGATCGGCATCCTTCGCACCTCTCGGACGCTTCCCTCACACCGTCCACTGGAACGCCCACGTCTACTTTTCCTAACTTGGCATCACGCCCGTTGCTTCAAACATTGAAACAACGGGC
>JBBQXX010000112.1:0-8508 GCA_038209235.1 Sphingomonadales bacterium | reverse complement strand
GCCGCCTTTTGCAGCGTGTCGTCACCGATGGCGTTGGCCGCTGTCATCCCCTCTTCGATGTCGCCAGGTTCGATGCGGCTCTTGTTGCGTGCTGCCCAGACCCCGGCATAGCAATCGGCCTCAAGCTCCATACGCACCTGCAGCTCGTTGCCTTGCGCCTCGCTGGCGCTGCGCTGCGCGGTGCGCACCTGATCGGAGCGGCCCGAAATCGTCTGGATATGGTGGCCGACCTCATGCGCGATCACATAGGCCTGCGCGAAATCGCCGGCCGCGCCAAAGCGCGTGGCCAGTTCGTCGAAAAAGCTGGTATCGAGATAGATGCCGTTGTCCGCCGGGCAATAGAATGGCCCCATCGCGCTTTGTGCCGCGCCGCAGCCTGATTGGCCATTGCGGTCATAAAATGTCAGCGTCGCGGGTTGATAGGTCCGCCCCTGTGCCTTGAACAGCGCAGCCCAGGTATCCTCGGTGCTGGCGAGAACCTGGCACGAAAATTTGCTCTTTTCATCGACAGCGCAGGTTTGCGCGGCATTTTGCCCACCTGCCTGCGTCTGCACCGGCGCGCCGCCGGTCATCCCTCCGCCCTGGATCAGATCCATCGGGTTGATGCCGAACACCAGTGCTGCAATCCCCAGGATGACGATCGTGCCGATTCCCATTTTGCCGCCACCGATGCCGAAGCGTGGCCCGCCGCCGCCACCGCCGCGCTGGTCCGAGACATTGTCGCTGGTCCGGTAATCGTCGAGCTTCATGGCCTGTGGAATCCTCTTGTGCTGCGCGGCATGATACTTACCACCGCGCGTCATGAATTAGCATCACCCATTTTGCGCGATCTGCGCTATTGTGCGGTACGGCATAGAGTTGATCGGGACTCGCATGCGATGACACTAGTGGTCCGATTGCGACATTTGGATCACAATCCGGCTTGGGCTGGAGCAAATGTCAAAATCAATCCACTAGCGACTGGGGACAGATGATGTCGGGCAATCATGACGTGTTGGATACCGAGTCGGCGGCGGTGCCTTTGCCGGAGACGGTCGCTCTGGTGCTGCAGGGGGGCGGCGCTCTGGGGTCTTATCAGGCAGGCGTGTTCTGTGAAATGGTCCGCCAGAATGTGCGGATCGACTGGGTCGCGGGGATATCGATCGGCGCGATCAATTCGGCCATCATCGCGGGCAACGCGCCAGACGTGGCATGCATCCGGCTGCGCGAATTCTGGGAGCTGGTGACTTCGGGCACGATGGACTTTGTGTTTGGTGACAGTGATTACTGGCGCGAAATGAACCATTATGTCGGCGCTGCGGTGTCCGCCGGGGTCGGCGTGCCAGGCTTCTATCGCCCGCATCTGGTGTCGCCGACATTTGCCTGGCCGGGCACACCGGCGGCGGTGAGCATGTACGATACCAGCCCGATGATCGAGACGCTCAACCGCTTTATCGACTGGGACCGGCTGAACACTGGCCCGGTGCGTTTTTCGGTCGGCGCGGTGAATGTCGAATCGGGCAATTTCTATTATTTCGATACGCAAGATCCTGAGGGGCCGCAGACCATCGATGCCCGCCATATCATGGCATCGGGCGCGCTGCCGCCGGGCTTTGCCCCGGTCGAGATCAATGGCAAGCATTATTGGGATGGTGGTCTGGTCAGCAATACGCCGCTGGCGTATGTTCTTGATAACCAGACCAGCGACATGCTGGCCTTTCAGGTCGATCTTTTCCCGGCACGCGGCGCATTGCCCACCAAATTTGCCGATGTGATGAGCCGCGAAAAGGACATCCGCTATTCCAGCCGTACCCGGCAGGTCACCAATCATTACATGAAGCTGCGCAAGGAGCACGAGGCGTTGCGCAACGTGCTCGCCATGCTGCCGCGCGAAATGTGCTCGATGGCCGATGTAAAGCGGGTGCGCGCGCTGGTGCAGGACAATGCGGTCAACATCGTCCACCTGATCTACAATGTGCAGAAATGGGAAAGCGGGATGCGCGATTTTGAATTTTCGCGTGCCACGATGAACACGCACTGGGATCAGGGCATCGATGCGGTCGAGGCCGTGATGCGCAACGGCGATCTGCTCGCCCAGAACATCATGAACGGCGATACGGCAACATTTGACCTCGCCCCGCACAGCTGAACTAAGCTGAATTGAGCTGAACCAAGCTGAATTCAAGGAGAACCTGCATGTTCCTCAAAGGCAAAACCGCGCTTGTTACCGGCTCGACCTCGGGCATTGGCCTCGCCTACGCGCAGGCGCTGGCGACGGAAGGCGCAAATGTCGTCATCAACGGCTTTGGCGATGCCGATGCGATCGAAAAGGAGCGCGCCGGGCTCGAGACGCTGAGCGGCGCAGGCGCGAGCTATTCGGGCGCCGACCTTACCAGGCCTGAGGCCATCGAGGAGATGATGGCAGGCGCGGCCAAGGCGTTTGGCGGGGTCGACATCCTGATCAACAATGCCGGAATGCAGCATGTCGCGCCAATCGATGCGTTTCCGGTGGAAAAATGGGACCTGATCATCGCGCTCAACCTGACCGCAGCGTTTCACACCGTGCGGCTGGCGCTGCCTTACATGAAGGAAAAGCGCTGGGGCCGGATCATCAGCACAGCATCGGCGCACTCGCTGGTCGCCAGCCCCAACAAGTCGGCTTATGTTGCGGCCAAGCACGGCATATTGGGAATGACCAAGACGGTTGCGCTGGAGGTGGCAACCCACGGCATCACCGCCAACTGCATCAGCCCCGGTTATGTCTGGACACCGCTGGTCGAAAACCAGATCCCCGATACCATGAAGGCGCGCGGCCTGACGCGTGACCAGGTCATCAACGATGTGTTGCTCGCCGCGCAGCCGACCAAACAGTTCGTAACCAGCGAACAGGTCGCAGCGATGGCGCTGTTCTTGTGCGGCGATGCCGCCGCGCAGATCACCGGCACCAATATGGTGATCGACGGGGGCTGGACTGCGGCATGATCCGGCTGGCTTTGGGCATCGTGTCGCTGGCAATGGCTGGCGCTGCTCATGCAGAGCGGTGGCAGGATATCGTGACCCCCAGCGATGCTGACCGTTTGGCAAAGCGCGATGCCGCATTTGCCGATGCGCTAGCAGAGGTTCGGGCATCTGAATATGCAGGCGAACTGGCCGGCAACGCGCTGCTGTATGATCCGAAAAAGCGTCTGGATACTCCCCTGCCGCCAGCGGGCAAATATCTGTGCGCGACACACAAGCTGGGCGGGCAGTTTCTGGCATTCATCGCCTATCCCGATTTTGCCTGCGCAATCTATGGTACCGGCGCGCGCCGCCAGTTCGTCAAGCTGACCGGATCGCAACGTCCGGTGGGCTTTATCTACGGCGATGGAAAAAGGAACGGTGTCTTTCTGGGGTCGCTGATGCTGGGCGACGATGCGGCGCTGGTGCCTTATGGGCAAGACAAGGAACGCGACCTTGCCGGCACGGTTGAACGGATCGGCAAGGCGCATTGGCGGATCGTGTTTCCAAATCCGTATTATGAATCGACGATGGATATCATCGACCTGCGACCGATGCAGTGACGTGATGCCAAGCGGAACTGCGCTCAGCTATTCTTTCATCATGCTGCTCACCGGCATCGGCATTCCGGTCATGGCCGCCCTGAACGCGCAGCTGGGTATTCGGATCGGCAGTCCTGCTGCGGCATCGGTTATCCTGTTTATCGCAGCGTTGATGATCGCGCTGATCGCAACCGCGTTTGTCGGCCTGCCAGAGCTGTCCAAAGTGCGCGCCGCGCCGCCCTATTTGTTTTTCAGCGGTGCGTTCGTGGCATTCTATGTGCTGTCGATCACCTGGATCGGACCGCGGCTGGGCATCGGCAACGCGGTTTTTCTGGTGTTGCTGGGGCAGATCGTTGCGGCCGCGATGATCGACCATTTCGGAATGTTTGGCGTGCCGCGCAGTCCGTTGACCTTCCTGCGCATGGCCGAAATGCTGGTGATGGCCGCAGGCGTGCTGATGGCCCGCAAGATCGCCTGACCGATTTTTGACCTGACAGTCTCCTGTCCAGCCGCTAGCCTACCCGTTACCATCTGTCTGGGGAGACTTTTATGACGGTCGCAACGCCGCTTTTCCGTTCACTTGCCGTATCGGCTGCGATGGCGATGGCCATGCTCGCACCGGCATCTGCGCAAGATACGATCCGCGCCGATATCGCCGCCGATCTGCCGAGCCTGATGGAGATATATCGTGATCTCCACGCCAATCCGGAGCTGAGCTTTCAGGAGGTCCGCACTGCCAGACTGCTGGCGGCAGAGGCGCGCAGGCTGGGCTTTGCGGTGACCGAAGGGGTCGGCAAGACCGGTGTGGTCGCGGTGATGAAAAACGGGCCTGGCCCGGTGGTGATGCTGCGCGCCGACATGGACGGGCTGCCGGTGGTTGAACAGACCAACCTGCCGTTTGCCAGCAAGGTGCGCGCGATGAGCCCGGCGGGGATCGAGACCGGCGTGATGCACGCCTGCGGGCATGACACGCATATGACCGGCTGGGTCGCCACCGCGCGGCAACTGGTCAAGCGCAAGGCGGAATGGTCGGGCACTTTGGTGATGATCCTGCAACCGGCCGAGGAAATCGGCTCGGGCGCGCTGGCGATGCTCGATGACGGGTTGTTCACGCGCTTTCCCAAGCCCGAATATGTGCTGGGCTTCCACGATGCTGCGCAGGCACCCGCCGGGTTCATCGGATACACGCCGGGCTTTGCGCTGGCCAATGTCGACAGCGTCAACATTCAGGTCAAGGGGATTGGCGGGCACGGTGCCTATCCGCAATCGACCAAGGACCCGGTGGTGCTCGCCGCGCGCATCGTCACGACGCTGCAAACCCTGGTCAGCCGCGAGCTTGACCCGCAGGATGCTGCGGTTGTCACCGTCGGCAGCTTTCAGGCGGGGGCCAAGCACAACATCATTTCGGATGAGGCGATGCTGCTGCTGACCGTGCGCAGCTATTCGGACGCAACGCGCGCCAAGCTGATCGAAGGGATCAAGCGTATCGCCAGAGGCGAGGCGATTGCGGCCGGAATGCCCGAAGACAAGATGCCGGTGGTGACGATGAGCGACAATTTCACCCCCGCCGTCTACAACAGCCCCGAGTTCACCCTCCAGACCGCTGCGTTGCTGAAAGCGCGCTTTGGCGACAAGCGCGTGGCGCAGGTGCCGCCATCGATGGGGGGTGAGGATTTCAGCCGTTTTTACCGCGCCGACCCTGACACGATCACCAGCCTGATCTTCTGGGTGGGCGGCGTGCCGCTGGCCGAGTATAACAAGGCCAAGCAGGACGGCGTTGAAATGCCATCGTTACACAGCCCGTTTTGGGCACCCGAAGCCGATACGGTGATCGCGACCGCCGCCGAGGCGATGACCGCGATGACGTTGAAGCTGCTGGCCAAATAGGCCGCGCGGCCCCATTGATTTTACCCGAACCCCGCTCAGCTTGAGCGGAGGTGGGAATGGCTAAGCGGAAACTTGGTGCGCGCGCAGTGCCTCACCTCACTCCAGCGCGTTAATGATGCCGGAAAAATCCAGCCCCTGTGCGTCGGCCTCGACAAATGCGGCATAGATCGCCTCGGCGCGCTCGCCCATCGGCACCTGCGCGCCGTTGGCTTTGGCGGCCTCCAGCGCGAGCCGCATGTCCTTGAGCATCAGCGCGGCGGCAAAGCCCCCGGCATAGCCATTGTCCGCCGGGCTGGCAGGGCCGACACCGGGGACAGGGCAATAGCTGGTCATCGACCAACTCTGGCCCGACGCCTTGGACGAGATATCGTAAAAGGTTTGCAAATCCAGCCCCAGCTTCCTGGCCAGCGCAAAGGTCTCGCAGGTCGCGGCCATCGTCGCGCCGAGCAGCATGTTGTTACAGATTTTCGCCGCTTGCCCTGCGCCGTTGTCGCCGGCATGGATCACCGCCTTGCCCATATCGGCAAGGATTGGTTCCGCGCGAGCAAAACCTTGCGCGCTGCCGCCGACCATGAAGGTCAGCGTGCCGCCATTGGCCGCAGCGATCCCGCCCGAGACCGGCGCATCGACCGCAACCAGCCCGCGTTCCGTCGCGGCCGCAGCGACGTGACGCGCGGTATCGACATCGATCGTCGAACAATCGATCAGCAGCGTTCCGGTTCTGGCCGCGCCGAACACCGATTGCTCGTATACTGTTGCGACATGCTTGCCCGCAGGCAGCATCGTCACGATGACATCGGCATCGCTCACCGCCTGCACCGGATCGGAGACCGGCGTGCAGCCTGCCGCCCCGGCGCGCGCCAGCGCTTCGCCCGACAGATCGAACGCGATGACGCTGTGGCCCGCCCTGGCAAGGTTGGCCGCCATGCCGCCGCCCATATTGCCTAGGCCGATAAATCCGATTCTAGCCATGTCGTGTGCTCCTCAGTCCCCCAGTCTCAACCCAGTCTCAGCCCCCCAGTCTCAGTCCCCCAGTTCAACCCATCGTCGGGATGACAAACGCGTTGCCGCCATCGACCGCGCCATCGGGCCAGCGCGAGGTGATCGTCTTGACCTTGGTCCAGAACTTGACGCCTTCCATGCCGTGCTGGTTGGTGTCGCCATAGGCGCTGCGCTTCCAGCCGCCAAAGGTATGGTAGGCGACCGGCACCGGGATCGGCACGTTGATGCCGACCATGCCGACATTGACGCGCGCGGCAAATTCGCGCGCGGCATGGCCGTTGCGGGTGAAGATGGCAACGCCATTGCCATACTGGTGCTTGCTGGGCAGCGCGACGGCTTCGTCGAAATCTGCGGCGCGCACGATCTGCAGCACGGGGCCGAAAATCTCTTCCTTGTAGCTTTGCATGTCGGTGGTGACATGATCGAACAAGGTCGGCCCGACGAAAAAGCCGTTTTCATGGCCCTGCAGCGTGAAGCCGCGACCATCGACGACCAGTTCGGCGCCTTCGTCGGCGCAGGTCTGGATCCAGCCTTCCACCCTGGCCTTGTGCGCGGCGGTGACCACCGGGCCGTAATCGGCTTCGGGGTCGGACGAGATGCCCAGCCGCAGCTTTTCAATCGCCGGGATCAGCTTGGCGCGAAGCCGCTCTGCGGTATCCTCGCCTACCGGCACCACCACCGGCAGCGCCATGCAGCGCTCGCCCGCAGAACCGAAAGCAGCCCCGGCAAGGTCTTTGACCACCTGATCGAGATCGGCATCGGGCATGACGATGCCGTGGTTTTTCGCGCCGCCCATGGCTTGCACGCGCTTGCCCGCAGCAACCCCGCGCTGATACAGATAATGGGCGACATCGGACGATCCGACGAACGAGACACCTGCGATGGCGGGATGATCAAGAATCGCATCGACCATTTCCTTGTCGCCATGCACCACCTGCAAGATGCCATCGGGCAGCCCTGCCTCGCTCATCAGTTCGGCCAACCGCACCGGCAGCGAAGGATCGCGCTCCGAAGGCTTGAGAATGAAGGCATTGCCGGTGGCGATCGCCGGGCCGAACATCCACATCGGGATCATGCCGGGGAAGTTGAACGGGGTTATCCCTGCGCCGATGCCGATCGGCAGCCGCATCGAATAGACATCGATCCCCGGGCCTGCGCCATGGGTATATTCGCCCTTCAGCGCGTGCGGGATGCCGCAACAGAATTCGATAACCTCCAGCCCGCGCTGGACATCGCCCTTGGCATCGGCGTGGACCTTGCCATGTTCGCTCGACAGCAGCGCGGCAAGGTCATCGATATGCGCCTCGACCAGCTCCTTGAACCGGAACATCACGCGCGCGCGGCGCTGCGGGTTGGTGGCGGCCCAGGCGGGCTGCGCCGCCAGCGCAGCATCAACGGCGGCATCGAGCACCGCCTTGCCGCCCAGATCGACCCTGGCCTGCACCGTGCCGTTGTTGGGATCGTATATATCGGATTGGCGGCTGCTGGCCGGGGCGCTGACGCCGGGGGCCAGACGATGGGTAACGATACGCATGCGCGCTCTCCTGAGATTGTTCTGTTGGTTTGCCCGATGGCTTTGCCTGAACGCTTGGAGCGCGCAATAGCCTCTGGCATAACTGCAAGCAATTGCGTAAAAACATCACAACGGGCTGCATAAATACAATGGCAGGGAGCGGATTTGGATGAACCGGGCGCGTATATGAACTGGCCAATCGTCTGAACTGGCCAATCGTTTGAACTGGCCATTCGTTTGAACTGGCCAATCCTGTGAACTGGGACGACCTGCGCATCTTCCTGATGCTGGCGCGCGCCGGATCGGTTGCCGAGGCCGCGCGGCGGCTGGAGATCGATCCGACCACCGTCGCGCGCAGGCTGGCACGGCTGTCGAGCGATCTGCAATCGACGCTGTTCGAGGCAAGCGGCAAGGGCATCGCGCTGACCGAACATGGCCGCAAGCTGCTCAGCTATGCAGAAGGCGCCGAGCAGGCGCTGGTCGATGCGCGGACCGAGCTGACCGGCGAGCAGACGGTGTTTGCCGGGACCATCCGGGTGAGCGTGGCCGAGGGGTTTGCCGCATGGATCATCAGCCGCAACCTTGCCG
>JBBQXX010000111.1:0-8527 GCA_038209235.1 Sphingomonadales bacterium | reverse complement strand
TTGCGTGGCAGTGTTTGGCTGTAGAACACGATTCGCACCGGCACCTTGAACGCGGCCAGCCGATCGCGCACCCATGCTTGCAACTCGGCCTCGCTGGCGCTGGTGCCCGGCGCAAGGTGAACGACGGCTGCCGGTTCCTCGCCCAACGTCCGGTGCGGCAATCCGATCAACGCCGCATCGGTCACCGCCGGATGATCGTACAAGGCGTTTTCGACCTCGGAGGAATAGATGTTCTCACCGCCGCGGATGATCATGTCCTTGGCGCGATCGACAATAAAGCAGAAGCCCTCGTCGTCGAGCCGCGCCAGATCGCCGGTGCGCACCCAGCCATCGACGAACGTGGCGGCGGTTTCTTCAGGCTTGTTCCAATAGCCTTTGACGATCTGCGGCCCCCTTGCCCAAAGCTCACCCACCGCGCCGATGGCCAACTCGGTCGTCCCATCCGCATCCATGATCCTCAGATCGCTGACCGGCACCGGCGGACCGCAGCTATCGGGGCGGTTGAGATAATCTTCGGCCGTGTGGCTGGTCACCGTCGCCATCGTTTCGGTCATGCCCCAACCATTGCCGGGCAGCGCGCCAAAAACCTCGCGGATCTTGCGAACAAGCTCAGGCGCCGATGGCGCGCCGCCATACGAGATCGACTTGAGCGAACTGAGATCATATTTGTCGCGATCGGGATGCTCGATAAGCTGCCAGGCGATGGTCGGCACCCCGCCGGTAGCGGTGACGCGTTCGCGCTCGATGATCTGCAGTGCCTTTTGAACATCCCATTTGTGCATGAACACCATCGTCGATCCGGCCAACATGATGCCGGTCATTGCAGCGCTGCATGCGGTGACATGAAACAACGGTATCACGGTCAGCAGCACGGCAGGTTCAGGCGCTGGCGGAGCCTCACCCCGGCGCAGCGATGCGCGCACTCCGGCATAGGCGGTGGTCATGATGTTGGTGGTCATGTTGCGATGGCTGCCCAGCGCGCCCTTCGGGTTGCCGGTCGTACCGCTGGTATAGAAGATCGTCGCGGCATCATCGGGGGCGATGACGGCGACGGGCAAATCGGTAGCTGGCAGCGATGCATAGTCTCCGGGCGTTCCGATCAGCGTCTCCAGACGCTTGGCCGGCGCGGCAAGATCGCCCTCGGCACGGCTGACCAGCAGCATCTCCAGACCGGGAAGCTCCGACAGATGCGGCATGATCCTGTCGAGCCGCTGGGCATCGGCAATCAACAGTTTCGCGCCCGAATCGGCGATGCCGTAGCTCAGCTCTCCCCCCGTCCACCAGGCGTTGAGCGGCACCGCGATCGCGCCGATGCTGACGATCGCGAAAAAGGCGACCGGCCACTCGGGCAGGTTGCGCATCGCCAGCGCGACGCGGTCGCCCTTGCCGATGCCTATATCCTGCAAAGCGCGCGCCAGCGTAGCGGCTGCGCGATACCAGCCCTCAAAGCTGACGCGCTCATCTTCATAGATGACGAACGTCTTGTCGCCGTGACTGCGCGCGATCTGTGCCAGCGCGGCAAGGTTGGGCGGGGCGTTCTTCCAGCAGCGCGTGGCAATACCGTCAACCTCGACCGACTCCATCTCGAAAGGCTGGCCCGGCGCGCACAGGATTGCCTCAATGGCGGGCAACGCCATCGCAGGCCAACCCGGTGGCGGTGACCAGACTGGCTCTTCGATAGAGTCCGCAGGCATAGAAATGCTGTCGATCAAGGCCATGGCCAACCAATCCTCTCGGTATTTTTTCTTGTTGTTGCACCACTATGCGATTGCCAGCCCAAGGCAAACCTTGATTTTCCGGATCGATTGTCCGCGCGCGACGTAATCGTTAAGCGGCAAATCGATTTCTGGATCATATTATAACATACGTTAACTTTATGTTTTTGCTGGATAATTGATGTAAAATAGTTCAAAAGCAACGCTGCGGAGCGTTGATGAACAGTCTGTTCTACGGAATGTCGCGCACGTGGCTTCACCTTCCCTTCGCCTGCAGGAGTCCGGCCTTGTTTGATAGCTGTTTCGTTGCCCGGCTAAGCCGATATCTTGAACTGACGCGCACCGAAAAGCTGGTGCTTGCCGAATTGGAACGCGATCCGCAAAACTATCCTGCCGGCAGTGTGCTGTGCCGTGAAGGCGAGGATGTTACCGAACTTTTGATCGTTCATCATGGCTGGGCCTTGTCAGAGACGCAGATGCAGTCGGGCAAGCGGCAGATCTTGCGATTCCACTTTTCCGGCGATCTCATCGGAGCATCGGGTATTGCGTTCAAAGATTCGCCCTCCAGCATAAAAGCAGCAACCGACATGGTGGTGTGCCGGTTTCCCCGGCGCGCGCTGGGTGAAACCTTTAGTGAGCACCCCCGGCTCGCCGCTTTGCTGTTCTCGATCAGCCAGATGGAGAGCATCGACCTGTCCGATCGGTTGCGTGCGCTTGGGCGCAGCGAGGGCAAGGAAAGGCTTGCAAACCTGTTTCTGTCGATCGCGGCGCGGATGCGCGCGGTCAATGGCGAGCACAACCCCGTCGTCCGCATGCCGCTGACCCAGACCGATCTGGGCGATGCCGTCGGCCTGACGCAGGTGCACGTCAACCGCTTGATCCGGCAGATGACCGAAGACAAGTTGATCACTCGCACCCGCAGCACCGTGACTTTGCTGGACGAGCCGCGACTTGTAGAAATGGCGCGTTTTATCGATCGCTTTGGCACGATAGATTCCAGCTGGTTTCCGCCCACAAAAGATTGAGCGAACAATATGCAACTGGACTTGGGCGGCGGTGTCTGCGAAGGAAGCGCAGAGAGGGGCGGCGGATGTCTGAACCTGATTTTTTGTTACGCGCCTTGGGCGTTGGCACCGATACCGCTGGAAGCGATGGCGATAGTTCGTCACTTGCCGCTCACGATGCCATCGATGTTATGAACAGCGCCTTCCGCATCGTGACAGATGCAATGCCGCAGATGGTCTGGTCGACCCTGCCCGATGGGCTGCCCGATTACTATAACGAGCGCTGGTATGAATTTACCGGAATGCTGCCGGGTTCGACCGACGGTGAAGGCTGGAACAATATGGTTCATCCAGAGGACCGGGCCTTGGCCCTGCAAATCTGGAATACCTCGGTCAAGTCCGGCGAACAATACGAAACCAGCTATCGCCTGCGCCACCATAGCGGTGAGTATCGCTGGACACTGGCGCGCGGACTTCCCTTTTGCAGCAGCCAGGGCAATGTTGTGCGCTGGATCGGCACATGCACCGACATCCATGAAGCCAGGATGATCGCGGAGGAGAACGAGGTGTTAAGCCGCGAACTCAGCCACCGGATCAAAAATATCTTTGCGGTTATCAATGGCCTGATCGGCATGTCCGCCCGCCAGAGCCCCGAGCTGCAACCGCTTGCAGCCGAACTGCAGGAACGGATCGCAGCGCTGGGCCGTGCCCATGAATTCGTGCGCCCGCACAGCGAACGCTCGCTCCCGCTGAGCAGCGCTTCGACCTTGCGGGGTCTGCTGACAGAAATTCTCGGTGCCTATCCCGCGCTGGGCGACGGTCGCCTGACGATCGATGGCGACAATCCTGCAATCGATGATCGCAACGCGACACCCATAGCGCTGGTGTTCCACGAACTGGCCACCAACTCGGCCAAATACGGCGCGTTGTCATCGCCCGATGGCCGGGTGCAAATCGCCATCACTCAGACCGATGAGGAAGTGGCGATCCTGTGGACCGAGACTGGTGGCCCACAGATTACCGGTGAGCCATCGGAAACCGGGTTCGGCACGCGGCTGGTGCAGCTGGCGATCACCCAGCAACTGGCGGGCAGGATCAAACGGCATTGGCCAGCCACCGGCCTCAAGGTCGAGATGCATATCGCCGCCAGCCGACTGCGCAAATCCGATGGCGCGCCGGTTTAATCAACTCCAGCCTGATCAACTCGAGCCTGGTCAGGCGACGCCACAATCAGCGGTCTTGGCTGGAATGCTGGCCAGGTTGGCCAACAACATCAGGCAAGGGGGCGGGGTTGGCACGGGAGGACCATTTCGCGCGGCAACCGCGAAGTTCACCGCTTCGGTCACCTGACGGCTATCAACCGGCTTGATCATCACACCCAGTGCGCCGGGGACCGGAACATTGATCTGGCGAGGGCTTGCCGTCACGAAAATTACCGTGCAGCCGATTTCCTGGCCCAGCCATGCGCCGATCGAAGGCCCGGTCGCGCCATCGCAAAGGTTGATGTCAACCAGCGCCACATCAGGTTTGCGCTCAGCCAGGCTCATCGCCGAATTCCAGTCGTCGCCAACGCCGATCACCTCATGTCCGGCCTCTTCCAGTCCGACCTGCAACTCAAGTGCGATGAGGAATTCGTCTTCGATGATGAGGATACGGGAATTCATGGTCGGTCTGCTTGACTTTTTCGCATTCTGGTCGATCCGAAGAACAACCCTGAAAAGCTTAAACAACCGCTTCGTCATTAAGTTTCATCGGGAAGTTGATATATGGCAATCGACCCGCGCGATTGGTCGCATTTTTGGTGAGGTCATTCCACCAACACACGGTCGAATTCGACGAGCGGCGTCTGGCTGCGATTGCCCATCAATTAACCACATGTTAGCGCGACCTATCGATCGCCGCGCGTCTTGGCGTGCAATCGCGATCAACGCTCTTGCCCGGGAAAGTTCCACCGTCATGCCCACTCTTCGCCAAACCGCCTTGCTGCTCGCCAGCACTACCCTTGCCATGCCTATGGCAGTGTCGCCCGCGTTGGGGCAGCCCACTACGCAGGTGGCGCCGCAGAGCGAAGACACCCGCCTGACCGCGCTGTTTGCCGCCGATGATGAAGCCCAGCTCAAGCGTAACCCGATCGGCGGGCTGTTCCGCGGCGATCTGCGCTATGCCGACCAGCTTGGCGATTATGTCTCCGACGCGTATTACGACGGCGAGCGGATGGCGGCACAGGCCAACCTTGCAGAACTGGCCAAGATCGATCGCAGCAAGCTTACTCAGGTCAACCAGATCGCGTACGACATATTCACCCGTAACCAGAAGGATGCGCTCAAGGGCCTGTCCGCCGAATATCTGCCGCTGACCGTGGTGCGACCGATCAACCATTTCTTCGGCTTCCATACATTTTACCCGAATTTCGCATCGGGCACCGGCACCGCGCCGTTCAAGACCGTGCTCGATTACGAGAACAACCTGAAGCGCCACAAGGAGTTCGTGACCCTGCTCGACCGCTCGATCGGCCGCTTCAGGGAGGGCCAGGCATCGGGCGTTGTCGAGACCAAGCTGACTATCCGCAATGTCATCGAACAGCTCGAAACCCAGCTCAAGCAGACCCCCGAAGAGTCGCCGTACTTTGGCCCGGTCAAGACCTTCCCTGCCGACTTCAGCGAAGCCGACAAGGCGCGCTTCACTGCTAAATACAGCAAGGTTATCGCCCAGGATATCTATCCCGCCTATCAGCGGCTGCTCGATTATCTGGCCAATGAATATCTGCAGGACGCGCGCGAAGGCGTCGGCCTGAAATACATGAAGGGTGGCGACAAGCTGTATGCGTATCTGATCGAGCAGACGACGACGCTGCCGCTGACCGCCGATGAGGTTCACACTCTGGGGCTGAGCGAGGTCAAGCGCATCCTCACCGAGATGGAATCGATCCGCGCCGAGGTCGGCTTCAAGGGCACGCTTGCCGAGTTCTTCGATTACATCCGCACCGACCCCAAATTCAAGATGCCAACACGCGAGGCGCTCACCGAAGGCTATTATGCTATCGGCAAAAAGGTCGATGCAGTCATCTCGACGCAGTTCAAGATCCTGCCAAAGACGCCGCTGGAAATCCGCCCCTATGAGGAGTTCCGCGAAAAGTTCGAGGCCGGTGGCAGCTATCAGTCGGGTAATCCGGATGGGTCACGTCCGGGAATATTCTATTTCAACGCCTACGATCTGCCCAGCCGCACGACACCGGGCATGACCACATTGTACCTGCATGAAGGCGCGCCGGGTCACCATTTCCAGATCAGCCTGGCGCAAGAGAATGAGGCGTTGCCCGCCTTCATGCGCTTTGGTGGCAACACCGCTTATGCAGAAGGCTGGGGGCTTTATTCGGAAAAGCTGGGCTATCCGATGGGGCTGTTCACCGATCCGTATCAGCGCTTTGGCCATCTTGACGATGAGATGCTGCGCGCCATGCGGTTGGTGGTTGACACCGGCATTCATGCCAAGGGCTGGACCCGCGAACAGGCGATCGGGTATATGCTCGACAACTCGTCGATGGGCGAGACCGATGCTACCGCCGAGGTCGAGCGCTATATCGCCATCCCCAGCCAGGCACTGGCCTACAAGATCGGCGCGCTGACCATCCAGCGGCTCAAGGCCAAGGCGCAAACCGAACTGGGCGACAAGTTTGATCCGCGCGAATTTCACGATCAGGTGCTCAACACCGGCGCGCTGCCGATGAGCGTGCTGGAAGAAAAGATCAACCGCTGGATCATAACGACCAAGGGGTGATGCGCGCCGCCAATACCGCCAGTGCGATCAACGCCCACGGCATGATCAGGTGCCGTCGCGGCCGCTAAGCCGGTGTGCGTCACCGCGGTGAAAGCAAAATCTTGCTAACCTATGTTAATATCCATTTGCCAGTTTGACCCGGAGTCTGCACTCTGCCTGAGCATCGAGCGTATGGGCGCTGATGGGGGCGGAATTTCCAACACATGTACGAACTGCAGGGGGCCTATCCACCCCGAACCGACTATCGCCCGCCCACCGTGCTTAGCCGGCTGGTGCGACGGGTGCTGTTGTTGCTTTATCGCAGCCATGGCTGGCGCGCCGAAGGTGTGGTGCCTGAACCGCGCCGCTTTGTGATCATCGCCGCGCCGCATACCAGCAACTGGGACTTCCTCTATTTTCTGGGCCTGACCACCGATCTTGGCATCAAGGCGCACTTTATGGCCAAAACATCGCTGTTCCGCTGGCCGCTGGGGCGGTTTATGCGCGATATGGGCGGGGTGCCGGTCGAGCGCAGCTATAATCGTGGGCAGGTGCAGCAGATGGTCGAAGAGTTTGCGCAGCGCGACGAGTTCATGCTGACCATCGCGCCTGAGGGCACGCGCGGTAACGTCCGCCACTGGCGCACCGGTTTTTACCAGATAGCGCTGGCGGCGCGCGTGCCTCTGGTCTGCGGGCTGATGGATTATGGCCGCAAGGTCGGCGGGCTTGGCCCCGCGATCATGCCCACCGGTGATTATGCCGAGGACATGAAGAAGATCATGGAATTCTACAAAAGCGTCACGCCGCGCCACCCCGAGCGCGCCGGGACCGATATCATCAAGGACAGCCATTTGTGACCGAGCCAATCAGCCAGGCGCTGCCCCTGATGCTGCACAATCTGGTGCTGATCTTTGGCGTGATGATCGCGTTGTGGGCCGTTGCAGTGGCAATCAAGGATGTATCATTTATCGATGCGGTCTGGCCGATGGGAATGGTGTTGCTTGCGGCAGTGACTTTCTGGCTGGCCAACGCTGCATCGCCGGCAGCGCTGCTGCTGTTGATGCTCACCACAGTGTGGGGGGTGCGGCTGGGGGTGCATCTGTTTGTCCGCTGGCGGCGCAACGGCGTCGATCCGCGCTACAAAAAAATCATGGCGTCAGCCAAGGACAAGAAAGGCTGGAGCTTTGCCAAAACCGCGCTTTTGCAAGTGTTTCTGCTGCAAGGCCCGTTGTTGTTCATGGTCTGCCTGCCCGCGCAACTGGGCATCTGGCGCGGCGGTGAACTCGGAGCACTCGCGCTGATCGGCGCAGGCGTTGCGCTGACCGGAATCGCATTTGAAACCATCGGTGACTGGCAGCTTGAACGCTTCCGCGCCGACCCGGCCAACACCGGCAAGGTGCTGGCCACCGGGCTGTGGCGCTTCACCCGGCACCCCAATTATTTCGGCGACGCCTGCGCGTGGTGGGGTATCTGGCTGGTGGCGCTTTCCACCGGATGGGACGTCGCGCTGGCCAGCCTGATCGGCCCGCTGTTCCTGAACTTCACGCTCGTCAAATGGAGCGGCGCAGCGCTGCTCGAACGCGGACTGAAGAAATCGCGCCCCGAATATGCCGCCTATATCGCGCGCACCTCTTCGTTCCTCCCGATGCCCCCGCGCAAAGGCTGATATCGCCCTAATCCGGCTTTAAGCATTGGCCGCTACATCAGGTTGCTATCCATAGCAGCAGGCGAAGCCCCCATGACCAAGCCCCTCGACGACGTTACCGCGATGATCCGCCAGGCCCGCGCACTTGGGTCCGATGAAACGCTGGCGCTGCGTCGTGCGGTCTGGCCCAATGGCAAGATCAGCGCGCAAGAGGTCGGCATATTGTTCGATCTCAATCACGCGAGCAGCGCGAGCAGCGCGGAATGGGTCGATTTCTTTGTCGAGGCGATCACCGCCTATCTGGTCGAACAGGCCGAGCCTCGCGGTTATGTGAGCGACGAGAACGCCCGCTGGCTCATGCAGCGGATCGACCACGATGGCCATGTCGAGACGCTCGCCGAGCTTGA
>JBBQXX010000110.1:0-8557 GCA_038209235.1 Sphingomonadales bacterium | reverse complement strand
ATGGGGCGAAAAATGGGAAAGCGGGGTTCCGTCAAACCCGGTGCTGGTCGATGAACAGGACCGCAAGCCGATCCAGGCGATCTCGATCCATGCCCACGACGGCCGCGTGCTGACCCATCACGATCTGTGCTGGATCGACATCGCTGAAATGGCCGCACACGAAGGCGAGGATGGCGATCACCACAGCGTAGTCAAACGCATCGCCACGATCTGAAGGGCGCTATCCTGTCCGGTTGATCGACCCCACCTTCGATCAGGCTGAGCGGGGCCGGGCGCGGGATAGCATGGATGACCCGAAGTGGATCACTCACCCGCGGCCGACAGCCGCACCGCGCGTTCGCTCAGCCGCTCGACCGCCGCAGCGTGGATTCCCGGAGAGCAGCACAAAACACCGAACGCATTGGCGCGTGGCTTGTTGTAGCGCAGTTCCTGGCCCAACGCATCGGTGACGCGCGCGCCTGCTTCCTCGGCGATGATCGCAGCAGCCCCGATGTCCCATTCGTACCCCCAACGCAGCGTCGCGAGCAGGTCGGCGCGATCATCGGCGACCATCGCCATGCGCAGGGCGATGCTGTTGGGCTTTTCGACCACGGCAAGGTCGATATCCGCCCTGGGCAGCGCATCGGTGGGCACGCGCGCGCCGGCAAACTGCGCGCGCTGGCTGGCCTTGAGCCGTTTGCCGTTGAGGAACGCCCCGCGTCCGCGCGCCGCAATCCAGTATTCCTTGCGCGCGGGCGCTGCCAGCACGCCCATCACCACCCGGCCTTCATCGACCAGCGCGACCGAGATCGCCCACCCGGCCCGTCCGCGCACGAAATCGCGCGTTCCGTCGATCGGATCGACCAGCCAGATGCGCGCCCGGTCCAGCCGCCCGGCATCATCGGCGGTTTCCTCGGACAGCCAGCCTGCATCGGGGACCAGCGCGCCAAGCCGGTCACGCAGAAAATTGTCGACCGCAAGATCGGTCTCGCTCACCGGGTCGCCCGGCAGCTTGTCCCACACCCGAAGGTCGCCCCCGGCGCGGGCAAAAGCGGCCATGGCGATGGTGCTCGCCTCCTCGACGATATGCTTGATGGTGTCGGGCGAGACCTTAACCACTGGCGACGACCATCCCGTCGATGCGCAGCGTGGGAACGTTGACCGCATAACGAAATTCCAGGTTGTCCGCCGGGATCAGCGCGGCAAACATGTCGATCAGATTGCCCGCGATCGTGATCTCGCTGATCGGTTCGGCAAGCTGGCCATCGCGGATGATGAAGCCGCTCGCTCCCCGGCTGTAATCGCCGGTGACGCCGTTGACCCCCATGCCGATCAGTTCGGTAACATAGATGCCGGTGCCAATCCCCGCCATCAGCGCGGCCGGGCTGTCACTACCCCCCGCGATATGGACATTGCTTGGCCCGGTCGATGGCGCTCCGCTGATCCCGCGCGCGGCATGACCGGTGGGCTGTTCACCCAATTGGCGCGCAGAGGCGCTGTCCATCATCCAGCCGGTGAGCACGCCGCAATCGATAACGCGCATCGGCGCGGTCGGCAGACCCTCGCCATCGAAGCTGCGCGAACGAAGCCCGCGCGGTCGGTGCGGGTCATCGATGACCGTCACTGCGCTGTCGAAGATCGCAGCGCCGCGTTTCTCCAGCAGAAAGCTGGTCTTGCGCGCGATCGCGCTGCCTGAGATGGCACCGAGCAAATGGCCGAGCAGCGATCCACCGGCGCGCGGATCGAACAGCACCGGCATTGCGCCGCTGCTGATCTTGCCATGGCCCATCCGCGCCACTGCGCGTTCGCCGGCGCGCTGGCCGACAGCTTCGGGCGATTCCAGATCGGCAAGGAAGCGCACCGTGTGCGAGGCCGAATCGCGCTCCATCGCGCCTTCGCTACCGGCCAGCACACTGGCCCCGATGCCATAGCGGCTGCCGCCATAGGTCCCGGCAAACCCATGGCTGGTGGCAAGCGCCATCACCGTGCGCACCGCGCCTGCCGATCCGCCCTCGCTGTTGGTGACGCCGGGGACCGCGCGCGCGGCATCTTCGCAGCGTTCGGCCAGATCGCGCAGCAACCCAGGGTCTGGATCGCCGCCATCGTCAAGGTGAAGCTGCGGCAAGACACCGCGCGCCAGCATCTGCTCTGGAGCAAGCCCGGCATAGGCATCTGCCGGGGCAAGCCGCGCCATCGCCACCGCGCGCTGCGCGAGCGTTGCCAGACCCAGATCGCTGAGGTCCGACCCCGACACGCTGGCCGAGCGTTGGCCGTCGAACACCCGCAGGCCAATCCCTGCGCTCTCGGAGCGCTGGACATCTTCCAGCGCACCAAGCCTGATCTGGACATCGGTGGAGGCGTCGCAGGCAAATACTGCGTCGGCGGCGCTGGCCCCGGCGGCAAGCGCGCGGGCAACCAGATCTTGCGCCAGGGTCTCGGCATTTTCAGGGTTAAGCATGCGTGGCGTTTAAGCCGCGCGCATGCCCGGGTCAATCGGCCCGGCTTAATCGGAGGCCCGCATTCAGGCTCCCGGTCAGGAAACGCCCCATTCGGGTCGCCAGATCAGGAGATCGCGGCCAAGCCTTTGACGAACAGCACCAGGGCGAAGGGAAAACCGATTGCGAAAAGCCAGATGCCCAGCCGGTCACCGCGGTAGATCTGCACAAGGCTGGTATCGGGACGTTCGCTTTTTACCAGCGCCTGCCAGCGCTTTTCGACGCGGCGGCACAGCGGGATGACGAAACCGACCAGCGCGATCAGGCCAAAATAGGGCAGGATCGACATGCCCTCGCCCTTGATCGCACCCATCACCACGAAAATCTGCAACCCGGTATAGGTGAGCAGGCCATAAGCAACATGGTTGCTGATCCGCTTTTCCCACGCGCTTGCCTGTGCGGCGGGCGCGAGCTCTCGGGATTTATAGCGCGCTGCTTCGAACCGCTTCTGTATAGCATTGGTCATTTTCATCCCCACATGCCAGCTGCAGACTCTCGTGTCTGCAGCACAGAGTGTGTCACCGCGATGACAGCTTGGCAAGCGCCATTAACCTTGGCTTAAACACCCGCTTCAGTGGTGATCCCCTCGGCCCTGCGCAGTTCCTTGCGGTCGAGCTTGCCGATCAGCGTTTTGGGCAGCGTCTCGCGGATTTCGATCGCAACCACGCGCTCGTGCTTGCCCAGTTGCGGGTTCAACCACGCCATCAGCGCCGCGCCATCGATTGCAGCGCCACTTTGCAGCGTAACGCCATTGATTTCGGCGCCGCTTTGCAGCGCAACGCCATTGACTTTGGCGCTGCTTTGCAGCGCAACGCCATCGACCTTGGCGCTGCTTTGCAGCGCTACGCCATTGACTTTGGCGCTGCTTTGCAGCGCTACGAACGCCTTGGGGCTTTCGCCGCGATACGCATCGGGAATGCCGACCACCAGGGCCTCCTTGACCGCCGGGTGCTGATACAGCACCGCTTCGATCTGGCTGGGGAAGACCTTGAAGCCGCCCACCGAGATCATGTCCTTGATGCGATCGACGATGCGGATATAGCCGTCTTCATCGATCATCCCGACATCGCCGGTGCGCAGGAAGCTGCCGATAAACACCTCCTCATCGGCATCGGGCCGGTTCCAGTAGCCGCGCATCACCTGCGGCCCTGCAAAAATGATCTCGCCTGCCTCGCCCGGCACCACTTCGCGCGAAGGGTCTTCCTTGTCGACCAGCCGCACCACGGTGCCGGGCAGGGGCTGGCCAATGGTGCCGGGTTTGTTGAGCCCCTCGTAAGGATTGCTCGAAACAACCCCGCTGCTTTCGGTCAGCCCATAGCCTTCGACGACCTTGGCCCCGGTCATCGCCTCGAACCGCGCCTTGGTTGCTGCCGCCAACGGAGCGCCGCCCGATATGCACGCGCGCAACGATGCAAAATCGGTGCTGCCAATCTGCGGACTGTCGAGCAGCGCCTGATACATTGTCGGCACCCCGGGCAGCGCGGTCACACAGGTGCGGGTGATCGCCTTGAGCGCCCCGACCGCATCGAAACGCGGCAGCATCACGATCTCGCCGCCGTTCAGCACGGTGCGGTTGAGCACGCAGGTGTTGGCGAACACGTGGAAGAACGGCAGCACGCCCAGAATGCGATCATCGCTGGAATCCCGGCGCGGATCGATGGCATTGACCTGACGCGCGTTGGCCGACAGATTCTGGTGGCTCAGCATCGCGCCCTTGGGGGTGCCTGTGGTACCGCCGGTATATTGAAACAGCGCGATGTCATTTTCCGCATCGATCCCCACCCGGTTGAAATCACCGTCATTGGCGATCAGCCCGGAAAAGCTGGTGATGCGCGGATCGTCGGGCTGCTTTGCGGTCTCGGATCCCTTGAACAAACGGTAGAACAACGCCTTGCTCGCAGGCAGCGCCCCGGCCACCGAGCCGACGATCAACCGCTCCAGCCGCGACTGGTCGAGCACCTTCAATGCCGTCGGCAGCAGCGCGGTGGCCGACAAGGTGAACAGGATCGATGTGCCACTATCGGCAACCTGATGCGCCAGTTCATCGACCGTATACAGCGGCGAGAAGTTGACCACCGTCGCCCCTGCCGCCATCGCGCCATAATAGGCTGCGACATAATGCGGCACGTTGGGCAGGAACAATCCGATGCGGTCGCCCTTGCCGACACCCATCGCCTGCAAACCCTTGGCCACCCGGCACACGCCCTGCGCGGTTTCTGCATAGCTGTACTTGCGCCCCAGAAAATCGAGCAAGGGCGCTGCGCCTTTTCGCCCGGCCGAACGGAAGAACATATCGGGCAGCGACAGCGGCGGAAAATGCTGGTCCCACGGACAGGGGTGATTGTACCGCGTCTTCCAGATCGGCGCGGGGGATGGATCAGCAGGTGATGCGCGTTCAGGATCGGTCATTGACAGGTTTGTAAGTTGGAAGCGCCGGGCAGGCAAGCCGGGCTTGCACCGCCGCATAAACCGCGATGGGGTTTGCTGCGAATTGCGATCCGTCACATGCTCCATTTCGTTTGAAATCACCTGCGGATACTCTAAGCGCCTTCATCCATGACCGCTTACAAACCCGGTGATCCCGTTTCGGTGCGGCGGCTTTATGGTCGTCAGCAGAACCACAGGCTGCGCATTGGCCAGGCCGGACTGGTCGAGCATCTGCTGCCGCAGATCACCGTGCCCGACGATGGCGAGATCACCGCGCGGCGGTTGTTCGGCGATGATCGCCCGATGCACTTCGAGATCGGCTTTGGCGCGGGCGAGCATATGGCCTACCGCGCCGACCTGCTGCCCGATCATGGCTTCATCGGTGCCGAGCCGTTTCTGAACGGCGTCGTCGGCGCGCTACAGCATATCCGCGAAAAGGCGCTGCCCAACATCCGGCTGCATATGGGCAACGCCATCGACGTTCTGGAAAGGGTGCCCGATGGCAGCTTGAGCTTCGTCTATCTGCTCCATCCCGATCCGTGGCCCAAGGCGCGCCATGCCAAACGCCGGATGATGAACAAGGGACCGGTGGATCTGATCGCCGCCAAGCTGAAACCGGGCGGCGAGTTGCGCTTTGGCACCGATCACCCGGTGTATGTCGCGCATGCGATGATGGTGATGAACCGCCATCGTGATTTCGAATGGCTGTGCCAGCGCCCCCAAGACTTCCTCACCCGCCCCGGCGGCTGGCCCGAAACCCGCTACGAGGCCAAGGCCCGTGCCCAGGGGCATGAGGTCTGGTACTTCCGCTACCGCAAACGCTAACCTGCGGGCTTCCGGGTTGGAAACCATGGGCTTTCTGCGCTTCGTTAGCGGCCTCGATTTCGCAGACGCCGGGATAGCCATTGCTATGCCGATGCGCGCTCCGCTATTCACCCCCGCACGAGCGTCAAGACGTGTCTGGATCGCGCGTGCTGCCTGGAGAGCCTGACAGATGACCGAAGCCATGCCTGTGCCCGTCGCTGGCAGCACCCTGGTGATGAGCGATGGGTCATTGCGGATGATGACTGCCGAAATGGCCGAAGCGCTCGCTTCGGGCTCGCGGCTTCTGGTTGTCAATGTCGGTCCCGGCCAAAACGAGGTGCTGTTCATTGCTCCGGACGAGGACCACGCCGCTGCCGACGCGGTTTCACGCGCCTGTGAATCCTTTGCGGCGATGTCGGCTGTCGAAGACGGTGCGATCCTCAAGTTCTTTGCGCTTGCCGTCGAGCGGCTGCGTGATGATGCGGTGTGGCACAAGGTCTGCGCGGCAAATGCCACCGACGTGGCAAGCGCGCTCGCACGCGGACGTTCGGTCGGCCGGTTGAAGGTCAACGACCAAACCCGGCAGGCGATGATCGATGGCCTTGGCGAATGGCTGGAACTGGGCGCCATCAGAAACACCGTGATCGAGACCGTGGAGCGCGATGGGTTTTCGATCGATCTCGTCCGAGCGCCGCTGGGCGTTGTCGGGTTTGTGTTTGAAGGACGGCCCAACGTGATCGTCGATGCCTGCGGCACGCTGCTTTCGGGCAACACCGTGGTTTTCCGTATCGGGTCCGATGCGATCGGAACGGCGCGGACGATCCTGTGCGAGGTGGTCAGCCCTGCCCTAACCCAGGCTGGCCTACCCGAAGGCGCTGTTGCGTTGGTCGATCACGCCAGCCACGGCAGCGGCTGGTCGTTATTCAGCGACAAACGCCTTGGCCTCGCGGTGGCGCGTGGCTCAGGGCAATCCGTCGCCGTTTTGGGCGCGATTGCGCGGCAAAGCGGTGTCCCGGTCAGCCTTCACGGGCGAGGCGGAGCGTGGATTCTTGTCGGTGCCGGTATCGAGCGGGAATTCATCGTTAGGGTGATTTCGCGCTCGCTCGATCGCAAGGTCTGCAATACGCTGAACACCCTGTGCGTCACCCGGGGGAGCCTTGATACCACGCTCAGCGCCCTGATCGCGGTGGCGTGCGACGTTACCAGGACCTATCCCAAAGGGATGATCGTGCGCGCCGGACCGGACAGTCTGCCGCTCTTGCAGCCGATCGCCGACAGCGACGGTATAACCATCTTGCCCCTCGGCGCTGCGGATCTGGGAACCGAATGGGAATGGGATGACTGCCCCGAATTCTGCTTTGAGGTGATCGAGACGCTTGATGATGGATACGCTCTGCTAAACACATTCAGTCCCAGGTTCGTCGCGAGTCTGCTCAGCCATGATCCGGCCGAGCACGCGCGCTTTTTCAGCGCCACCGATTGCCCCTTCGTCGGCGATGGTCACACGCGTTGGGTCGACGGCCAGTATGCGTTGGGCAAACCGGAGCTTGGGCTTTCGAACTGGGAAAACGGGCGGTTGCTCGGGCGGTCGGGCATTCTGGCCGGGGATTCGGTGTACACCGTGCGTATGCGATATTCGACTGCGGGCGCGTGAGCCAGGCAGGGCCCTTCCTCGATCGCGTAGGTGCGCTCGGCTCCCAGACTTCCGCGGATCGGGATCGGGCGATGGTTGCGATGAGGCCAAATTGAGCGAGGTCGATCGGCGCAGCGCGCGCGGCGCACAGCTGCGCGTTAACGCAGCCATGCGCTCCGGCCTCCGCGCGGGCATAGCCGACGCGCGCGATCGGCTGCGGCGACTTTCGCGTCTGTGTGCAATGCTGGTTGCCAGCGCGCTGCTGCTTTCCGGGTGCGACCGGTTGGGCAATGCGGGGCGACCGCCGCGCACCGATGACACCATTACGGTCCCGCCAAGGCCTTCGCTGATCTCGGTACCGGTGGACGCCGATCTGGGAGACCTTGCCAACGCCATGGAGCGGCAAATCCCCCGGCTGCTGTGGCGCATCGACGAGCGCGACCAGACGTGCGTGGCAAGCAAGGGCATCGATCTGGGCATCGCGACGGTAAAAACGCCTGCAATCAAGTGCCGCATCATTGGCACGGTGACGCGCGGCCGCATCACGGTCGCAGGATCGGGCCGGGACATCCGGTTGTCATTCCCGCTGAACGCGGTGGCGCATGCCGAGGATATCGGCGGGGTCCTCAAGCGTGAGACGGCAACAGCGCAGGCGATGGCGCACGCGGTAATTCGCCTTGACCTTGCACCGGACTGGACACCGCGTGCAACGGTCCGGCTGCGCTATGACTGGACGAGCGAGCCGCATGTCGAAATTATGGGCCAGAAGATCGCGTTCACGCGCCAGGCGGAGCGCAAGCTGGCGCCCGTCATCGCCAGGCTGGAGCGCGAACTGCCCGGCGAATTGGGCAGGCTGGGTCTGCGCAAGCGCGTTGAACAGGCGTGGGCCTCGGCCTTCACATCGCTGTTGATCAACGCGCGTGATCCGCAGGTCTGGATGCGGATAACCCCGCGCGAGCTGCAATATGGCGGCTATGAGATCACCAACAACCGCTTGCGCCTGCGACTGGGGATGCGGGCGCTGACCGAAACCTATGTCGGCAAGCGCCCGGCCCTGCCGCGGCCCACCGCATTGCCACCGCTGCGCCCGCTTGCCACCGCGCCGGGGCAGCTTTCGTTCTTCATACCGGTGTTTGCCGACTATCGACAGCTGGAACCGGTGCTGATCAAGGCATTGCGCAAGCGCTCTGCCCAGCCATTTGTCGTCCCCGGGCTGGCG
>JBBQXX010000109.1:0-8576 GCA_038209235.1 Sphingomonadales bacterium | reverse complement strand
TCGTTCTGGCGGCTGGCCGATGTGGTCGGCGAGTATCTCGATGGCACCTGTTCATCGGGGCTGTGGGAAGCGCGGCTGGCGTCCGAGCATTATTCGGGCGAAGTTGCGACCTATTGCGCAGGCTACAAGGCAGCCGACCTTGCCGAAATTCTGCAGCGCTCTGATCATGTCATCTTCAACAGCCCCGGCCAGATTACCCGATTCGCCGCGCTGATTGCAGAGGCGCGCACAGCAGGCGAGCAGTTCGATATCGGTTTGCGGATCAACCCGGTGCTGCCGCTGGGTGAAACCGCCAAATACGACCCGAGCCAGCCGCACAGCCGGCTTGGCTTTCCGATCGATCAATTGCGGCCCGAACATCTCGAAGGCGTTTCGGGAATTCATTTCCATTCGCTGTGCGAACAGGATCTGGTGCCGCTGCAAACCATCTGGGCGAAGCTCGAACCATTGCTCGAACCGTATTTCAACCAACTGGAATGGTTGAACTTTGGTGGTGGCCACCATATCACCCGAGCCGATTATCAGCGCGACGAACTGGTCGAATTCCTGATCGCGGTCAAGGCGCGCACCGGTTGCGAAATCTATCTGGAACCTGGTGAGGCCGTCGCGCTTGATGCGGGCATCCTGATCGGCGAACTTCTCGATGTGTTCGACAATGGCATGAAAGTTGGGATCACCGATCTCTCGGCGACCTGCCACATGCCTGACGTCATTGAGGCGCCGTATCGCCCGGCGATGCTCGAAGAACGGCCCGGCGCAGATGTAATACGGTTGGGCGGGCCATCGTGCCTCGCGGGAGATATCATCGGCGACTATGCCTTGCCCGCACCTGTCGCGCCGGGACAGCGCTTCGCCTTCCTCGATCAGGCGCATTACTCGATGGTGAAAACGAATACATTCAATGGTGTGCCGCTGCCTTCTATCTGGTTGTGGAACAGCGAAGACGACAGCCTCAAGGAAATCCGCTCGTTCGGCTATGAAACATTTCGCGACCGGCTCGGCTGAGCATTCGGGGATATTTTTCCTCTTTACATCAACGCCCCCCCCTCCTATCTACGCGGTCCGCTGCCCCAGGGGGACTTCCAATAACCGCAAGGCAGCCTTGTGTTTTTTCTGTTTTTTTGGGGGTCCCTTGAGTTGCACACATTCCTTGATGCGCTGGAGCTGATAAAGGCTCTTAAACCGGCCCAGCCGGTTACGCTTGACCGACCGCAAGCGGCGACGCGTGCGGCAAAGTTCTTCGTTGACCGCTTTCCCGGCAAATCGCTTTATGCGGTCAAGGCGAACCCTTCGCCTGATCTGTTGCGCGTCCTGTGGGCCTCGGGAATCACGCATTATGATGTCGCCTCGATTGCCGAAGTGCGGCTGGTTGCAGAGACGCTGCCAGATGCGACTTTGTGCTTCATGCATCCGGTAAAAACCCCCGAAGCGATTGCCGAAGCTTATAACACCCATGGCGTGCGCGTCTTTTCGCTCGATTGCCATGAAGAGCTCGACAAGATCGTCGAAGCCACCGGTGCGCCCGATGACCTGACGTTGTGCGTCCGCCTACGGGTGTCGTCCGAACATGCAGAGCTAAGCCTGGCCTCGAAATTCGGCACAGAGCTGTCCGATGCGCGCGATCTGCTGATGGCGACCCGGCAGGCCGCCGACAGCCTTGGCATCTGCTTCCATGTCGGCAGTCAGGCGATGAGCCCGCACGCTTATGTCCAGGCGCTTGACCGGGTGCGCGCGGCGATTGTCGATGCATCGGTCACCGTTGACGTCATCGATGTCGGCGGCGGCTTCCCCTCGGCCTATCCGGGTATGCAGCCCCCGCCGCTCGAAGACTATTTTGCGATCATCGACCGCGCCTTCGAAAGCCTGCCGATCAGCTATTCGGCTGAACTGTGGTGCGAACCGGGCCGGGCCTTGTGCGCCGAGTATAACTCCATCGTCGTGCGGGTGGATCGCCGTCGCGGCGAGCAACTGTATATCAACGATGGTGCCTATGGCGCGCTGTTCGACGCTGCGCACATCGGCTGGCGTTTCCCGGTGCGCTATCTTGGCGATACGCGCAGCAGCACGCTTACCGATTACAGCTTTTTCGGGCCGACCTGCGACGATATCGACTTCATGGCCGGGCCATTCCCGCTGCCCGCCGATATCAAGGCAGGCGACTATATCGAAATCGGCATGATCGGTGCCTATGGCGCGGCGATGCGCACTGGCTTCAATGGCTTTGGCAGCAGCGAGCATCACACCGTTGGCGATGAGCCGATGCAAAGCATGTACACAGGTGAGGCTCGCCAGCACTGGCGCGCCGACAATGTCGTCAGCATCAACCGGTAAGCGCTGACCGCAACTAAGTTGCGATTGACAATCTATCGGGGCTGCCGCAGTTTCCCGCCCGGTCTATGAGGGAAGGAAACTGGCGATGTCCGCCAATGTGTTGACGCCTGCTGCGGTGCTGGTGATCTGGTCGCTGGTCATGCTTTTCTGGTTGGCGGGGTCCCGCCTGCCGGCCGCCAGGAAGATGGGCGTGGACATATCGAAGGCGGTGGGTGGCCGCGGCAGCGATCTTGACCCGGCCATGCCCCCGCAGGTAGCGTGGAAGTCGCATAATTATGCGCATCTCATGGAGCAACCCACCGTTTTCTATGCCGCAATTGCGATCATCGCGATTGCCGGCACCGGAACCGATATCATCAATGTCGCGCTCGCCTGGGGCTATGTGCTGATCCGCATCGTCCACAGCATCTGGCAATCGACGGTGAACAAGGTGCAGACCCGGTTCCTGCTGTTCCTCGCGTCGACGCTGTGCCTGTTGGTGCTTGCCGTCCGCGCGCTGTTCGCCACCATCTGAAGGAGCCGAAAATATGGCCAGCCCGATCCTGCAACCTGTTGTCGCGCTGCTCGGCTGGACGATGTTCATGTGGCTTTGGATGTATGCCACGCGCATCCCGGCGATGCGCAAGGCCAGCATTGATGTCATCAACCTGGTCGGCGGCACTGGCAAGGATCTGGACCCGGTGCTGCCCGCCGATGTCCAATGGAAAGCGCATAATTACAATCATCTGCTGGCTGAACCGATGATCTTTTATGTCGTCAGTCTGGTGCTGGCAATCATTGGGTCAGGTGACGGGCTGAACCTCACGCTGGCCTGGGCCTATGTCGGCTTGCGCGTCGCGCACAGTCTGGTGCAGGTGACGGTCAACCGGGTGGCTATCCGCTTTTTGCTGTTCGCCTCGTCCAGCCTTTGCCTGATTGCACTGATTGTCCATGCCGCGATCGCCGTGTTTGGCGGTCATGGCTGACGATGCCGTGCCGCAAGGTGTACGCTGCGCCATCGTCCAGGCAGCGCCGGTGCCGCTTGCGGTGACCTGCGGCATCGATGCGCTTGTCGGCCATATCGAACAGGCGCTGGACAGTGGCGCAAGGCTCATCGCGTTTGGTGAGACGTTTCTGGGAGGCTATCCGCTCTGGCTCGACGAAGCGCCAGGTGCAGCGTTGTGGGATCATCCCGGAACGCAGGCGCTGCATGGCGTGCTGCTGGAGCAGGCAATTGTTACAGGCGATCCCCGGCTGGCCCCGGTGCAGGACCTGGTCGATCGCAGCGGCGCGCTGGTCAGTGTCGGTGCGCATGAACGGGTGCGATCGAGCCTGTACAACACCCAGCTGCTGCTGCGCCCCGGTCAACCACCGCTGATCCACCGCAAGCTGGTGCCGACGCATGGCGAACGGCTGATCTGGGCGCGCGGCGATGGCTCTACCCTTGGTGTGCACCACGACACGTCGATCGGCCGCGTTGGCAGCCTGATTTGCTGGGAGCACTGGATGCCGCTGGCGCGCGCCGCGATGCACGCGAGGGGCGAGACCGTGCATATTGCCGCCTGGCCATCGGTGCGCGAGGTCTATGGCATCGCCTCACGCCATTATGCGTTTGAGGGGCGCTGTTTCGTGCTTGCCGCCGGAACGGTGCAGCACCGCAGCGATGTTCTGGCCGGGCTCGAACGCTGCACGCTGGCGGACCCCGCAAGGCAGGCGGCGCGCTCGCTGATCGAGGCGATGCCCGATGCCGCGTTGCAATTTGGTGGCAGCATGGTCATCGCGCCCGATGGCAAGGTTCTCGCCGCAGCCGGCGATGGGCCCGAGATACTGGTTGCTGATCTGGACCTGTCGATGATCGGCAAAACGCTGGCTTCGCTCGATACCGACGGCCATTATTCGCGGCCCGATATATTCGAACTGCGTGTCAACACCCGTGCGACCCCCGGCGTCGTCTGGGACGATCAGGGCTGACGCACAAAAAAGCTGGCCAGTTCGACATGGGTGGACCAGCGGAACTGCCCGACCGGCCACAGCGTCTTGAGCACAAAGCCATGATCGCACAGCAACCGCGCATCCCGCGCAAACGTCGCCGGGTTGCAGCTGATATAGCACAGCCGGGACAGCGCAGAGCGTGCGATCGCCAAAACTTGCGCCTCTGCTCCGGCGCGCGGGGGATCGAGCACCAGCCCGTCGAATTTGTCCAGCATTTCAGGAGGAAGCGGATTGCGGAACAGGTCGCGATGCTCGGCAAACACCGGCAGCAGGCGCGTATTGGCAGCCTGGGTGAGCGCCAGCACCGGATCGCGCGCAGCTTCAGCGGCATAGACCTTGCGGCCCGGATCGCTCAGGTGAAACGCAAAGCTGCCCAGCCCTGTGAAAAGATCAGCGATCATCCGGCAATCTGCCAGCGCCTCGCGCGCGGCTGCCGCAAGCGCTGCCTCGCCATCACGCGTTGCCTGCAGGAAACTGCCACTAGGGAAACGCACCGGTACATCAGCAAAGCTCACCGTCACCGGCACTGGCTCGTACTGTGTTTCGGGCCCATAGCCCTGATCGATCGACAGCCGGGCCAGATCATTGGCCTGGGCAAAACTGGACAGCAATTCGTGCGTCGCAACGCTGTCGGGGGCCAACCCGGTGATCAGCAGATCGATGCCCTGATCGATTTCGGCCAGCTCGATCTGGCCAGAAAGCCTTGATTTTGGCCATTTCGCGATAAGCACCCGCGCCGCCATCATGACGTCAAACAGGCGTGGCGTCACGATTTCACAAGTTCGCACATCGACAAGATCATGGCTGCCCTGCCCAGCAAAGCCCAGGGTCAGCGCCGACTTTTGCCGGGTGTAGCGCAGGCTGGCGCGTCTGCGGCTGCGTGGCGGCGACAGGTGTACCGGGCGTACGTCCCCAGCGATAATGCCCTTGGCCGCCAGCGCCCCAGTGACGCGTTCGCGAACAAAATCCGCTAGCGCCCGGTCATCAAGATGCTGGAGACTGCAACCGCCGCATCTGCCGAAATGCGGGCAGACAGGCACGGCGTGATGGTCACCGGGCAGGATGCTGCCATCGGGCGTGATCCGATCGCCGGGGGCGGCACCGGCGACATGGCGGCCCGACGCCGTCACGCCATCACCGCGCGCCGCCACCCTGATGATCAGGTCATCGCTCAAGACAGGCCTCCACAGCTTGCGGTAGCGCAGCGGCGAGTTGCAAGGCTGTGAACGCCGGGCCTGCCACCCGGGCAGCGCGGTCATGCAGCCATAGCGCCTCGGCCATGGCCTCAAGCGGCTGACCGTGACTGGCCAGCCGCGCTGCGATACATCCGGCCAGAACATCGCCGGTGCCCGCCACTGACAGCCACGCGCAACGCCGGTCGGCGATGATCGCTGTCCCATCAGTCGCGGCAATCACACTGTCCGCGCCTTTGTAGAGCAGATACGCCCCCAAGGCCTTTGCCGCCGCTTGTGCCGATGCAGCCTTGTTGAACCGATCGGGGCCGATGTTCAGGGTTGCTGCCAGCGCCGTGAACTCGCCATGATGCGGCGTAAGCAGAACCGGCGCGCTTCGTTCAGCGATCGCATCGACGTTCGTAGCCAGCAGGTGAATGGCATCGGCATCGATTACCAGCGGCTGCGGGGTAGCCAGCGCGACCTCAAACAGCGCGCTGGCGTGCGCATCACGGCCCAGCCCCGGCCCCACCAACACCGCACCGATCCGCGGATCGTTGAGGCGATCAGCGAGCGCCTGCGCGTCATCGGCGCGCTCCCAGACCAGATCGGGGGGCAGCATCGCAGGCGCAGCGCCAGCGCCGATCAGCTTTACATAGCCAGCGCCGGTGCCTTGCGCCGCGCGGGCCGCCAGAAGCGCAGCACCACGCATCACGCCTGCAACAATCGCGACCAGCCCGCGCCGGTATTTGTGCGACCGCGCATCGGGCGGTGTGATGACCGGTTTGGCAGCCCGTGTGACACGGCATGTGCCTGGCGTGACACCAATATCGATCAGGCTCAACGCACCACAGTCGCTGGCCGTGGGCTCGAGCAGATGTGCGAATTTATAAGCCCCCAGTGCCAGCACATGATCGAACCTGAGCGGCGGGTTCAACCAGACCGCGCGGTCGGCATCCACACCGCTGGGCAAGTCAACCGCAAAGCTGCGCTGCGCGTTGCGAACCATGTCTGCGAAATGGCTCCACACCTCATTTGCAATCGGCCGCGTCAGGCCGCTGCCGAACAGACAGTCGATCACCTGGGCTTGCGGGCGTGCATCAGCAAACTGCGTGATGGTGCCCCGATAGGCTTTGCGGGCGTTGCGGGCGGCATCAGTGCGCGGTTCGGCCAGAGCAGCGACCGTCACCGACACGCCCATCGCACGCAAAAACTCAGCGATAACATAGCCATCACCGCCGTTGTTGCCGGGGCCACATAAGATCAGCGTCGGCGTTTTACCACCGATCCGCCAGATCAGCGACGCCGCCGCCTGCCCAGCGCGCAGCATCAGCGCGTCCACCGAGGTACCGCGATCAAACAGCTGCTGTTCGGCCGCCATCATCTCAGAAACGGTCAAAACTGACGCTATGCGCTCAGGCACCGCCGCCTGCGCCACGTTTTACCGTAGCGGGCAGCCGGTAGCGGTCACGGCCAACCGAAAGCTGGATCCGCCCATCCGACAGCGGCGTTACAACCGCTTGTTCAGCGCCATCCGCCGCCACCAGCCCGCGCCCGTCGCTGACGATCTCGAACCGCCGGAAACCGCCATCGGGATGCCGCATAACAAGTTCGCGCCGGTCGCCGTTCTGGACGCGCTCGACATCGCATTGCTCGGTAAAGTCCAGTTCGTCGCCCAAAGCGCACGGGACGCGGCTTTCATCGCCGCCGGTCAGCGATTCAGGCTCGGATGGTCCCGAACAGCCTCCCAACGCGATTGCCAATGCCAGCAGGACCGCGTGATCAGATATCCGCATAAACATGCCGTTCCGCCTTTGCACCCGGATGGGTAATCGCGCCCTTGCTCGCCGGGCCGACATTCTGTGCATAACGCCACAGCGCGCCTGCCTGATAGTCATTGGTGCGCGGTTGCCAGGCAGCGCGGCGCACGGCCAGCACAGCATCGTCCACCAGCAGATCGATCGTTCCTGCTACAGCGTCGATGGCGATGGTATCACCCTCCTCGATCAGCGCTATAGGTCCGCAATCTGCGGCTTCCGGACCGACGTGACCGATACAGAAGCCACGCGTTGCCCCCGAAAAGCGGCCATCGGTGACCAGCGCAACGCTTTCGCCCATGCCCTGGCCGTACAGCGCAGCGGTGGTCGACAGCATCTCGCGCATGCCAGGGCCACCCTTGGGGCCTTCATAGCGGATGACGATGACCGCGCCTTCCTGGATCTGCCGCGCCTCAACCGCTGCAAAGCAATCTTCCTCGCAATCGAACACCTGCGCAGGTCCGGTGAACTCCAGGCGCGCCATCCCCGCCACCTTGACGATCGCACCATCGGGCGCGAGCGAACCTTTCAGCCCGACCACACCACCGGTTGGACTGAGCGGTGTCTTGACGTCATAAATGACCTTTTGGTCAGGGTTCCAGGTGACCTGATCAATGTTCTCGCCCAGCGTCTTGCCGGTGACGGTCATGCATTGCCCGTGCAACAGGCCGTTATCGAGCAACGTCTTCATCAGCATATAGATGCCGCCGGCTTCGTACATATCCTTGGCGACATAGCGTCCGCCGGGCTTCAGATCAGCGATATAGGGCGTGGTCTTGAACATGTCGGCGACGTCGAACAGGTCAAAATCAATCCCCGCCTCGCTCGCCATTGCGGGCAGGTGCAGACCGGCATTGGTCGATCCGCCGGTAGCTGCGACGACGCGAGCAGCGTTTTCAAAGGCTTCACGCGTGCATAGGTCGCGCGGCCTGATGTTTTGCGCCAGCAATTCCATCACCTGCTCGCCTGCGGCCACGGCGATATCGGCGCGGGTCTGGTAGGGGGCGGGCACCATGTTGCTGTTGGGTAACGAAAGCCCGATCGCTTCCCCCACGCACGCCATGGTATTGGCAGTGAACTGTCCGCCGCAAGCGCCATGCCCCGGGCATGCGACCTTTTCCAGCGCAATCAGATCCTTGAGCGGACAGTTGCCCGCCGCATGCTGGCCAACCGCCTCGAAGACATCAGCTACGGTAACGTCCTTGCCGCCATAATTCCCCGGCAGGATCGACCCCCCGTAGACAAAGATCGACGGTACGTTGAGCCGCAGCATCGCCATCATCAT
>JBBQXX010000108.1:0-8590 GCA_038209235.1 Sphingomonadales bacterium | reverse complement strand
CCAGCAAATTATGCGCGTTGCCCTCGGTCGTATCCCCCGACTCGTCACTTAAACCGCGGGGCCGTGCCCCCGAAACTAACCCTGCACCTTTCAACCCGCAAACCTCTCGACATACACAAACCTCGGCACATCACCGGGCAGAATAAAACGCGCCAGCTGTCGAACCTAAACCGAAGTTCCGGTCCAGATCGGTCAATCAGGTGAATTTTACGGGTTAGTAGAACCGCTCGGCATGTGGCTCATGCACAGTATCGGCGGAAATCGGCGCTGGTTTGCTGTGCTAAGCAAACAGGGACAGGAGCAAAAGCGTCAACAGCAACGCTGACCCACCTGCATAACCAATCCCGAGCGACCGCGTTGCGAAATCCGCCATCGTTGTCCCGGCAGTAGGGGATGCAATGATCGTTGTCCGCTATAACCATGGCCGATAGTGTGGTGATGCGATCTGCCACAGCGCCAGCCTGATCAGAGCGCTAAGGAAAATCGCGCTACTGGCAAGATAACCAAGCCTCATTGACATGCTGAAGGTATCACCGGCAGTTTTCCCAAAGGTGGTCGCCAACACCTTGACTAACTAGAACCCCATCGTGATGGCCGGGACCTTGGCCAATCAGCCATCAAAGCGTTGGGGATTTAGCCATATGACAGGCTCCTATGAGCTACACGAACCCTTCGCGGTGACGCCACCCCCGATGCGTTAGCCGCACCCCCCGAACATTGGGGTTTGGTATAAAATCCCCAAGCTGCCGCCAATCTTCGCGGGCTATTGCGGGGGATGATCAACCCAGCCATTCGATCTCTTGCATTGATGTTCCCGGTTATGTTTCTGGCGGGTTGCAGCGCAGAAAAGCCTGCCGCACCCAAAGGGCCTTCCAAGGCAGAAGCTGTCGTCCATGAAGGCGATTTGTTGCGCTTGACGCTGACCTCGCAAGCTGAGCGCAGACTTGGGATCAGGACGGTGCGTGTTGGCGAAGCCTCAGCCGGGAAGATGCGGCAAGTGGCTGGCGAGATTGTCGTGCCATCCTTCGGTGGATCGGGTATCCCGACCGGATCTGCGAGTAATCTTGCCCAAATCGGAGCGGCTCAAGCGGCGGCCGATGGCGAAATAGCCCGCGCCAGCGCCCAGCTCAGGCTTGCTAAAGTTTCCCGCGACCGCGCTGCCGCGCTGGTGCAGGAAGAAGCGGGTAGCGTGCGCGCGCTTGATGAAGCGAACGCGGCCCTCGCCGCAGCTCAAGCAGCTTCTGGCGTAGCCCGCAACCAGCGCCAGCTGCTGGGGCCTTCCATTGCTGCAATGGGCAACCAGGCGCTCTTGTGGGTGCGTGCGCCGGTCTTCGGTTCGGACATCCCGCAGGTGGACCGCAACCGGAACGCTGTGATCCGGCCATTGGGCGATAAAGCTGCCTCGCCTCGCAGCGCGCGACCGGTCAATGCACCGCCTTCGGCCAATGCGGCGGCCGGCACCGTGGACCTGTTCTATGCCCTGGATAATCGCGACCGGGCTTGGCGGGTAGGCCAGCGCGTCGCCATCGAACTTCCGACAAGCGGACAAGCGGTCGGTCTGGCAGTGCCCACCGCCGCGATTGTGCGGGACATTTACGGCGGCGAATGGGTGTATCGGAAGACCGCAGCGGGGACCTATCTGCGCCAGCGCATCGAAGTTGCCAGTGTTGCCGAAGGCACAGCATTGCTGTCACGCGGGCTCGATCGCGGAGCGGAGGTCGTCACCGATGGCGCCGCCGAGCTGTTCGGCACAGAGTTCGGGACGCCGCACTGATGCTTGCCGGGCTAGTTAGAACAGCGCTCACCCAGCGTGTGCTGGTGCTGGCGCTTGCTGCATTGCTGATCGTGCTCGGCTTGCAGGCGTCCGGCAACGTTCCGCTCGATGTATTCCCCGAGTTTGCGCCGCCGATCGTCGAGGTCCAGACCGAAGCGCCGGGTCTGTCTACTGAAGAGGTCGAAAGCCTCATCAGTGTGCCGATCGAAATGGTGGTAAATGGTGTCCCAGACCTCACCACCGTGCGCTCCAAATCGGTGCTGGGGCTTTCATCGGTCACCATCCTGTTCGAGCGCGGCACCGATGTCATCCGCGCGCGACAACTGGTGCAGGAGCGGATAACCCAAGTTCAGGCAAGACTGCCTGCCGCCGCGCGAGCGCCCGTTATGTTGCCGCCCCTGTCCTCGACCAGCCGGGCCATGAAAATCGGCATCTCGTCAAAGAAGCTGGACCAGATGCAGCTTTCCGAGCTGGCGCGATGGACGATCCGGCCCCGATTGATGGCTGTCTCCGGTGTCGCCAATGTCGCCGTCTGGGGATTACGCGACCGGCAGTTGCAGGTGCTGGTCGATCCTGACCGCCTGCGCACGGTGGGAGTCACGCTGGCGGAGTTGCGGTCGGCGGTTGGCGATGCCGTGCTGGTTGGAGGCGGCGGATTTGTCGATACGCCAAATCAGCGTTTTGCCGTGCGGCAGGACAGCGCCATTCAGTCGGCCGACGATTTGGCCGAGGCGATCGTCAAGCAAAGCGGTGAAGCGCCGATACATGTTCGCGATGTCGCACGCGTTGTGGATGGCTTCGCCGCACCGATTGGTAATGCGATCATCGATGATGGTCCGGGCCTGATGCTGATCGTTGAGAAACAGCCGACCGGCAACACGCTCCAGATGACGCGCGACGTCGAGGCCGCCATTGCGGAGCTTGCGCCGGGTCTCAAGGACGTGAAGGTCGATACCACGATCTTCCGCCCAGCAACCTTCATCGAGCGTTCGATCGACAATCTCAGCACTGCCCTGATGATTGGCTGCCTGCTGGTAGCGATTGTCCTGTTTGTGTTTACCCGTGACTGGCGGCAGGCGCTGATCAGCCTCACGGCCATTCCGCTGTCATTGCTGGGCGCGGGCCTGGTGCTGCTGTGGAGCGGCATGACGATCAACACCATGGTCATTGCCGGACTCGTCATCGCCTTGGGCGAGGTGGTCGATGACGCTATTATCGATGTGGAGAACATCGCCCGCCGGCTGCGTCTCAACCGCGAGATGGACAGCCCGCGCCCGGCATTCGATGTGGTATTGGCAGCCTCTCTGGAGGTGCGCACAGCGGTGGTGTTTGCCTCGATGATCGTGATGCTGGTGTTCCTGCCGATCTTCTTTCTCGACGGGGTCGCAGGCACCTTCTTCCAACCGCTGGCGATTGCTTATGTGCTCGCGATTGCTGCTTCGCTAATCGTGGCCTTGGTAGTGACGCCAGCCATGTGCCTGTTCATCCTCCCCAATGCCCCACTCGATGAGGAACAGGACACGCGGTTCGTCGCGGCAATGAAGCGCCGTTATCTGGCCACGTTGCCAAAGCTGGTGGCGCGACCCGGCATCGCGATGGCCACGATTGGCGGCGGGCTTCTTGTGGCGGCTGTTGGCTATGCCTCGTTCGAGGACCAGTTCCTGCCCGATTTTCGCGAGACCGATTTCCTGATGCACTTCGTTGAGAAGCCCGGCACCTCGATCGAGGCGATGGACCGGATCACTATCCGTGCCTCGAAAGGACTTCGCGCCATTCCCGGTGTACGCAACTTTGGCGCGCACATCGGTCGCGCCGAAGCTGCCGACGAGGTTGTCGGACCCAATTTTACCGAGCTGTGGATCAGTCTGGACGAGAACGTGGACTATGATTCAAGCGTCGCAAAGATCAAGGAAGTGATCGAGGGCTATCCCGGTCTCTATCGCGACGTGCTGACCTATCTGCGCGAGCGTATCAAGGAAGTGCTGAGCGGTGCAGGCGCTACTGTTGTTGTGCGCATATTCGGGCCGGATCAGGATGAGCTTCGCGCTGCGGCGGAACGGGTGCGCGCCAGCGTTGCGGGTATATCGGGCGTCGCCGACCTGAAGGTCGAGCAGCAAGTGCTGGTCCCGCAGATCGAAATCCACCCCCGCGCGGGCGATCTGGCGACCTTCGGCCTGACCGCAGGCGAAGTGCGTAGGCAGGCGCAGACCCTGGTGGCTGCCGAAAAGCTGGGTGAGATTTACCGGGATCAAAAGTCCTTTGATGTAGCGCTCTGGGGCGAACCGGAGGTGCGCGGCGATTTGCACGCGCTGCGCGACTTGATGATTCAGTCACCCGCAGGTGCACCCGTGCGGTTGCGCGACGTTGCCGATGTGCGCATCGTGCCAGCACCCAATGAGATCAAGCGCGAGAATGGTCAGCGCCGCATCGATGTCACGCTGAACGTGGCTGGCAGTGATCTTGGCGGAGTAGCCCGCGCTGTCGAGACGGCGGTGGGTAAGGTCGATTTCGCCACTGGCTATTATCCGCAGGTGCTGGGCGAATATGCTGCACTGAAGGAATCGCGCCAGCAGTTGCTGTTGACCGGCCTGCTCTGCCTTGTCGGCATTCTTCTGCTCGTATGGACGGTATTTCGCTCTGCGGCGCTCACCGTACTGGTTGCCATCAACCTGCCGTTCGCTCTGGTCGGTGGTGTTGTCGCAGTCGCATTGACCGGAGGGGTTCTGTCGCTGGGATCGCTGGTCGGCTTTATCACCGTCATTGGTATTTCGGCGCGCAATGGCATTATGCTGCTGTCGCACTATGACCATCTGCGGCGCGTTGAGGGTGAAACGTTTAGTGATGCCCTGATCCTGCGCGGAGCGGGCGAGCGGCTTGTGCCGATTCTGATGACAGCGCTGTGTGCTGGCCTTGCGCTCGTTCCGCTGGTGATCACCGGCGATGCACCCGGCCATGAAATCGAATATCCTATGGCCATCGTCATCATGGGCGGACTCATCTCTTCGACGGTGCTCAACCTCTTCCTTATGCCTGCACTTTATGCCCATTTCGGCGGCGAGGTGCGCTCCGCTGACCCAGCATTGGTTCCGGCATGAGGCTGCTGGTCCCAATGATCGCCCTCGCGCTGTCGGCGTGCATGACGACCCCGGCGCCGCAGCCAGTCACCGCGCCGCCTTCAGCCATAGGGGCTTTCACCACCTTGCCCGGTGTATCGATCGCGCCGGTGCCGGATGACTGGTGGCGGCTTTATGAAGACTCGGTGCTCGATGGTTTGGTGAGGGTCAGCCTTGCCGCCAACGCCGATCTGAGTGTTGCCTATGCCAATCTCGATGGAGCGCGGGCTGCGCTTTCTGCGGCGCGCGCGGCCCGCTTGCCACAGACGAGTATCGAAAGCAGTGCCGGGATCGACAACCCGTCTACCCAGCCCAGTGCTTCGTCGGTCGTGCCTACGACCAATTATGATCTGGCGCTTTCCGCTAGCTGGGATGCCGACCTTTTTGGCAGGCTGCGGTCGGCAGCACTGGCTGCTGGTGCCGATGCAGATGCACAGGCCGCTGCTCTCGACGGCCTGCGTGTCGCGGTGGTTGCCGATACCGTGCTGGCCTATGTCGAGCTATGCGGTGCGGGCCGCGCCGAACAGGTCGCTGCCGAACAATTGCGCCTACTGGAGCGTTTGGCTGCGCTGGTGAGCGCGCAGTTCCGGGCCGGGGAGGTATCGCCGCTGGAGGTCTCGCAGGCAGCCGCCCTCGTCGAAACCACGCGAGCCGAGGTTCCACAATATCAGGCGAGCGCCGCGAATGCGCGTTTTCGCCTGGCCACCTTGCAAGGCAGACCCCCGGCAGAGGCGCTAAGTATGGCGCTGAACTGCAACACGCCGCCAAGGCTTCGCACCAGCGCCCCGGTCGGCGATGGTCAGGCCCTTCTGCTGCGACGCCCGGACGTGCGCGAAGCCGAACGCCGCCTTGCCGCCGCAGCTGCAAGGATCGGTGTTGCGCGTGCCGATCTGTATCCCCGCATCAACCTGGGCGGTGCGATCGGACTGCTGTCTGGCGGACTGGTTGCCACGGCATCGCCGCTGATCAGCTGGAGCTTTCCCAATCAGGCCCCGACGCGGGCTAGGCTTGCACAGGCTCGCGCGGGCGAACAGGCTGCTCTTGCGAGTTGGGATGTCGCCGTGCTGCGCGCGCTGCGCGAGGTCGAGACTGCATTGGCTGGCTATGACGCAGAAACCCGCCGCAACCGGGCTCTTGTGCAGGCTCTCGCTCAGGCCGAGCTATCGGCGCGTCGCGCGGCCAGTCGCGTCCGTCTGGGTGATGCTGCCTTTCTGCTCCAGCTGGATGCAGAACGGACGCGGACTCAGGCAGCCTTGGGCCAAGCACAGTCCGACCTTGCCGTTGCGCGCGCCGAAATCGCCTTGTTTCGCGCTTTGGGTGGTGGCTGGCGCGGTGACGATGCACAGCTAAAGTAGGCGCATGCGTATTTTGATTATCGAGGATGATTCGGAAACCAGTGCCTTCATTGTGCGCGGTCTGAGTGAACTGGGGCATCAGGTGGTCGCCGCCGCCGATGGCCGTGACGGCTTGTTCCATGCGACCGAGGACGGCTTTGACGCCATGGTGATCGACCGGATGCTGCCAGGGCTGGATGGCCTGTCGCTGGTCAGGGCACTGCGCGCCGCAGGCAACACCACGCCGGTTTTGCTGCTCACCGCCATCGGCGGCATCGCGGACCGCGTGGAAGGGCTCGAAAGCGGGGCCGACGATTATCTCGTCAAGCCGTTCGCGTTCACGGAATTGGCCGCGCGTGTTCAGGTGCTTGGTCGGCGACAGATCGCTGCCGTCGAGCCGGGCCGCATCGTTGCCGGCGACATTGTCATCGACCTGAGCCGGCGTCTCGTGAGCCGGGCCGGTCGAAGAGTTACCCTTCAACCCCGCGAATTTGCCCTGCTGGCGGAACTGGTGCGCAATGCCGGGCGGGTGATGACCCGCACCATGCTGCTCGAGAGGGTCTGGGATTTCGATTTCGATCCGCAGACCAACATCGTCGAGACCCATATCAGCCGCCTGCGATCAAAGCTGAACGCCGGCTTTGCCAGAGACGCGATCGAGACCGTGCGCGGTGCCGGATATATTATGCGGGGAAGCTGATGCGCCACTGGTCGCTCAGGAGCTGGTCGCGCAGCACATTCGGTCTGGTGTCCATCGTTGGCATTGTGTTTGCGATCACGACGCTGATCATCGGCGTGATCGCATTCGAGGCGACGCACGAAGCGCTGGAAAAGCAGCTCGATCACCGCATCGCCACCGAAACGGCCGCGCTCATCGCCGAGGGCGATGATGGACCAGAGGGCGTTGCTGATGCCATACGCAGGCGCGAGGCGGCTCGCAGCACGGCCAGCCTGGATTTTCGCCTTGTCGATCCGCAAGATCGCGTTTTAGCCGGGAGCTTCGATGCCGTTGTTCCCGAAAAGCCCGGTTACATCGAGCTGCTGCCCTACAATCGCGATGGCGAGCAGCGCATTGCCCAGTCGCTGACGACGCTGCTGCCGGGCAACCACCGCCTGCTGGTTGCGGCTGACCGGCAGGTCATCGACGAAATGGACGCTTCCCTGCTCAAGCTGTTCGTGGGGACGTTCGGGCTGATGCTGGTGCTGGGGGTCGGCGCGGCGTGGAGCGTTGGCGCGATCACACGGCGTCGTCTTGCCAGCATAGACCTGACCGCTCAGGCAATTATCGGCGGCAATCTGCAACAGCGCATGCCTGTGACCGATGATGGCAACGAGTTTGACCGTGTGGCGCAGACGCTAAACAATATGCTCGACCGTATATGCGCACTGATGGAAAACCTGCGGCAGGTCTCCAGCGACGTCGCGCACGACCTGCGCACCCCGCTGACGCGCCTGCACAACCGTCTGGATGAAGCACTGGCGAGCGATGATCGCGAAACCCAGCGTCAGGCGATAGCAGTCGCTTCTCAACAGTCGCGCGAGCTGCTTGATATCTTTGCGGCGCTCCTGCGCATTGCGGAGGTAGAAGGGATGCGCTCGCGCGCACATTTCAAACAGCTCGCGCTTAGCGAACTCGTTGAGAGCATTGCAGAAACCTATCGGCCTGACATGGATGTAAGCGGCCATCATTTGATTACGTCCATTCAACCAGATCTTGCAATTATTGGCGACTATCGGCTTCTTCAGCAACTGTTGACCAATCTTCTGGACAACGTGCTGGTCCACACTCCCGCTGGCACCCAAGTCCATGTGTCGTTGCACAAAACAGACAGATGCGTTCAGCTCACCGTATCAGACGATGGCCCGGGCGCTCCGCTTGATGAAACAGCCGACCTGTTCCAACGTTTCACCCGTGGCGAAAGAAGTCGCTCCACGCCTGGTCATGGGCTTGGCCTGGCCCTCGTGGCCGCAATCGTTGCGTCCCACGGAGGCCAAAGCCAGCTAAGCCACCAACCAGGCTTCAAGCTGACCATCGATCTCCCATAATGTAACGCCTCATCAGTGTGCGTTTGCCGGCACCGATGAAGGCCGCTACAGTAATGGCCGTCATTGGTTTTGGGCGCGTCCGCTTTCAGCAGTCTGGACAAAGACCGCGAATGGGCGACATTGGGCGCGTTGCCGATGGGCCGCTTTTGTCAAGTCGGCAACTGCGTTTCGTTGTAAGCGGTGTTTTGGCCGCACGTCGGGGGGCGAGATTCGATTGGACGGCCGAATCAGCGGTCCGAGCGAGGCCAGTAAGTTGGCATCAGGCGGCACTATCATCGGGATAAGTTAGGATCCGGCAGCCTTTGCCATTGGGGAACATTTTG
>JBBQXX010000107.1:0-8729 GCA_038209235.1 Sphingomonadales bacterium | reverse complement strand
GGCGATGCTGCGGCATTGGCAAATTCCGGACCAATGAACGCGTAAGTCCCCTTCTCGCCCATATTGTCGCGCGATACTCGATAGCCGTTGGCGCGCGTCCACAATTCCATGGTGCGCGACGCGGCCATCGGATTGCTGGGTTCAGGACCATTGTCCGATGTGAACACAAATACCGTGTTATCAAATTGCCCGGTGCGCTTGAGGTGCGCGATCAGCCGCCCGATATGGTGATCCATCGCCTCGATCATCCCGGCGTTGATCGCCATGTGGCGTGCGAACAGCGCCTGCTCCTGCTGCGTCAGGTCAGCCCATTGGCGCGCGCCGTCAGGCGGATCGGCCAAGGGTGCGCCTGCCGGTATCAACCCGCTGGCCTGAGCCCGCTGCCAACGCGCCGTGCGCATGACCTGCCAGCCTTGCTTGTAGCGATCCACATATTTGCGGGTAAATTCGGCGGGTGCCTGCACCGGAATGTGCACCGCCTGAAAGCCTATGTAAGCCAGGAACGGTCGGTCTGTTGGCGCGGAACCGATATAATCGATCATCTTGTCCACCAGAAACCGCGATGAATAAAAATCCTTGGGAAGCTTGGCAGGCTTGCCGTCTTCAAACCACGGAGCCGTCTGGTAATACGGCATATAGGGCTTTTGCTCCCAGTTATCCGCGCCGGACGCGTCGAGCACAAAATTGCGGTCGAACCCGTGGCTGCCCGGCAAATCACCGGGTTCATGCCCCAGATGCCATTTGCCCGTCATGTAGGTGCGATAGCCGCGATCTTTGAGACGCGTCGCTATCGTCGTCACGCCGGGTTCAAACCGCAGCGAGTAACCCTTTTTGCCGATATGCTCGGGCGGAATGACTTCCTGAATGGTCGATACCCCGGTGCGGTGATTGTCCAGCCCGGTCAACAGCATCGCGCGCGACGGCGAACACAGAGGCGAGCTGTAATAGCGCGTGAACATCCGCCCGCGCCGCGCCAGAGCATCGATATTGGGTGTGCTGGCCTCGCCGCCGTAAATGCCAGGGTCCATCAATGCGAGGTCATCGGCGAGCAACACGACGAAGTTCGGCGGCTTTGCAGGCTTGGTCGAGGTTTTAGACGCCGCAGCCGGCACGGCGGCAGGGCCCGAACGCGTCGATGCGAACGCTGCGGCGCAGATCATTGATGCCAGAGCAACAGCTGCTGCTATTGGGATGCGTTGCATGGCGCCTCCTCCATCCATCGGTGTCAACCACTATATTGGCATAGCCTATGACAGGTTATTGCTACGCGCAACCGGGCGTTTGCGATGGTATGAAATGATGGGTTACGCCTTGGGTTTGAACACCAGCGATGCGGTCACCGGAACCGCCGTGCTGATCGCTGGCAGATTGGCAACCGCACGCAATTTCTCGACCCCGCCCTCAAGCCCGACGGCAGCGGCATCGACGATGATCGGCGCAGTCGTCTCAACCAAGAGCGAATCGCCCGCTAGTCGCGTCACCATCAGCCGCGCTTCTATGCTGTTGAGCGTGCCGTGGAGATCAAGGTTCACCGGCACAGTCATCGCCTTGCGCTCGCCGGGCTTGAGCGCCTTGACCGCAGCCGGATCGATCTGCGCGGTTAGCGTGGCTGCTGGAAAGTTCGCGATTTCAAACAGCATCTCACGCATGCGCTGGTTGCGCACATCGATCCCGGTTTGCGCACTCGCCAGATCAATCGCCACCCTGACCGCGCCCTTGGCATCGACCGATCCTTCAAGCTTTTCAAAACTGTGCGCTTCGCCGACATTGCCCGCCTTGACCGAAACAAATCCGACACGCGACTGGTCTGCCACCAGTTGCCATGCGCCATCTGCCAACGGAGCGGCTGCCTGATCGGTTGCGGGGGTGCAGGACGCCAACGCGAGGGCTGTTAAAAGGAAAAGCGATCGGATCATAGGGCCAAACTCCGGTATCAGGCGTGCTCCTTAAGCATACCGCCGCGACAGTCTGCTGTCACGCGATCAGACGGTCAGGCGCGTTTTTGCTCGGGATAGCCGGTGGCGATCTGCGGCGGGGCCGACTGGCGGAATTTTTCGAGGCTGATCGGAAGTTCGAACTGGAGGCCGGTGCGATCCTGAACCGACCAGCGCGTCACCGCGCGCACCTTCAGGTTCAGGCCCAGCGACACCTCGAATGCGGTGCCCGGCGGGACATCCCAAAGCCCTTCGATCAACGCACCGCTTGGTGAGATATTCTTGATCTTGGCCGGGTAGCAATAGCCATCGTGATGAACGCCGATGGTGCGCAACACCTTGTGGCGGGTTTCCCGGCTATGCTTGTGTCCGATCGGCTCGACCTGGTTTTCAACGCCCGCCAGCTGCTCGATGGCCTCGGCCAGACAGACCGGCTTGCCGTAGATATAACCCTGCACATGGCTGCACCCCAGCGACCGGATCAGTTCCAGCTCGTCGATCGTTTCGGCACCTTCTGCCGTGGTCTCCATATTGAGCGCCTCGGCCAGCGAGACGATGGAACGGATGATGGCGCTGTTGGCGCTGCCCGTCTGTGCCGCACCACGCACAAAGCTCTGGTCGATCTTGATCTTGTCAAATGGTGCGCTGCGCAAATAGCCCAGCGCCGAATAGCCGGTTCCGAAATCATCAAGCGCAAGACGCACCCCGATCGCCTTGAGCCGCTCGAAGATGCGCGCTGCATCGAGCTTGTCATCAAGGAAGACGCTCTCGGTGATCTCAAGTTCAAGCCGCCCGGGTTCAAGCCCGCTCTGCGCCAGCGCGTTCAGCACGATGGCCGGGAAAGCCGGATCGGCAAACTGGATCGGCGATACGTTGACCGCGATGCGCACCTGGCTTGGCCACGCCGCCGCATCGGCACATGCGGTGCGCAATACCCATTCGCCAAGTTGCATGATCAGGCCGGATTCTTCGGCAATGGGGATGAACGCTGCCGGGCTGATTGCACCGCGCACCGGGTGGTTCCAGCGCGCCAGTGCCTCAAACCCGCTGATCTTCTCGCTCGCCACGTTGATGACAGGCTGATACGCGATGCTCATCCCGCCGGCCTGCAGCGTGGCGCGCAATTCGCCCTCCAGTGCGCGCCTCTCATGCGCCACCTTGTGCATGTCTTCGCGGTAGAACTTCCAGATCCCGCGACCGTTTTCTTTCGCCGAATACAGCGCCAGATCCGCATTGCGGATCAGCGTTTCGGCACCTGCCACATGGCGTCCATCGGCGATGGCAATCCCCACCGAAGCGCCGATGACGATCTGGTTGCCCTCGACCATGTAGGGATGGCTCAGATTGACGATCACCGACCGGGCAATATCGGCCAGCCGTTCCTCGCTGATGATACCGGGCAGCAGCACCTCGAATTCGTCACCGCCGACACGGCCAACTTCACCGATGTCACCGATGGTGCGCTTCAATCGTTCCGAGACCTGTTTCAGCAATGCATCGCCGATCGGGTGGCCCAGCGTATCGTTGACCTGCTTGAACCTATCGAGGTCGAGCAAGAAAAGCGCGCAAGGGTTTGGCTCCCCCCGATGACCGGTCAGTGCTTTTTCGAACATTTCCTTGATGTACAGCCGGTTGGCAAGACCGGTCAGGCTGTCATACCGCGCCAGCTGGGTGACGGCCTCGTGCGACCGCTTCACCTCGGTAAGATCGGTGCCATGCCCGCGAAATCCGACGAACTGGCCGAGGTCGTTGAAGAACGGACCGCCCGACAGCGACCACGCCCGCTCTTCCTGGGCATGCGAAACTCTTACCGCCAGGTCGCTGAATGACGTGCGCGCCGAAAAATGGAAGTTGAACGTGCGCTCGCTGCCGCCGCTGTGGACATCGGGCGAACAGATCACCGAACTGAGCGCTTGGCCGATGATGGTCTGCGGGTTTGCGTGAATTGCGCTGATCGCCTCGTTACTGATGTAAACGATCCGGCCATGGCGGTCGGTTTCCCAGAACCAGCCCCGTCCGGATTTTTCATAGTCGGACAGCAACCGCCGCGCGCGTTCGTTGTTGAGCTTTTGCTGGTCAATATCCGCCTCTTTGGCACGGTCATCGCCGCTGCGTAAAAGCGCAACCAGCAGCATCACAGGCAGAAACACCATCGCGCCGATAACGAATTGTGGCGCACCTTCGGCTGCCAATACACCTACAGCGCTGGCCAGGCTGGCCAGAAACATCAGCATGCGGTGCGGCACGACCACAACGAGCGTTGGCAGCAGAGTGCCGAGCAAGGCCATCAAACCAATCATCAAGGCATGTTCGCCGAGTTCTGCAGCCAAGGTCACAAGCCCGAAGGCAAACGTGGTGGAGCTCAGGCACACCATGGCAGCAACGACCTGGGGAAAGCGGACGCCAATCAGTCTCCGAACCCGGATGGTCCGGGCGGGTATAACCAGCGCCAGATCGATCAACAGCGAAATTGCTCCGGCAACGACGATGCCTGGAAGCGATGTCGGCAAAGCAAGGCCGCCGACAAACATGACAATGAGCACCACAAGTGCTCGCACGCCGATGACCAGCGGCCACAGGGCACAGATCGCCACAAGCGAGCGCGCCGAAATCGAGTCCGAGCCGTTCGAAGCGTCAGCAGCGCTGTTATCCCAACGATCGCTGCGCGCAGGCAGGTCAGTTTTCTGGATCGTGCGCTTCTGTCCGAACATGGACACCTGCATAACCAAACTCGATTAGCAAACCGTTACTCGCCTCGCACAAGCGTATCTAAAATCATGTGAAATCTGCATTGATGCGCCGCTTTGATATGGGGTGATGAAAGCCCCTATTGGCATTGCCGATGCGGTACCACATATACCAGTCATGCCCACGCTACGCACGTCGATCGGAAGCGAAATCCGCAAGATCTTTGCCGAACCTGACGGCACGCCGATGGAGATCTCGCGCGCTGACGCCGGGCTGTTTGGTCCCAATTCGGTCTGCTGGCAGGTGCATGGCGATGTGACCACGATGATGATCGGCGGAATTGCCGGCCTTTTGCTCCAGATGCTCGACCCACGCGTTCTGGCCGGGGTGTGGGACCATTCGACATTCCGTAACGACATGCGCGGCCGCCTGCGCCGGACGGCTGCGTTTTTGGCGCGGACCACATTTGGTGACCGCGAGCAGGCGCTGGCTGAAATCGCCCGGATCCGTCGCGTGCACGACTATGTCCAGGGCACCTTGCCTGATGGCACGCCCTATAGCGCAAACGATCCGGCGGCGCTGGCATGGGTGCATGTGACCGAAAGCCTGTGTTTTCTCGACAGCTATATCCGCTATCGCAAGCCGTATATGCCGATGCGCGAGCGCGACCGCTATTTTGCCGAGATGGCCGAGGTCGGCGCGATGCTCGGTGCTGATCCGGTGCCGCGAACTTACCGTGCGGCGCATCGGTTCATGCGCGACTGCCGGCCACGTTTGCTGGTCGATGATCGCACGCGTGAGGTTGCCGACCTGTTGCTGCGCCAGCCGGTTTCCAGCCCTAGGCTTGCGCCATTTCACCATATGACGATGCAGGCGGGTGTCGATCTGCTACCCGCGTGGGCGCAGGCCATGCATGGCCTGTCGATCTCCCTGCCCGCGCGGGTCGCCTTGCGCAGCGGGACAACCGGAATGGCGATGGTCACCCGCTGGGCCTTGACTCAGGGAAGCACCATACGCGGTGCAACCGCGTCATAACCAGAGCGTTCGCGGTGCGACGGCGTCGTAATCAACGCGGTCGCAGGACTCGGCCGGCAACGGCATCCAGACGCGCCAGTACTTGCGGATCGCGTGCTTCTGGTGATGTGATCAGCGCAAAATCGAGGCAGGTGTCGATCGGCGACGGCTGCCGCTCGACGGGCAGAGCTTTGGCCAGTTCGATCACCGTTTGCCGCCCCAGCGCGGAATTGCTCTGCATCTGGGCGATAATCGATTCCACCTCAACATGCGCCTCACCTTCGCGCCAGCAATCATAATCGGTGACCATGCCGATCAAGGCATAAGGCAGTTCGGCCTCACGCGCGAGCTTGGCTTCGGGCATGGCGGTCATGCCGATGACATCGCAGCCCCATGCGCGGTACATGTGGCTCTCTGCCCGGCTCGAAAACTGCGGGCCTTCCATGGCCAGATAGGTGCCGCCATAGGCCACCGGAGCGCCTGCGGTCGTCGCTGCCTGCGCAACAAGGCTGGAGAGGCGCGGGCATACCGGATCGGCCATCGAAACGTGCGCAACCATGCCGGTGCCGAAAAAGCTTTTGGTGCGATTGACGGTGCGATCGATGAACTGATCAACGATCACAAAGCTACCCGGCGGCAGCTCTTCGCGCAACGATCCGATCGCCGATATTGCCACGATATCGGTGCAGCCAGCGCGCTTGAGCACGTCGATATTGGCGCGCGCGTTGACATCGGTCGGGCTGATCTTATGACCCTTGCCATGACGCGGCAGAAATACAAACCGGTGGCCGTGTAACGTGCCGATAACCAGTTCGTCGGATGCTGCGCCGAAAGGACTGTCGACGCGGATCGATTGCGCATCCTGCAACCCATCGATCGCATACAGACCCGATCCGCCGATCACGCCAATCGTCCATTCGCTCATCTCGGCACGCTCCGCCTCAACAGGGTTGATGGCGTTTGACTAACGCACCTTCTGGTTCGCGCAACCGCTATTTGGCAGGCAGCGATGAAATCCATTCGCGGATCAGCGCAACCCCCTCATCGTGCGCCATCGCCCGGCCAACCTCGGGCATGGCGACCCCCGGTTCGGTCGATGCCATGCGATGGATCATGATCGACGCCTCGGGCTTGCCCGGTGCGATGTCAAAATCATGACCGCCGCTGCCCCGGCCTGCGGCAACCGGGCGCTTGTAGATGCCGGTCGCAACCGCATCACCGGCCTTGTCGTAATTCAGGAACAGCCCCGAGTTGCTGGCCGAGCCTTGCGGGTTATGACAATGCGCGCAATTGACCATTAGATAGGCCCGCGCCCGGCTGTCAAGCGACCCCGTCGCCGGATCATCCCACACCGGCCCATCACTGCCAACCGGCTTTCCGGCCCATTGGCTGCGCCCGGCAAACGCCTGCTGTGCGTGTGGCGCAAAAGCCATGTTGCGGATCACTGGGCCAATCGGCACCACTTGTCCCTGCCGCGCATGGCATTCCTTGCACTGGTTCTTGTTGGGCACAGCATAGCTGATCGACACACGCTCACCCGACGGCCTGGTCACGCTCACCGGCAGTCTGGTGCCTGAAAGCTTGAGGTCGGCGTCGCTCAGATCAGCGTTCCACACATAAGGCAGCGCCTCCCAGCCTGCGGCGCGGCGCAACAGGATGCGGGTCTCGATCGGCCTGAAACTGGCGCCTTCGCCATAGCCGAAGGTCTTGATCAGCGCGCTGCCCACCGGAAACGCCACCACGCCGTCAGCCCCGATTTGGGCTTGCGCTGCGCCTGGCAGGTACATGAACCGCTGTTTTTGCGCATAATCTGAAAACAGCGGCGTACGCAGGCTATACCCGATCAACGCTGGATTGGGAGCCGAGACCCCCTGTCCGCTAAAAAAGCCGAACTCTGACAGCTTACGCGGCAGTCCGGTCTCGAAGATAGCCGTATCATTGACCGGCTGCGGCGCAGGATTTGCGCTGACCAGTATAGCGGCCGCAATCAAAACACCTGTAGCGCGGAACAACTTCACCGGATTGCTGCCTCCATCGCTAGCGGCAACACGATCCTGGGCAGCCTGGGGCTGGCATCGCCGGTCAGCTTTGCAATCGCTGGCTGGGCAGTATCCAGCGGTTGATCGGAACGGGTCAGGCCAAGGTTCAGCACCGCCACTTCGTCCGAAGACACGACATTTGCATCCGCACCGCCAACCCCGTCCCAGATAATTGGCGGCACGCTGCCCCCAAAGGCCGCCGCGAGCATCTCGCCGCCGGCAAACTGCGGTGCAAAACCAGCCTTGCCATGGGCATTATCGCTGATCCGCACGTTGCGAACATGAGGCTGATATTGGGGGTCTTCATATTTCTGCCGATAGCCGATCACCATGATATTGGATGACCCGTTGCCTTCGAACACATTGTCGAAAATCTCGATCTCGCGGTTGGCCATCACCATGATGCCCGTGCCTGACGGGACACTGGCCACGATATTGCCCTTCGGGGCAAAATTGGGGGTGTCATTCTCGGCGATGATATTATCGAAAATTCGCACACTGTGTCCGCCCTGCTGGGGCAGATTGGGCAGATCGAACACCAGCACGCCGCCGGTGTTCTTGGTCGTGACATTATCATGAACATCGGCGTTGAAGCTGTTTTCGATCTCGATGCCTGCAACATTGAACCGGGCGACGGAATCACGCACCACGATGTTGCGCGACTGGCCGACATAAATTCCGGCATCCGATGCGCCGATGACCAGCACCGAATCGATCAGGACATTTTCGGATTCGACCGGATAGATGCCGTACGCCCCGTTGGTCTCTTTGGGTCCGCCCATCCATTCGACGCGCAAATTGTGGTAGACGATGTTGTCGGCACCCTTGGACTTGATGGCATCGCCCTTGCTGTCTTCAACCGCAAAGTCACGCAGCACGACATTGTCCGAGGTGACCAGCAGCCCCTCGCCAGCAGCCAGCTGTCCTGCAAAGCTGAGGATCGATTTGTCGGGTCCTGCCCCCTTGACGGTAACGTTGGCGACATCGAGCGACAGCCCATCGGTCAGATCGAACCTGCCTGCTGCGAGCAGCACGACATCGCCCGGCTCGGCAA
>JBBQXX010000106.1:0-8747 GCA_038209235.1 Sphingomonadales bacterium | reverse complement strand
CAGCGCCTCACCCCCGACCCGTTGCCGCCCGAAGCACCGTTTGACCGGCTGACGCTGACCATCCCCGCGCTGGTCCGGGCGCGGCACATCATGCTGGTGCTGAAGGGTAACGACAAGAAGGCGGTGCTGGATGCCGCCATCGCAGGCAGCAACGATCTGCCCATTGCACGGTTGCTGCGCGCGGCGCAGGTTCCGGTAACCATTTTCTGGAGTGCATCATGACCACCCTTCATCCCGAACTGGAACGCATCACACAGCGGATCATCGAACGCTCGCGGCCCAGGCGCAGCGCCTATCTCGATCTTATCGCGCGCGAACGCGACAAGGGGGTGCACCGCCCGACCCTGTCGTGCGGCAATCTGGCGCATGGCTTTGCTGCATCGGGCGAGGACAAGCCGACGATCCGCGCAGGATCGGCGATGAACATCGGCATCGTCACCGCTTATAATGACATGCTCTCGGCGCATCAGCCTTATGGCCGCTACCCCGAGCAGATCAAGATTTTCGCACGCGAGGCCGGCGCCACCGCGCAGGTGGCAGGCGGGGTTCCGGCGATGTGCGATGGCGTGACGCAGGGCCAGTTGGGCATGGAACTATCGCTGTTCAGCCGCGATGCGATCGCCATGGGCAGCGCCATCGCGATGAGCCACGGCATGTTCGAAGGCGCGCTGCTGCTGGGCATATGCGACAAGATCGTACCCGGCCTGGTGATCGCGGCGCTGCGCTTTGGCCATATCCCGACGATATTGATCCCCGCAGGACCAATGCCATCTGGCCTTGCCAACAAGGAAAAGCAGCGCATTCGCCAGCTGTTTGCCGAAGGCAAGGTGGACCGCGCCGAACTGCTCGAAGCCGAAGCGGCAAGCTATCACGGCGCGGGGACCTGCACCTTTTATGGCACCGCCAATTCCAACCAGATGATGATGGAGATGATGGGGCTGCACGTCCCGGCATCGGCGTTCGTCAATCCGGGCACCAAGCTGCGGCAGGAACTGACCCGCGCGGCGACACACCGGGTGACGCAAATTGGCTGGACCGGCGACGATTACCGCCCGATCGGCCATTGCGTCGATGAAAAGGCGATCATCAATGCATGCATCGGCTTGCTGGCAACCGGCGGATCGACCAATCACGCTATCCACCTGCCCGCGATGGCACGCGCCGCCGGTATCCATATCGACTGGGATGATCTGAGCGAACTGTCCGCGATCGTTCCGCTGCTTGCGCGGATCTATCCCAACGGCTCGGGCGATGTAAACCATTTCCATGCGGCAGGCGGCATCGGCTTCATCATCCGCGAACTGGCGGACAACGGCCTTCTGCACACCGATATCCTGACCGTTTCGAGTGGCTCGCTGCTCGATTATGCGGTCGAACCGGGGCTTGATGAAGCAGGAGCACTGCGCTTTGACCCCGCGCCCGAAACCAGCCGCGACGATACCATGCTGCGTCCGGTCGCCAGCGCGTTTAGGCCCGATGGCGGAATGCGGCTGGTCGAGGGCAATCTGGGCCGCGGCATCATCAAGACCAGCGCGGTCGATCCGGCACGCTGGATCATCGAAGCACCGGTGCGCATGTTCGAGGATCAGGATGCCGTCCGCTCAGCCTTCGAGGCAGGCGAACTGGACCTCGACGTCATCGTCGTCGTGCGCTTTCAGGGGCCACGCGCCAATGGCATGCCCGAACTGCACAAGCTGACCCCGTTGCTGGGCGTGTTGCAAGATCGCGGTTACCAAGTGGCGCTGGTCACCGATGGCCGCATGTCGGGCGCGTCGGGCAAGGTTCCATCGGCGATCCACATCTGGCCCGAGGCATCCGAAGGCGGTCCGCTGGCGCGTCTCAAAGATGGCGATATCGTGCGGCTCGACGCTGTTGCCGGAACGCTGGCGGCGCTGATCGAATCGTCGGAGTGGGAACTGCGCGCCACCGCCATCCAGCCGCCAAAAGCAATGGGCACCGGTCGCGAACTGTTCGCGATCATGCGCGCCACCAGCGATAATGCCGAGGCCGGCGCCTGCGCAATGCTGGCAGCAGCGGGCCTATGAGGTGAAGCAGATCGTCACCGCAGATATCGGCGGCACTCACGCCCGGTTTGCGCTTGCCACGCTGGACGGCCTTCGCGTCGTCGATCTTGGCGAGCCGGTCATGCTGAAATGCGCCGAGTACGCCAGCCTGCAAACCGCATGGGAGGCTTTTGGTGCCATCATCGGCCAGCCGCTGCCACGCGCCGCCGCGATTGCGCTAGCCACCCCGATCCGCGGCGAGGTGCTGAAGATGACCAACAACCCCTGGGTCATCCGCCCGGCGCTGGTGCGCGAGAAGCTGGGCGTCGACCGGTTCACGCTGATCAACGATTTCGGCGCGATCGGCCACGCTGTGCAGCATTGCAGCGATGATGGTTTCACCCACCTGTGCGGGCCGCCGGGCGCTCTGCCCGGCAACGGAGTTACTACCATCATCGGCCCGGGTACCGGCCTTGGCGTTGCCTTTGTCGTGCGCACCGGCGGGGACTATCGGGTGATCGAATGCGAGGGCGGGCATGTCGATTATGCGCCGCTTGATTCGATCGAGGATGCGATCCTGGCCCGGTTACGCCGCCAGTTCACCCGCGTCTCGGTCGAGCGGGTGTGTTCCGGCCCCGGCCTTGTCGCGATTTACGAGACGCTCGCCAGCATCGAAGGCCGCGCCATCGCCAGCATGGATGACAAGCTGTTGTGGCAATTGGCGCTCTCGGGCGAGGACAGCCTTGCCACCGCCGCCTTCGACCGCTTCTGCCTAAGCCTTGGCGCAGTGGCAGGCGATTTTGCGCTGGCGCAGGGCGCAGGCGCGGTGGTCATCGCTGGCGGGCTTGGCCAGCGGATCGCGGGCAAGCTGTCGCAATCGGGGTTTCAGGAGCGTTTTCTGGCCAAGGGCCGGTTCCAGCGGATGATGGAAACCATCCCGGTCAAGCTGATCGAACACCCCCAACCTGGTCTGTTCGGGGCCGCCGCCGCTTTTGCCCAGGAGAATGCCGCATGACATCAATCCCCGCCATGGGCAGCCCCGCCACCATCGCCACGATCATGCGCGCCGCGCCAGTGATTCCGGTGATCGTGATCCACGATATTGCCGATGCGGTGCCGATGGCGCAGGCTTTGGTGGCAGGCGGACTGCGGGTGCTTGAGGTCACGCTGCGCACGCCTGCCGCGCTCGAAGCGCTGACCGCGATGCAGCAGGTCGAAGGCGCGATTGTCGGCGCGGGCACGGTGATCGACGAGGCAACGCTTGAGGCAGCGCTGAAGGCTGGCGCACAGTTCATCGTTTCGCCGGGGTTGACCGGCCCGCTGGGCAAGGCGGCAATCGCCAGCGGCGTGCCCTTCCTGCCCGGCATCGCCAACGCCGGTGACATCATGCGCGGGCTGGACATGGGCCTTGACCATTTCAAGTTCTTCCCGGCGATGGCCGCAGGCGGCATTCCGGCACTCAAGGCGCTGAGCGCACCGTTTGGCCAGTGCAAGTTCTGCCCCACCGGCGGCGTGACGCTGGAGACCGCCGGCAACTGGCTGGCGCTCGATCCGGTGCTGTGCGTCGGCGGCAGTTGGCTCATCCCTGTCGGCCCGCTCGATCCTGCCGCGATCCAGCGCAACGCATCGGCGGCACGCGCCCTCGCCTGACGCGCGTTACACCAGAATTTCGGCCGCCTTGCCGTGCCCCAGAAAATCGGCAGGGCTGGCCGACGCGCCATAAGCTCCCGCGCAAAACACCGCGACCAGATCACCCACGTCGGCGCGCGGCAGATGCGCCTTGTCGGCCAGCCGGTCGAGCGGGGTGCACAGGCAGCCCACGACATTGGCCTCTTCGGCAAGGTCGGCGTCGAACCGGCTGGCGATAGCCACCGGATAGTTGCGGCGCACCACGGTGCCAAAATTACCGCTGGCGGCAAGCTGGTGGTGCAGCCCGCCATCGGTGACCAGATACAGTTCGCCATGGCTGGTCTTGCGATCGACGATCCGCGTCAGATAGACGCCCGCCTCGCCGACCAGCCAGCGCCCCAGTTCCATTGCAAAATCGGTGTTTGCCAGCACCGCAGGCAGCGCCGCAAAACGATCGGCCAACGCCGCGCCGACCCGGGCGATATCGACCGGCACGTCAGCCGGAAAATACGGGATGCCCATGCCGCCACCCAAATTGAGATGCTCGGGCGCTTGCCCGGCCGCCTCGGCCAGTTGCGCGGCAAGATCGAGCGTCTTGCCTTGGGTTTCGATGATCGCACCGGCATCCAGCGCTTGCGACCCTGGAAAGATGTGAAACCCGCGCCAGTGCGCACCGCTGCCTAGAATGTGCCGCACCATTTCAGGCACCCGCGCCTGATCAATTCCAAACGGTCTTGCCCCGCCGCCCATGCGCATACCCGATCCGCGCAGGTCGAAATCCGGATTGACCCGCACCGCCAGCCGCGGCTGTACCCCCAGCCGCTCACCAATCGCCAGCGCGCGGTCGCATTCGCCTTCGGACTCAATGTTCAGCGTAACGCCTGCGGCAATCGCTGCTGCAAGGTCACGGTCGCGCTTGCCGGGGCCGGCAAAGCTGATTTTGGCAGGGTCCATGCCCGCTGCGGTGGCCAGCGCCAGCTCTCCTGCCGAGGCGATATCGATGCCATCGACCAGACCGGCCATCAGCCTGAGCACCGGCGCGAAGGGGTTGGCTTTCATCGCATAGTGGATCGCCAGCCGGCGCGGCATGGCGGCGCGCAGCGATGCGACGCGTGCTTCCAGCATCGCTGAGGAATAGACAAAGCACGGCGTATCGCCTGCTTGCGCGACAAGGTCGCTGGCTGCGATGCCCTGCACGGCCAGCTCGCCGTTTATCGACGCAAAACCCTGCGGGACCGGCCCCAATGGCTTCATGAAAACCGCTCCTCGATCTGGGCAACGAGCGATGCCCGGTCGATCTTGCCATTGGGATTTTTGGGGAATGCCGTGTGCACTTCGACGACCTTGGGCAGCATGAAGGCGGGAAGTTCGCGTTTCAATGCGAAAAGCAGGTCGTCGACCAGCGAATCGGGTTGCGCGGCACTGGCAGGTCGCACCAGCAACACGATCGCCTGACCCAGCTGCGGATCGGGTACACCCAGCGCCACCGCCTCTGCCACCAGCCCGGTCGATGTCGCTGCATCCTCGATCTCAGCCGGGCTGATGCGGTTGCCCGATGACTTGATCATCGCATCGCGCCGCCCGACAAAATACAGCAGCCCCTCGTCGTCACGCCGCACCCGGTCACCCGACCACACCGCCATCCCGCCATATTGCGAGAACGCAGGCGCACACCGAAACCGCTGATGCGTTCGCGCCTCGTCCAGCCAATAGCCCTGCGCGACCAGCGGCCCGGCATGGACCAGCTCGCCCTCTTCACCGGCAGCAGCATCATCGCCCGCATCGTTGACGACCAGAATCTCGGCAAACGGGATCGCCTTGCCGATAGAGGTCGGGTTGCTGTCGATCCGCGCCGGATCAAGAAAAGTCGAGCGGAAGGCCTCGGTCAGGCCATACATCGCAACAATATCGGTTCCGGGGAAAATGCCGCGCAGGCTTTTGACCAGCGCCGGGCTCAGCGCGCCGCCGCTGTTGGTAAGACGGCGCATCGTGGCAACCACCTTTTGCGGCCATCGCTGCTCGATCAGCTGCGCCCACAGCGGCGGTACTGCGGCAAGCGTGGTGATGTGATGCAGCGCACACGATTTGATGACATCGCGTGCCATCAGATAGTCCAGAGGCACCGCTGCCCCGCCTGCTGCCCAGGTGGAGAGCAGCTGGTTCTGGCCATAATCGAAGCTGAGCGGCAGCACACAAAGCGTGCGGTCGGAAAATTTGAGGTTCAGATAATGCGCCACGCTGATCGCGCCGAGCCACATGTTGGCATGGCTGAGCATCACCCCCTTGGGCTTGCCGGTGGAACCCGATGTGTAAAGGATAGCAGCCAGATCCGCCGGATCGCGGTGCGAGGGGTGCGCGCTGATCTCGCCCGCTTTCCACTTTTCCATCGCATCGGTGTCTTCGATCACCACACAGCCATCGGGCACATCGCAAGCCAGCAGCGAATTGATGCGGGTGCGGTTGGTGATCAGCATCCGCGCGCCGCTGTCGGCCAGGATATGCGCGACCTGCGCGCGCTTGAGCAACGGATTGACCGGCACATGCACCACGCCTGCCCTTGCCGCCGCCAGCGGCATCAGGCAGGTGGTCTCGTTCTTGGGCAGCCAGGTGGCCACCCGGTCACCATGCGCCAGCCGAAACGCGGTTAACCAATGCGAAAGCAATCCGATACGCAAGTTTAAGATATTATAGCTAAGAGTTTCCTCACGCAGCATCAGGGCATCGGCCCGGCCAACGCCGCGAAGCACGAGATGATCAAGCGGCTGCGGAGTGGGATCGAGAGAAATCACGAACGGCCTGGCTCAATTGGGGACTGACTATCATGGGGTTCATGACCTTGAATGGTGAATATCATGATAACCTGTTGAACGTGCAAGGCCATGTTGAACCTGCGGCCTGTGATGCCCCCGTTATCGGGTTGTTCGACCGCGCCTTGTGGTTCGATGGGCTGCACCGGCACTGCCTTGCCGCAGACGCGCCGCATATCGCCTATGCCGCCGACCATGGCGAGGCGGTCAAGCTGTATCTGGTGGGCGGCGGACGCACCGGTCACCGGGCGATGGCCAACTGGTACAGCTTCATCTGGCGGCCCGTGTTCGGCGGTGCGCCCGATGCTGCGCGCAGGCGCGACCTGCTTGGCCAGGCCGCACGCAAGCTGGCGAGGAGCGCGCACCGTGTCATCCTCTCACCCGTCCCCGATGAGGACGGATCGGCCAGCCTGATCGCCGACACCTTTGCCGCATGCGGCTGGCTGGTGCAGCGCGAGCAGTGCGATGAGAATCACGTGTTGCATGTGCGCGGCCGCAGCTTTGACGACTATTGGCACGGCAGACCCGGCCAGCTGCGCTCGACCGTCAAGCGCAAGGGCAGCAAGGGCGTGGTCGATCTGCGTATCGAAACCCGCTTCAATGCGCAAAGCTGGAGCGAATATGAAACCATCTATGCGCGCAGCTGGAAGCCCGAAGAAGGCAAACCCGAATTCCTGCGCTGGCTGGCCCAGCGCGAGGCCGAGGCCGGCAGGTTGCGGCTGGGCATTGCCAGCATCGACGGCGTGGCGGTGGCGGCACAGTTCTGGACCGTCGAGAGCGGCATCGCCTATATCCACAAGCTGGCGCATGATGAGCAGCATATCCAGGCCTCGCCGGGCACGTTGCTCACCCACGCCCTGTTCCGGCACGTGATCGATACCGATCGTGCCAACCTGGTCGATTTCGGCACCGGCAGCGATCCATACAAGCGCGACTGGATGGAAGATGTCCGCCCGCGCTATCGCATCGAACTGCTCTGGCCCAAGGCGCCGATGGCCTGGCCTTATATGGCACGCCACCGCATGGCGGGACTTGCCGCCCGATTTGCGAGAGACTAAGGGCGGTTGGCCGGCTGGGGGAGCCGGACGGTGTGATGGCCAGTGAGGGATATGTGAGCGAAATCCAAATCAGCGGCCAGAATGACGCCGTCGAAACCGTCGTGCGCCATGTGCTGCGGGACATTCTGGGGCTTTCCGAAATCCAGGTCGCAGGCTTTGACCGCGATACCGAACTGTTCGGCGCGCTGCCCGAGCTGGACTCGATGGCGGTCGCCGGATTGCTCACCGAGATCGAAGACCGGCTTGGCATCCTGATCGAGGACGACGAGGTCGATGGCGAACTGTTCGAGAATTTCGGCAATCTTGTCGATTTCGCGCACGCCAAGTATCAGACCAAGACTGCGGCGTGATCGCATGCTACAGGTTCGATGGTCGCGATGAGCTGTGCCTGAAGACGGGCCCGGGCAATGGCCCCGCGCTGCTGATCCTGCCACCGCTGTATGATGAAGCCAACCGGGTGCGCCACCTGATGGTCGAGACAGCGCGCGCGCTGGCAGACCGTGGCGTATCGAGCCTGATCCCCGACCTTCCCGGTTGCAACGAGAGCCTTGCGCCGCTCGATGGCGCGAGCATCAGCCTGTGGAAGGCAGCGCTGATCGGTTGCGCCAGCCAGCTTGGCCCGGTCAGCCATATCGCTGCGTTGCGCGGCGGTTGCCTGCTGGACGATGCGCTGGACGATGTGCTGGACGATACCCCGGGCGCTTTGCCGCGCTGGCGGCTGGCGCCTGTCAAAGGCGCGCAGTTGCTGCGCACGATGCTGCGCACCCGCATCGCGTCTGACCGCGAGGCTGGCGTAACCAGCAGCAGCGCCGCGTTGATGGAAGACGCACGATGCAAGGGGATAGAGCTGGCAGGTAACCCGCTATCGGCCACGATGGTGCGTGAACTGGACTGCGCTGTGCCAGCAGGCGCCGATGCGCTGCGGCTGGTGCGCTTTGCCGGTGATCCGCTGGAATGCGATGGCCGCATCCCCGGTACACCGCTGTGGCTGCGCGCCGAACCCGCGCACGATCCGGCGATGGCGCGCGCAATGGCAGGCGACATCGCAGCATGGATGCACCGATGAGGCAGCATGCGACATTTGCCTGCGCAGGCGAAACACTGGCGGGTACATTCGATCCAGCCGATGGCAGCACGGCGCTGCTGATCGTCAGCGGCGGCAATGAAATCCGCTCTGGCGCGCATGCCGGCATGGCAGGTCTTGCCGCCGATATTGCGGCGGCAGGCTTTGCGGTGATGCGTTACGACCG
>JBBQXX010000105.1:0-8759 GCA_038209235.1 Sphingomonadales bacterium | reverse complement strand
GTCACCCATCCAATAATCTTTCGAGAGAAAAGTGATTGCGGCCGGGAACCAGATGAATGGGATGACAGTATTCGGATTGGGGGTCAGATGGAAAGGTTGACCAATGGTCCTGAATGCGAGTTTGGCTATCGCAAACACCTGTCGTGAATCCAGATCGTACGAAACCTATGTCGCGCCGCGTTCCGATTTTATCCTGCAGGGGGATCTCGCGCTGCACCCCAAGCTGGTCCTCGATGGTTGGGCCGCAGGCTATCGTGTCACCTATGACGGGCGTCGCCAGGTGACCAAGGTGTATCTTCCAGGTGACCTTGTCGGTGCCTGGCGCAGCAGCCAGTCCAGCTTCCATCATTCCGTCATGGCCGTCACCCGGCTGTCGCTGAAAACCCTGACCATTTTCCCCGACCCTTCGATCCTGCAACGCGAGTGTGCGTTGGTCGAGCGGTTGCTGGAAAACAGCGTATTTCGCCTCGGCTGCCTCAACGCCTATGAACGGATTGCCCATCTGTTCCTTGAACTGGGTGACCGCCTTGAAAGACGAAGCCTGGGGCTGCGTAACGCCTATCGCATGCCCCTCACGCAAGAACTGCTGGCCTGTCTGGTCGGCATGTCACCGGTGCATATCAACCGAACCTTGCAGCAACTCAAAGCTGACCGGGCGATAAGTCTGACCAATACCCGTCTTGAAATACTCCAGCCGGACCTTCTGGCAGACATGGTCAGCTACGACGCCTTGTAGTGATACATTCATTGGAGACTGCGATAGTGGGCGGACAAGGCCGGACGTGTTCCAGTGGTCCGATTGCGACATTTGTATCCCTATCCGGCTTGCGCCGGGGCAAATATCGCAATCATCAGGATCGCTAGAAATTTCATGTTTCCAGTGGATTTTATGATTTCGACATTCGAAGTGTGACCTGGCCGCAAGCGGGACCCGAATGTCAAAAATCCATCCGCTAGACAGACTCATGCCGGGCAATCGCCCATCCATTCGCCAAGCCGCACGGGTCGTTCCGGCACCCATTCTTCATTGAACGCGATGGCATCTTGCCTGAACAGCATGATAATCGTCGAGCCAAGCAGGAAGCGGCCCATTTCCTCGCCCTTTTTCAGCACGATGTCCTGGCCGGGATAGGTCCATTGAGCCACCTTCCCGGTGCGCCTGGGGTTGACCACCCCGTGCCAGAGGGTGGCCATGCTGCCCACGATGGTGGCGCCGACCAGCACCAGCACGAACGCGCCGTGTTGCGGCGATTCGAACACGCACACCACGCGCTCGTTGCGCGCGAACAGGTTGGGCACCGCGCGCGCGGTGACCGGATTCACCGAAAAAAGCGAACCCGGCACATAGATCATCCGCGTCAGCGTTCCGTCGCAGGGCATATGCAGGCGGTGGTAATCCTTGGGCGACAGATAAAGGTTGGCAAAGCTGCCGTGGCGAAACCGGGCCGCCAGCGTGGCGTCGCCGCCGATCAGCTCGGTGGTGGTGAAACGATGGCCCTTGGCCTGCACGATATGGTGGTCTTCGATGGCGCCGAACTGGCTGATCGCGCCATCGACCGGGCAAGCGAAATCGCCCGTCGTCAGGGGACGCATACCGGCCTTGAGCGGGCGTGTGAAAAAATCGTTAAAGCTGGTGTAGCTGGTGATGTCTGGATTTGCGGCCTCGCTCATGTCGACGCCATATTTGGCTACAAACCAGCCGATCAGCCGCGTTGTCATCGCGCCGCCCTGCGCAGTGGCGATGCGTCCGGCAACGTTGGTCAGGCGCTGCTTGGGTAGCAGGTATTGCAGCAGGACTTTCAGGCGATCAGACATGGTAATCCTAAAAATGGCAACGCCCCCTTTATAGGGTGGTGATGATAGCGGTGCTGGTCGAGCACGCCGTGCCGCTGGTGCACAAGATCAGCGCCCTGGGACCAAGCCCTCCGTAACACTCTGCGCCACGGCCTCGGCGACCTTTATGCCATCGACCGCCGCTGACAATATGCCGCCGGCATAGCCTGCGCCCTCGCCCGCCGGGAACAGTCCGGCGGTGTTCAGGCTCTGAAAATCGTCGCCCCGGGTAAAGCGAACCGGCGATGAGGTCCGCGTCTCGACCCCGGTCAACACCACATCGGGATGGTCAAAGCCCGGGATCTGGCGTCCGAAAACGGGGATCGCCTCGCGCATTGCTTCAACCGCAAAATCGGGCAGGCATAGCGCCAGATCGCTCGGCGTGACTCCGGGGCGATAGGACGGGATCACGCTGCCCAGCGATTGCGACGGACGACCCGCCAGAAAGTCACCGACGCGTTGCGCGGGAGCCTTGTAGTTGGAACCCCCGGCGACATAGGCCAGCGATTCCCAGTGCCGCTGAAACGCGAGGCCAGCGAGCGGATCGCTGGGATAGTCGCGCGCCGGGTCGATTCCGACGACAAACCCCGAATTGGCGTTGCGCTCGTTTCGCGAATACTGGCTCATGCCGTTGGTCGCAACCCGCCCCTCCTCGGAGGTGGCAGCGACAACCGTGCCGCCGGGGCACATGCAAAAGCTGTAGACCGTGCGTCCATTGCGGCAGTGGTGCGATATGTGATACTCGGCCGCGCCCAAAATCGGGTTGCCTGCGTCCACGCCGAACCGGGACGTGTCGATCCACGATTGCGGATGCTCGATCCGCACCCCGATCGAGAACGGCTTGGCCTCGACATGAACTCCTGCTGCATGAAGCATCGCGAAGGTGTCGCGCGCACTGTGGCCCACCGCCAGAACGACGCGATCGGCCTCAAGATAGTCGCCATTGCTGAGATGCAGGCCCTGGACCCGGCGCGTGCCCGCAGTATCGCCCGTAATATCGGTCCCGATGTCGAGCCCGTCCACCTTATGCTGCCAGCGATATTCACCGCCCAGCGCCTCGATCGTCGCGCGCAGGTTCTCGACCATGGTCACCAACCGGAACGTGCCGATATGCGGATGCGCCTCGGTCAGGATTTCGGGTGGCGCCCCGGCCTTGACGAATTCGGTCAGCACTTTGCGGTCAAGATGCCGCGCATCCTTGATCCGGCTGTAGAGCTTGCCATCTGAAAAGGTGCCAGCACCGCCCTCACCGAACTGGGCGTTGGATTCGGGGTGCAGCACCCCGCGCCGCCACAGGTCCCAGGTGTCCTTGGTCCGCTCACGAACGACCTTGCCACGGTCCAGCATGATCGGCCGAAACCCCATCTGCGCCAGGATCAGCCCCGCAAACAGCCCGCACGGCCCTGCGCCTACGACCACCGGTCGCTTCACCCTCGCGCCTTCAGCGATCGGCGACCCGAGCGGCGCTTGAGCGACGAATTTGTAGCTGGTGTTGGGCGTGGGTTGAACGTTGCGATCCTTGCCAAAGCGCGCGAGCACCGCGCCTTCGTCTTTGACGTTGACGTCGATCGAATAGACCAGCTGGATGTTGGCCTTGTCGCGCGCATCATGCGCGCGCCGCGCGACCACGTGGCGAACCAGTTCGCGCGGGGTAATGCGCAACCGCTTGCAGATCGCGGCGGGCAGTTCATCGCGCGCATGGTGCAGCGGCAGCGTAAGTTCGGTGAGGCGAAGCATTGTCCGCCTGTAGCTGGCATTGCCCGGCGCGCCAATCGTTGAGTCCGATAGGCTGGCCGATGCGCACAAACCGCTTGTCGGGCCAAAAGAAAGCTGCTTGCGAAGCCCGATGACATCGACCGACGAAACTTTGGCAGAACTTGGCTGGAAGGCCTGTTTCAGCAAGCAGGTGACAGACGAGGAAGCGCCTCGATGCCATCCCGTCCGCGTGATGGCGGTCCATCGCGGCAAGATTGCAGTGGCAGGCGCAGGTGGCGAGCGCTTCGTCTCACCGAATATTCCCGGAGCCAGGCCATCGGACGATCACCCTACAGTCGGTGACTGGCTGCTGATCGATGACGATACGTTGCTGCCCGTTCGCGTTCTTGGCCGGATGAACCTGTTCAAACGGCGCGCACCGGGTGATCCGCGCAAGCAGCAGATGATCGCCGCCAACATCGACACGCTGTTCATCGTCGCCTCGTGCAACCAGGATTTCAGCGTCGCGCGGCTGGAGCGTTATCTGGTGCTGGCGCGCGAGGTGGGGGTCTTCCCGGTCGTGGTTCTTACCAAGACCGATCTGACCGATACCCCGGATGTGTTTGCGGCGGCCGCACACGCGATCGCGCCAGGCTTGCGCGTCGAAACCGTCAACGGCCGCGATCGCGCCAGTGTCGCTGGGCTTGCGGCATATTGCGGCAAGGGCGAGACCGTGGCGCTGTTGGGGTCCTCTGGCGTCGGCAAATCGACGCTGGTCAACACGCTTCGCGGTTCGGACAGCATCGCCACCCAGCCGATCCGCGCGGGCGACGGGACCGGGCGACACACGACGACGGTGCGCGCAATGCATCGGCTCGATCGGGGCGGCTGGCTGCTCGACACGCCCGGCATGCGCGAATTGCAGCTGTCCGATGCGGGCGATGGAATATCGGAGGTTTTCGACGACTTCATTCTGGTGGCTCAGCGCTGCCGCTTTTCAGACTGCGCGCATAACAGCGAACCCGACTGCGCCATTCGGGCCGCGATTGCCGAGGGCACGCTGACGTCGGAGCGTTTCGATCGCTGGCGCAAGCTGGCGGCCGAGGACGAGAGTGCCAGCGCCGTACGTTACAACAAGCGGCCCCGATAGCGGTGATCGGGCAAGGCGGCACAATAGCGCGAGCTGGAACGTTCGACCGTGCGGGGAGTTCTGGATTCAAACGGAAGGAACGTCATGTCGATTGAAAAGATGATCTCGTTGCACCCCGATGTTGCAGGCAACGTTAACGAGGCCCTCGCCAAGGCGGCGCGCCACGCCACGTACTGTTCGCTGATGTGTACTTCGTGCGCCGACGCCTGCCTTGCCGAGCCGATGGATATGCATCAGTGCATCCGCACCTGTTCCGACTGCGCGGATATCTGCGGAGCGACCGCTCGCCTGATGGTCCGGCGAACCGGGCAAAACATCGAAATGCTGCGCATGCAGATGGAGGTATGCATCCGCGCCTGCGAAATCTGCGCTGCAGAATGTGAACGCCACGATCACGAGCATTGCAAGCTGTGCGCCCAGATGTGCCGCGAATGCGCCGACGATTGCCGCAAGGCGCTGCCAAGCGTGCGATAATCGGCCGGCAACAGAGGATAGCGCGCTGCTCTGAACGCACCGCGGCGCGCTGGCGACGCGTACCCAGCCTCGCGGATAGCGCTGATCGTGACCCCCGATGACGTTGGCGATGATCTTCGCCGCAACCGCCTTGGCATTGCTCAATCCACCGCATATTGAAAAGGGCAATCGGGCTCGGTGACGGGTCGAGGATGAAGGAGCGCACGCGAGCATGATCGACAACCGCTATGTCCCCGAAAAAGGCGCATCCGCAGCCGAAATCACTGAGGCCGTCGAGGCGGTGATCGCTGAGGCGACGCTGGCTGAAAAGATCGGCATGATGTCGGGTCAGGGCTTCTTCAAGGCATTTCGGGCCGACAATGCGGTGTGGGGGGCAAGGCCGTATCGCGCGGGCGGCGGCATCGAACGTCTGGAGGTTCCTGCCTGGTGGTTCACCGATGGGCCGCGCGGCGTCGCGCGCGGGCAATCGACCTGCTTTCCCTGTACGATGGCGCGTGGCGCGTCTTTCGACACCGATCTTGAACGCCGGATCGGCGAAGCCATGGCGATCGAGGCCAAGGCGCAGGGATGCAATTTGTCGGGCGCGGTCTGCGTAAACCTGTTGCGCCATCCCGCCTGGGGTCGCGCGCAGGAAACTTACGGCGAAGACCAGCATCATCTGGGTGCGATGGGATCGGCGCTGGCGTTGGGGCTTCAGGCTCACAACGTATGTGCGACGGTCAAGCATTATGCACTGAACAGCATGGAGAACGCGCGGTTTGCCATCGATGTAAAGGTCGATGAACGCACGCTTCACGAGATTTATTTGCCGCATTTCAAAGCTATCATCGATGCCGGCGCGATGAGCGTGATGTCGGCCTATAACAAGGTCAACGGTGAATATTGCGGCCAGGACCGCATCCTCCTCACCGATATCCTACGCGGCGAATGGGGCTTTGCAGGGTTTGTCCATTCCGATTGGGTCAAGGGTGTCTACCAGCCCTATGGCGCGCCAGCAGGGCTTGACGTCGAGAACCCCGAGCCGATCATTTTCGGTGACAGGCTTGTTGCCGCCGTCGAGGCGGGCAGCATCGAACCGCGCGCGATCGATACCGCGTGTCGGCGCATCCTTTCGACCCTCTACCGGTTCGCAAGCGCGCAAGACCCGTTTGATGACTATGACATGGCGATGGTTGCCGGGCCCGCGCACGTTGCACTTGCCCGCGAGGCTGCCGAGAAGTCCGCCGTACTGCTCGCCAACGATGGCACATTGCCGCTTGATGCCGGGCGCATCGGCACGCTTGCCGTGCTGGGGCGTCTGGCAACGCTGGTCAATACCGGCGACAACGGATCGAGCCGCGTCCGCGCGCCCTATGTCGTTACACCCTATGATGGGTTGGTTGCGCACCTTGGGCCGGATCGGGTGATTCTCGGCGACGAGACCGATCTTGCAGCAGCAAAAGCCATCACCGCGTCAGCCGATGCTGTGCTGGTCGTCGTCGGTTACACAGCAGAACAAGAAGGCGAGTTCATCCCCGGCGACATCGCCCTGGGGCAGGATGACAGCGCCGATGCCGCATCGGCAGCCGTGAATAAGGCCATTGCAGCGCATCGCGCCAACCGGCCGCGTTCGATCGGTGGCGACCGGCTCGACCTTGGCCTGCCAAAAGACCAGATCGCGCTGATCGAAGCTGCCGTCTCCAGCGGCGTACCAGTGATCGTCGTCATCGTAGCCGGTTCGGCGGTGCTGGTCGAAGGCTGGCATGACCGGGTGTCGGCAATTTTGCAGACATTCTATTCGGGCATGGAAGGCGGCACCGCGCTGGCGCGACTGGTGTTCGGCGATGCATCGCCCTCGGCTCGCCTGCCGTTCACCGTCGCGCGCGATGCCGCCGATTACCCGTTTTTCGATCGCGATGCGACATCGATTGAATATGGCTATTGGCATGGTTACGCCAAATTCGAGGCCGACGGGATCGAGCCGCGTTATGCCTTTGGCCATGGCCTTGGCTATGCAGATTTCGCCTATCGCGCGCTCGACATCCGGCAGCGCGCAGACAGTATCGAGGTGCGTGTCGCCCTCACCAATGTCACACAGCGCGCAGCGGCCCATGTCGTGCTGTGCTACGCCCGCTTTCCCGGCACGGTTCAGCCGCGTGCCCGGCGTTCACTTAAGGCATTCGTGCGCACCGAGCTGCCTGCCGGAGCAACCGCGATCGTGCGGATGACGATTTCACTGGCGGATTTGCGCTACCGCGATCCAGCCACCCATTCGTGGAAGCTCGAGCACGGCGCTTACAGTTTCGAGATCGGCGGGTTGTCGCAGCAGATCATGCTGTGACCAAAGCGCTGGCTGTCCCGACCAGCAACGCCAATACTGAGGTGGTCCTGGTTTTCCGACCGGCTGGCGGCTGGAACAAGCTCCCCGGTTTGGTGTTACGCCGCCAGTTTGGCTTTCAGATCAGCTGGGGCATGCCCCACCTGATCTGAAAATTCGATAGGCCCAAATGCCTTGGTCGGGGTTGGGCCAGAAGGGGCCGGATGCGGGCGATGGTCATTATAATGATCGGACCATCGCCCCACCCCGGCGCGCCGTTTCGAGCCGGTCTCCAAATCGTTCAGGTACACGCGCTCGTACTTGAGTGATCGCCACAATCGCTCGCCGAAAACCCCGGGCTACCTCTCGACGGAAACCAACAAACATCGTTTATCCAGCGCCCCCGGCCATCCATTCTGATCCCGGTTCCGGCGGCCAGCAACACGCCGGTGAACGCCTGGCTGGTAAACCGGCTGCCCTGATCGGTGTTGAATATCTGCGGCTTTGCCGTATCGGGACAGCGCCTCCTCCAGGGCCTCCACGCAAAAGCTGTAATCCATGGTGTTCGATACCCGCCAGGTCAAAACCTTGCGGGTTGCCCAGTCCATGACTGTTGCCAGACACAGAAAGCGCCGCCGCATCGGTAGGCGCGTAATGCCGGTACAAACGACGTGGTTGGGCCGGTTAATCGAGAAACACTGTGTCGATCACCTGCATCAACGCCAGGGTCGCCTCGCTCTGCGGCACAGGGTCGCCAGCATCAGATACCCCTGCCAGGCGATCTGTCGCCTGCCGCTTCCTTACGTCGCGGGGAGCTTGACGTCCTGTCCAAATCGCCAGGACCACCTCAACCACCGATACGTTGCTGATGGCCAATGTCATCGCCCCGGACGAAACCACGACGCGGACCAACGGCGTTATCCGGTGGCAATGGGTGTTCATCCCGGACTAGTGGATTGATTTTGACATTCGAGTCCCGCTTTCGGGCAGGTCCCACTTCCAATGTCAAAATCATAAAATCCATTAGAAACATATAATGACTAGTGGTCCTGATTATTCTGACATTTGCTCCAGCTCAGGCCATATTGGGATGCAAATGTCAGAATCAGACCACTAGTCGGTGCTCCCTTTGCCCCAAATCCGCGATCATTTGCCATCGGCGATCGCGATGGCCGAGCCTTGGTGGCTGGTGAACAGATAGTGGCGGCTGGCATTGGTGATGCCTGCGCCCTCGAACCACACCTGCGGCGTATCTGCGCCTGCCCAATGGACGTAACGCTTGAGCATATTGCCCCACTGGTCATATTCGGC
>JBBQXX010000104.1:0-8782 GCA_038209235.1 Sphingomonadales bacterium | reverse complement strand
TGCTCATGAAAGCGCGCGTTCAGCACACTGTGCTCGACACCTTCCTTGGTCAGATATTCGGACAGCAGCTCGGATTTCTCGATCGAAACCGTGCCGACCAACACCGGTTGGCCGGTGAGGTTCTTCTCGCGGATCGCCTTGGCAATCGCCTGAAACTTGTCCGCGGTGTTCTTGTAGAACTCATCTTCCTCATCGACGCGCAGGACTGGCTTGTTGGTGGGGATGGTCACGACATTCATCTTGTAGATGTCGAAAAATTCCGCAGCTTCGGTCGCTGCCGTACCGGTCATGCCCGACAGCTTGGGATACATGCGGAAATAGTTCTGGAAGGTGATCGATGCCAGGGTCTGGTTTTCCGGCTTGATCTGGGCGCCCTCCTTGGCCTCCACCGCCTGGTGCAGGCCATTGGACCAGCGGCGACCATCCATCATACGACCGGTGAATTCATCGATGATGACGATCTGCTCATCCTTGACGATGTAATCGATGTCGCGCTTGAACATTACATTGGCCTTGAGCGCCTGATCGAGATGATGGACGATCTGCGTGTTCTCGACATCGTAAAGATTGCTGCCTTCGAGCAGCCCGGCTTCCTCGAGCAATCGCTCGGCCTTCTCGGTGCCATCCTCGGTCAGGATGACCGAGCGCGCCTTCTCGTCCTTCTCATAATCGGCTTCGTCCAGATTCTGCACGATCGCGTGCACCGCGATATACATTTCCGACTTGTCGTCGGTCGGGCCGGAGATGATCAGCGGGGTGCGCGCCTCATCGATCAAGATCGAATCGACCTCATCGACGACCGCAAAATTGTAGGGCCGCTGGACCATCTGGCTGCGCTCGTGCTTCATGTTGTCGCGCAGATAATCGAAGCCGAGTTCGTTGTTGGTCGCATAGGTAATATCGGCGGCATAGGCATCACGCCGCGCTGCTTCACCCAGATTGGGAACAACGACCCCCGTGGTCAGTCCCAAAAAGCGATAGACCTGCCCCATCCATTCAGCATCACGTGCGGCCAGATAGTCGTTGACGGTAACCACGTGGACGCCCTTGCCCTCGATGGCGTTGAGATAACAGGCGAGCGTTGCCACCAGCGTCTTGCCTTCCCCAGTACGCATCTCGGCGATTTCGCCGCCGTGTAAAACGATGCCGCCAACCATCTGCACATCGAAATGGCGCATGCCCAGGGTGCGGATCGAAGCCTCGCGCACCGTTGCAAAGGCTTCGGGAAGGATATCGCCCAGCGATGTACCGGCTGCGATCCGATCGCGGAATTTCTGTGTCTGGGCGCGCAACTCGTCATCGGACATCGGCGACATCTGCGCTTCGAACACGTTGATCTTGTCGACGATCTTCAGAAGTGATTTGACGTGACGGTCGTTCGATGAACCGAACAAGGATTTGGCAATGGCGCCGAGCATGGCGGTAATTCCTTATGAAATATCGAGTATCGAAAAAAATTGCAGGAGCCGGATGCGACCGTTTTGCGTTAGCCTGCCGTGGCTTTGGCGAACGCAAGGCACCTGAACAAGGTTGCGCTTGTACAACCAGGTTTACTGGCGTGAACGGTCCGAGCGATGAACGGTCGCTGCCAGGCGACGCGGCAAGGGCTTTGCAACCCATATTTGGGCGATCCCAAAAGCAGCAACCAGCGGCAGCAGGATTGCGGTCAGATAGGCTGCTGAATGCGCCACGGTTTGCGTGTCGTCTACCGCAACCGACGCGGTCCAGCCGGCGCCGTCGCCCTGGGCAACCGCAGGTTCGGCGACACGCATGCCATCAACAACCGAAAAACCGGTCAGCATGGCAAGCAAGGCGAGAAGCAGTTTCACTTGAAAGATTGATATCCCTGTTGGCGGTTACATAGGCACTGAGGCCGCATTCGTCCAACGTTTTGGCGATACGTCATATCGTCGGCCTGTCATCGGTATACTGCGGGCTCGCGTTCCAGCGCCAAACACCCTGACGATGTGATGCTTCGATAAACGGCGCGGGCCTGTCAGCTCGCCTCGGGATCGAACGCCTGTGAATCGAGCGCGCCGAAGCTCAGGTGCTTGCCTGCGTGCATCGTGCCTTGTTCCATCTGCATCTCCAGCCGCTCGCAATCGCGCCTGCGAAACTCCTCGACGACACGGTCGGCCATCACCGGGTCGATGCCGGTGCGCAGCAGCGCGGTGTAGGCGAGCTTCACCGAAGATTCGAACAGCTCGCGCTGCGCTGCTGCGATCGGTGCATGCTTGAGCGCCAGCAGCTGGCGACGACCATTGGCGCGGACGAAAATCTTGGCATCCGGAAATGCATGGGCGATCGGCGCGATCTGATCGGGCCCAAAGTCCTTGTCATCCATGCAGAACAACAGTGTTCCTGCCTGCTCTGCTCCTGCCCGGCGCAGCAAATCGATCCGCGTGCCATCCCCGTAAAATACCTTGCGACCGAATTCACCGCTCTGCCTGATCTGGTCCGGATTGATATCGACCAGTGTCACCGACACATTGGCACCAGCGAAAATCTGAGCGACCGCTTGTCCAAAGCGACCGTGGCCAACGACAATCGCGTTCGATTGGCGAGCATGTTCGGGATCGACCATATCGTCGGTGGAAGAGCCCTGTACCCCGCCGAAAAAGCGGGCGAGCAGCATCAGGAACGGCGTGGTCGCCATCGACAGCGTCACGACAGCGCCAAAGCGGCTGGCCGCCTCAGGCGCGATCAGCAATGCGTTTTGCGCCTGGGTAAACAGCACGAAGGCAAATTCACCACCTTGGCTCAGCAGCAGGCCCAGCACCCATGCTGCGCGCGTCTCCATGCCGAACGCTTTGGCCAGTCCGAAGATAATAAGGACCTTTATGCCAACCAGCGCCGCAGCCATCGCGATGATGAATACAGGGTTGGCAAGGATCGCCCCGACATCGAGCATCATGCCGACGCCGAGGAAGAAAAGCCCGAGCAGCAGCGAGCGGAACGGATCGATATCCGCCTCCAGTTCGTGCCGGAACGGTGAATCGGCCAGCATGACGCCCGCGATAAAGGCTCCCAGCGCGGCAGAAACACCGATCGCGTTCATCAGCGCGGCGCTGCCAAAGACGGCAAACAACCCGGCAACGATGAACAGCTCGCGCTCGGCCACCTTGCCGATCAGCTTGAGCAATGGTGCAAGCCCATAGCGACCTGCCAGAACCAGCCCGCCAATCGCTGCGACGGCATACAGCGCAAGCAGCCAGCCGGGCGTCTGCGGCCCGGTCTGCGGCGCACGCGACAATGCCGCAATGATCGTCAGCAACGGCACGATCGACAAATCCTGAAACAGCAGGATCGAAAAAGCGCGTTCGCCGGTGGGGGTATTCATCCGGCCCTGCGATTGCAGCAGCGGCAGCACCTGCGCGGTCGAGGACAGCGCCAGTGGCAGACCCAGTGCCAGCGCCGCACCCCAGCTTGCCCCGGTTACGAAATACACGAACGCGGCCAGCGCGATGCCGCACAGTACCACCTGTGACATTCCCAGCCCGAAAATATCGCGCCTGAGCTGCCACAGCCTCGACGGTGCCAGTTCCAGCCCGACAAGAAACAGCAGCAGCACGATGCCGATTTCGGCAAAGCCAACGATCAGTTCGGGGTCTGCGACCAGCTGGAGCACTTCTGGCCCGATGATGATGCCGCCGACCAGATAGCCGAGCACTGCGCCCAGCCCGAGTTTGCGGAACAGCAGCACAAAGCCCAATGCCGCTGCCAGCAGCACCGTGCCCGAAAGAAAGATATCGCCGCCATGTTCCATCAAACATCTTCCATCAGCCAGATGCCGTCATGGCACGGTCATCGCTCCAGCGCCATAACGGCTGCCCGCCACGGCAGCAGGATGGAACCGTGCCGTGCCGGATAAGGCAGTGCGGTTGCGAGGACTTCGATCCCCGCCCAATCACCCGGATCGGGCCGTTCACCTGCCAGAAACGCGGTCAGCCGGTCGCGGGCCTCGGCGATGGAAGCTGGCGGTTGGCCCACAATCTGTGCCGCCAGAACCGCAGCTGACGCCTGGCCGAGCGCGCATGCCCGCGCCTCAACGCCAAAGGCAGAAACCCCGCCGGCAACATCACGGTCCAGTCCGACTCTCACCACAGACCCGCAGCTTTGCGAGCGCATATCGGCCTGATGGGTGAATTCCGCGCGCATCGGCCATTGTGCCAGAGAGACTGCCAGCGCCAGCATCTCGCGGGTGTACAGCACCTGCCGCTGCGCACTCATCGCGCACCGCCTGTGCTGCCCAACATGCCTGTCGCCCAAGCCGCACGCTGCACCATCGGCTTATTCCTCGCTCAACGTTTGCTGATAATCGTAAAGGTCGATCAGCGCAGTGCCGCTGGCGTTGAGCAGGGGAAAGGTGCGGCCTTGCGTGATCCATTCGGGTTGGCCCTCGCCCGGCCAGATGATGTCGTGCACCATCGTGATCAGCAGATACGCCAGCGTTGCGGCAATCAGCCCCTTGAGCGCGCCGAAGCCAAAGCCCAGCACCCGGTCGATCGGGCCCAGCAACGATTTGCGCGTGCGCCGTCCCAGCGCACTGGCGATCAGCTTGCCGAGCAGATAGACCCCCAGATACAGACCGATCAGCGCAAGCGCCGCTGCGCCACTGTCGTTACCCACCGGCTCCTTGAGCATTGCGCTCACCGGCGCGTGGAACAGGCGCAGCGCGAATATACCCGCGATCCACGCGATCAGCGAGATGGCCGCATGCACAAAGCCGTTCTTGAAGCCCAGAATCGCGCCGCCTGCCAGCAGGGTGAGCACGATGATATCGAATGCGGTCATGCCCTCATCCGCTAATTGCGGCCAAGCATTTGGTCAACGAGATTTGCCAGCCGGATGTAGGAAGTCAGCCGCATTCCGCCGCTTTCGGCCGATCCCTTGGCGGTCACGCTGGACGGCACCATCGCTTTTTCAAACCCCAGCTTTGCCGCCTCACGCAACCGCAGCCCGGCATGTGCGACAGGGCGCAGTTCGCCAGACAGCGCCAGTTCGCCAAACAAAATCGTCTTGGCGGCAATCGGGCGTTCGGACAGCGCCGAGATCAGCGCGCCCGCCACCGCCAGATCCGCTGCCGGATCGGACAGCCGATAGCCACCGGCGATGTTCAGATAGACTTCCGATGTCGAAAAGCTGAGGCCGCAGCGCGCCTCCAACACCGCCAGCACCATCGCCAGCCGCCCCGAATCCCAACCCACCACGGCACGTCGCGGTGTCGCCCCGCTCGACAACCGAACGGTCAGCGCCTGTATTTCGACAAGCACCGGGCGGGTGCCCTCTAGCGCGGGGAACACGGCAGTGCCCGGTGTCTGCGCGTCTCGGTCGCTGAGGAACAGGCTAGAAGGATTGCCGACTTCGGACAAGCCTGCCTCCTCCATCGCGAACACACCGATTTCATCGGTTGCGCCAAAACGGTTCTTGATCGCGCGCAGGATGCGATACTGGTGGCTGCGCTCGCCCTCAAAGCTCATCACCGTATCGACCATATGTTCGAGGACGCGCGGTCCAGCGATGCTGCCATCCTTGGTGACATGGCCGACCAGCATCACCGCGCAACCCGATTCCTTGGCAAACCGGATCAGCTCCTGCGCACTGGCGCGCACCTGGCTGACGGTTCCCGGCGCGCCTTCGATCAGGTCGCTGTGCATCGTCTGGATCGAATCGATCACCAGCATCACCGGTGCGGCCATGCTGCGCAAGGTCGTCAGAATGTCGCGCACCGATGTGGCTGCGGCCAGCTCCATCGGCGCATCAATCAGGCCAAGCCGCAGCGCGCGCAGCCGCACCTGATCGGCGGCTTCCTCGCCGCTGATATAGATAACCCCATGCCCGGCGCGCGCCATAATGGCCGAGGCCTGCAACAGCAACGTCGATTTGCCGATCCCCGGATCGCCGCCCATCAGCGTCGCCGATCCTGCGACAAGCCCGCCGCCCAGCGCGCGGTCGAACTCGGCGATACCGGTGGCGATGCGTGGCGGCAGCGCAACCGCACTGTCGAGCCGCGACAGCACAATCCGGTGCCCGCCGGTTTGCAGGTCATGCCGCGCGGAAAAGGTCGTCGGCGCAGATTGCTCGGTCAGCGTGTTCCACTCACCGCAATCGGCGCACTGGCCCTGCCAGCGCGTCGTCACGCTGCCGCACGCCTGACAGACATAGGATTTTCGGGGCTTGGCCATGGCGGTTGAATAGCTTGAACAAAACTGGAACGCAATTACCGCTTTGCGCTTGCGATCGCGCGTAACATCGATAGCCTTACCGGCGAACCGACCAGTAAGGTTTGCAACGGGAAAGGTCTGCGCCAGCGTCATGCGTCAGAAGGAACTTCGCATCGCTTTGGTCTGTTATGGCGGCATAAGCCTTGCCGTCTATATGCACGGCATCACCAAGGAAATCTGGCGTGCGACATGGGCAAGCCGCAATTTTCATGCAGGCGACCCGCCCGCCAGCGGCAGCCAGGGCGTCTATCTCGATCTGCTGGAAACGATTGCCGCGCAGCATCAGGTGAAACTGCGGCTGCTCCCCGATATCATCGCCGGCGCCAGCGCGGGCGGCATCAACGGCGTTTTTCTGGCGCAGGCACTGACCAGTGGCCAGTCGCTCAATCCGCTCACCCGGCTGTGGCTCGAATGCGCCGATATCGACCAGCTGCTCGATCCCGATGCGCGCCCGCTGTCGCGCTTTACCAAATTCTGGGCGCAGCCCTTGGTCTGGCTGTTGCTGCGCAGGCCCGGCGGTGCGCTCGAACGTACCGTTGCACCCGAGGCGCGCAGCGAGGTGCGGGCCAAATTGTCGCGGCTGGTGCGCGCGCGCTGGTTTGCACCGCCGTTCAGCGGCACCGGCTTTTCAAGGCTGCTGTATGAGGCGATCGAGGCGATGGCGGCGAGCCCACCGGGGCCAAAACTGATCCCGATCGGCCAGCCGCTCGATCTTTTCGTCACCGTCACCGACTTCAAGGGCCACCTTGAGCGGCTGCGGTTGAACAGCCCTGCCGAGGTGCTCGAGACCGAACATCGGCTGTCGATCGGCTTTCGCTATCTGCGTGGCCATGACGATGCGCTGGCCGATCCTGCCGAACTGGCGTTTGCTGCGCGCGCCACCGCCAGCTTTCCCGGAGCTTTCCCGCCGTTCAATGTCGGCGAAATGGACCGGATGCTGTTAAACAAAGCGAAGGCGTGGCCAGGCCGTGAGGCTTTCCTGCAACGCGTTTTCCCGCAGCAGTTCGAGGAGGGCACTTCAGAAAGCGTCATCCTGATCGACGGGTCGGTTCTGGCCAACGCGCCATTTGCGCAAGCCATCGATGCGCTCAAGAACCGGCCCGCTCACCGTGAGATTGATCGCCGCTTTGTCTATGTAGACCCCAAGCCCGATCTTCAGAAAAGCATGGACCGCGCGCAGCAGCGCGATGCGACAGGCCAGCGGTTGCCAGGCTTCTTCTCGACAATTTTCGGTGCCATTTCCGATATTCCGCGCGAACAACCGATCCGCGATAATCTGGAAGGGATCGAGCGGCGCACCAGCCGGGTGCTCCAGATACGCGCGATAACCGATTCGCTGCGCACCGAAGTCGAAGACACGGTGGGCAGGTTGTTTGGCTACACGTTCTTTCTGGATCACCCCACGCCCAAGCGGCTGACCGCGTGGCGCAACAAGGCGCAGGATCGTGCCGCGCATATGGCAGGCTTTGCCTATGCGTCATATGCCCAGCTGAAAATGGCAACAATTGTCGAGGATATCATCTACACGCTGCGCCGCGCATGGCGCGGGCCCCGGGCGCTGTATGGCGAAAACCTGCGCGACGCCATCCTTGGTCATTTGCGGCGCACCGGGCTCGACAAGCTGTCGGGCAAGAATGGCGGCGCTAGCGATGCTGCCATCAACTTCTTCCGCACGCAGGATCTGGGCTTTCGCATCCGCCGCCTGCGCTTTCTGGCGCGACGGCTGGGGGAGGACATCGCGCAATTGGCGCACACCCCGCCAGAAGCGATAGTCGCGATGCACACCACGCTTTATGCGTGCCTTTCCTATTATCTGGAGCGCGAAACCGCCGATATGCTGGGCGAAGGCTTTGCAGACATCGCAGCAAAGGCCATCGCCAACCCGGGGCTTGCGATGGATGAACTGGCACGACGACGTGACCTGCGCGCTGCCGATGGGATCGTCGATGAACAGCTCGCGACGGCCTTTGCCATGCTGCCCAAGGAAAGCCGCCGCTCGATGCTGCTCGCCTATCTGGGCTTCCCGTTTTACGATATCGCCACATTACCACTGCTGCAGGGCGAGGGGCAGAATGAGTATGATCCGATCAAGGTCGACCGAATCTCGCCCGACGATGCGCAGTCGATCCGCAAGGGTGGCGCTGATGCGACGCTCAAAGGCATCGAGTTCAATAGCTTTGGCGCATTTTTCAGCCGCAGCTACCGCGAGAACGACTATCTATGGGGCCGCCTGCACGGTGCCGAACGGCTGATCGACATCATCGCATCAACGCTGCCGCCCGCCTCACCCATGCTCGGCGCGCTGCTCGCAGACTTCAAATGCCGCGCCTTTCTGGCAATCTGCGATGAGGAAGAACACATGCTGACCACCGACGCTGAGCTGGTGCCGGGTATCCGGCGAGAGATCGAGGCGGTGTTCGGGGTTGGAACCCCGACCGGCTGAACGCCATGTCTGCCTGAGCGGGTTTATCCCGCAGTGTCAGCTGGTCAAAGCATGAATTATACCAACCTGCGCGGGCTCTGACTCACGAGAGGGATTCCCAAGAGGCTGAAAGTCT
>JBBQXX010000103.1:0-8966 GCA_038209235.1 Sphingomonadales bacterium | reverse complement strand
AGCAACAGCCACCCGAAGACGGCAATGGCGAGCCCGCCGAAGCCTGGATGCATCGCCAGTGCCATCGCGCCGATGGCCGCTGCTATCAGCTCGATCCACAAAGTGTCCCGGCTGATCGGCTTGCCACACATCGCGCATTTGCCGCGCAACATGATGAAGGATAAAACCGGCACCAGATGCCGCGGCTTCAGGGTCATGCCGCATCTGTCGCACTGCGAACGGCCGGCAAGCACCGATCGGTCCTCAGGCCAGCGTGCCACCAACGCTGCGCTGAAGCTGCCAAATATCGCGCCCAGGATGGCGACTGCCATTGGCGCAAAAACGGGATGATACAAGAGCGGCGCAAACACCAGACGGGGCCTTGGAGCGGGATGGAGCGTATCGCATAGCCGGGCGCGGCTGTCATTGGGAGGTGTATTGTGCGCGGCCTGCTGCGCTGCTTCGCGTTTGAATTGCCGCTGCGCTTGCTTTACGGGAAAGCCATGTTGCAACGGCTTTAGGATAGCATGTCATGACCGCATTTTCCGCATCAGACCCGATCGTCATCGTGTCCTACGCGCGCACCCCGATGGGCAGCTTTCAGGGCAGCCTGTCAGGCGCCAGCGCAACCGATCTGGGCGCAGCGGCGGTCAGGGCTGCGGTGGAGCGTGCAGGCGTTTCCGGCGGTGCGATCGAGCGGATTTATATGGGCTGCGTGCTGCCTGCCGGTCTGGGACAGGCTCCGGCGCGTCAGGCCGCGCTGAAGGCTGGTTTGCCGACATCTGTCGAGGCGACAACCGTCAACAAGATGTGCGGCAGCGGTATGCAGGCGGCGATCATGGGCGCAGAGGCGCTGGCGGCAGGTTCGGTCGATATGCTGATCGCAGGCGGTATGGAGAGCATGACCAACGCTCCGTATCTGCTGACCAAGCACCGCAGCGGGTCGCGGCTTGGCCATGACCGGGTGATCGACCACATGTTCCTGGATGGCCTCGAGGACGCTTATGAGCCGGGCCGCGCAATGGGCACCTTTGCCGAGGAAACCGCCGGTGAATATCAGTTCACCCGCGAGGCTCAGGATGATTACGCCATCGCTTCGCTGACCCGCGCACAGAACGCGCAGACATCAGGGGCATTTGACCGCGAGATTGTCGCAGTAGAGATCGCCGGACGCAAAGGCACCGTGACAGTCGACAAGGACGAACAGCCGCTCAAGGGCGATGTCACCAAGATTGCCGGGCTCAGGCCTGCGTTCGCCAAGGATGGCACGATCACGGCGGCCAATGCATCGTCAATCTCGGACGGTGCAGCCGCGCTGGTGATGACCCGGCAGAGCGTTGCTGACCGGCTGGGCTTGTCGCCGGTGGCGCGCATCGTATCGCATGCCGCGCACGCGCATGCTCCGGCAAAGTTTACCACCGCGCCGGTCGATGCCAGCCGCAAGGCTCTGGAGAAGGCGGGCTGGAGCGTCGATGACGTCGATCTGTTCGAGGTCAACGAAGCCTTTGCCTGCGTGTCGATGATTGCGATGCGCGATCTGGGTATTCCGCACGACAAGATCAACGTCCATGGCGGCGCAACCGCGCTTGGCCATCCCATCGGGGCAAGCGGCGCGCGGATCATCGCGACGCTGATTTCGGCGCTGCAAACACACGGTGGCAAGCGCGGTGTCGCCTCGCTTTGTATCGGCGGCGGCGAAGCAACCGCAGTGGCGCTGGAACTGGTGTAGTCCAGCATCGAACAACGAAACCCGTTCTTCGGCGAAAGCCGGAGCCCAGGAGTCAGATTGCGCGATAGCCTCCCGACATCCAAAAGCCTCCCGACACCCAGAACGTTCGCCGCACAGCAATTACTCTTTTGGCGCGTAGATCTGTTCGGGCCCCGGAAAACTGCGCGCCGAAACCTCTTGCGAATAGGACTTGACCGCAGCTTCGATGGTGCTGGCGATATTCTCGTAACGCTTCACAAACCGTGCCGTGCGCTCGAAAAGGCCGAGCATATCCTCGGTCACCAGAACCTGACCGTCGCATTGCGCCGATGCGCCGATGCCGATGACGATGGCGGCTACCGCCTTGGTCGCGGCAATCGCAATCGGCTCGACAACGCCTTCTGCGACGATGGCGAACGCTCCGGCCTGATCAAGCGCCACCGCATCGCCGACGATCTTGTCTGCCTCGGCATCGGATCGGCCCCGCGCGGCATAGCTGCCCAGCATGTTGATCGCCTGCGGTGTTAGCCCGACATGGCCGACAACGGGAATGCCGCGTTCGGTGAGGAACCTGACGGTGGGGGCCATCGCTGCGCCGCCTTCCAGTTTTACCGCCGCTGCGCCAGTCTCCTTCAGTACCCGTGCCGCGCTGGCAAAGGCCTGCTGCGGCGAGGCTTCATAGCTACCGAAAGGCATGTCGATAACGACGATGCTGTGATAGCTGCCCCGCACCACCGCAGCGCCATGGGCACACATCATATCCAGCGTCACCGGCACCGTGCTTGGCAGGCCATAGATGACCTGGCCCAGCGAATCGCCGACCAGCAGCATATCGCAATGCGGATCGAGCAACTGCGCCATACGGGCGGTATAAGCGGTAAGCATCACCACGGGGCGCTCCGTCACGCCATCGGCCTTGCGGCTCTGGATGGCGGGCACGGTCAGCCGCTTCATGGGCGATGGCGTCGGGTTGGCGCGGCTGGTCGATGTATCGAGCGTGTAGGTTGTGGACATGGACCAGGGTTTAGACGGGCAAACCGCGCGGTGCAAATATAACGACACGATAGCCTGCTATGCATGGCTTGCGTAAAGCCCAACATGGCGCGAATAGAGACCCAATCTCCTCACGTTTATCGGATATGATTCCTGATGCTGCGAATTCTGGTTTTCGCACTGGCCGCACTGGCCGCAACCGGCACGTTGCTGAGTGTGTTGTCCAGCTATCGCTGGTACATCCGCATGTGGGATTTCCCGCGCGTGGGGCTGACCTTGCTGGCGATTATTGCGCTGGTGCTGGCGATACCGGTGCTGACAGGATGGCTGCGCACAGGAACCGTGGTGGCGATGGCGCTGATCATCGGCTGGCAGGCGCTGCGCATCTTTCCCTATACGCCGCTTGCCAGAACCGAAGTGGCAAAAGCGGTGATCAACAAGGGCAATTGCATCTCTGCGCTTTCGTTCAACGTGCTCCAGACCAACCGCGATTATGCCAGCACGATCCGGATGATCGACCGCGAAGATCCCGATATCCTGTTGCTGCTGGAGACCGACGAGAAATGGCAAGCTGCTCTCAAGCCTGTCATCGAGCGTTACCCGCACCGCTCATCGGCGCCGCTTAACAACCTCTATGGCCTGATCTTCCTGACACGCCTTCGTGTCGAAGACGCGGAAGTCACCTGGCTTATCGACAAGGAAACGCCATCGGTTTTTGCCACGCTGTCCACCCCGGCAGGCGAGAAGTTCCGCTATATCGGTCTGCATCCTCGTCCGCCCGAGCCGGGCGAAGATACTGAAAAGCGTGACGCAGAGATTGCCATCGCGGCGCGGCATGCCAAGGAGAGCAACCTGCCGGTGCTCGCGATGGGTGATTTCAACGATGTTGCCTGGTCCAGGACCTCGCAGATGTTCAAGCGGATCGGGGGTTATCTTGACCCCCGTATCGGACGCGGCCTCTACGGCACGTTTCCTGCCAGATTGCCCGGCTTGCGCTGGCCGCTCGACCATCTTTTCATGTCACCTGACTTCACTTTGGAGACCATGCGCGTGCTGGAAAATGTCGGATCGGATCATTTGCCGGTTGTTGCCAGTGTGTGCCTTGCGCCGCACGTGGCCAACCAGCTCAATGAAAAGCCAGAAGCGCCCGATGCATCCGATCGCAAGGACATGAAGGATGCGATACGCGATGGAAAGAAAAAGGCGCAGGAGGAAGGCTCTGCTTCGGGCGACTCAGTGCCAGCGGCCTGATCAACGCGTTGCAACTACACCTTCGGTCACATTGTCGGTGAAAAAGCCATCGATGCCGGTCGCCAGATATGCCCTGATCTCGGTTCCGATATCGCCAGTGCTGGTCAGATCTTCGCCCTTGCGCAGCGGTTGCGGCAGAAAATAATTCTCCCGCCGAAACGTCCACACATGGACCTGCAATCCGGCAGCATGGGCATCGCGGACCAGCGTGGTCGGCGCACCCAACGCGCCTGACCCGTCGCGCGGAATGACCATATTCTTTTCCGCGCCGATGCCTTGCGCATATTGCGCCAGCGATGCCAGCCACTGCGGTTTGGCCATGTCGGCATAGGTCAGGCTGGCCACATCGGGCGGGCCATTTGTGCCAGCCATCAGCTGAATCAACCGCACCGCGGTCATCGTGCGCAGGCGCTTGAGGTTTTCGACCTCGAAGCTTTGGATGAACACCGGATCATCGCCATCGCGATACCCCGCATCATCCAACGCTGTGACCAGTGGTTCTTCGAGCGGCAGGCCAAGCCCGCGAAAATAGCTGGGGTGCTTGGTTTCGGGATATATGCCGATCGTCCGCCCGGTCGATCCTTGCCGCGCTTTGACCAGTATGATGATCTCGCCAAGCGTCGGGATTTCATGGCCGCCATCGTAGCGGGTGTTCGATCGGCGCAATTGCGGCAGGCGTTCGCGCGCGCGCAGAGTCTTGAGTTCGGCGAGCGTGAAATCCTCGGTAAACCAGCCGGTCATCTGCTGCCCGTCGATGGTCTTGCTGGTTTTGCGATCGGCAAATTCGGGGTGGTCGGCAACATCGGTCGTTTCGGAAATTTCGTTCTCATGCCGCGCCACCAGAATGCCGTCGCTGGTGCTGACCAGGTCAGGTTCGATATAATCTGCGCCCTGATCGATCGCCAGACCATAAGCTGCAAGCGTGTGTTCGGGTCGTTCCCCGCTCGCCCCGCGATGCGCAATGACGATGGGTGCAGGCAAAGCTGCAGCCATCAGCATTGCAATCGCGGCAGCAATCATTGGCTGACCTCGACACCCTTCCAGAAGGCAAGCCGATCCTTGATCTCCTTGGCGGCATCCTTGGGCTCAGGATAATACCAGACGGCATCGGGGTTGGTTTTGCCATCGACTTCCAGCGAATAGTAAGATGCGGTGCCCTTCCAAGGGCAAAAGCTTGTCGTGGCGCTGGGCTTGAGCATTGCAGGATCAACCGCATCGCGCGCGAAATAGTGGTTGCGCTCGACAACGACGGTATCGTTGGTCTCGGCAATTACGGTGCCGTTCCAGATGGCCTTTGGCATAATTATCTCCCTGTCAGTGGTTGACCCTAGATGGGGATGCTGACAGCGATATGACAGACGCGTCAGATCAGCGCCTCGCGATAAATATCCAGCTTGAAACCCACCAGAATGCCGCCGGGATATTCGAGCACGGGGCGTTTGATCAGCGAAGGGTGCGCCAGCATCAGCGCGATAGCCTTGGCGCGGGTGATGTCGGCTTTGTCGGCATCGGGCAGCTTGCGGAAGGTGGTTCCCGCCTTGTTGAGCAGCTTTTCCCAACCCAGCGCGTCCGCCCAGGTGTTCAGCCTGCCTTCGGTTATTCCAGCTTTCCTGTAATCGTGAAAGTCGTACGCAATGCCTTGCGCCCCCAACCACAGCCGCGCCTTTTTCATCGTGTCGCAATTGGCGATGCCGTAGATGGTGACCATGTTGCTGCCCTCAACGCCTGCGAATGAAGCTACGGATATCGCGCGACAATTTGGTGAGATCCGCCTCGTTCACATACATCATATGGCCAGCATCATAGCTGGTATATTCGATGCGGTCGGTGGGCATGCCGGTGCGTGTCAGCGAGAATTCGGCACCGAAGAACGGCGTGGCAAAATCATACCAGCCTTGCGCAACCAGCACGCGCAGCCCGCTGTTCTCCCGCAGCGCCTTGCCGATATACGGAGCCACGTTCTTGTAATAGCGGTTCTCTCCGCCCGGCAAATCCCAGTCCCAGTCGCTCACCCCGCCGATGGTGACATATTGCCGTTCCGGACTGAACTTGAGGTCCTGCCGCACATAGCTGTTGAGCGCGGCTGTGTAGCTGCCATCGATGCCATAAAAGCTGGGATCATTGTCGGGTGTTTCGCCCGCGCTGTCGAGGTCCCGCCCGGTATAGCGGGCATCCAGACGCCCGATGGTCAGCCCGCGATCGCGCAGCAACTCCTTGTAGAAGCGTCCTGGGGCAACGCGCAGGTCGGCGCTTTCCAGATACTGCTCGCTCAACCCCGTGTAGCGGGCAAGCCTGGTCCGGATGGAGGCGCGTTCCTCGCCAGCCAGCGCGCTGCCCTTCATCAGTGCGGGCAGATATTCGTTGACCGCAAACGCCTTGGCTTCGGTGGCCAGTTCTGCTGCGCCGCCGCCAGCGATTGCAGGCGCCGTTTTGCCGTGATAAAGCGCGGTCACTGCCATGCTGGGAACCATCAGCACATAGGGTATCTCGTTTCCGGGAACCTCGGCCTGCGCGCCGAAGTCCAGAATTGTCGAGATCAGTAACAGGCCGTTGAACGCCACGTCGTTATAAGTACCCTCCAGTTCGTTCACCACCGCTGCGGTGCGGGTGGTGCCATAGCTTTCGCCACCCAGATATTTGGGCGCGTTCCAGCGCTTGTTGTCTGACAACCAAAGCCGGATGAACTGCGCGATCGACTTGGCATCCTTGGTGACGCCCCAGAATTCCTTGGGATCGGTATCGCCCAGCGCGGTGGAAAACCCCGTGCCGACAGGGTCGATGAACACGATATCGGTGGTGTCGAGCAAGCTGTCGGGATTATCGATGATGCGATAGGGCGGCGCGCCATCATCGCGCGCATCGCTAGGGATGGCTACGCGCTTGGGGCCAAATGCGCCCATGTGCAGCCACAGCGATCCTGAGCCGGGGCCACCGTTGAACAGGAATGTCACGGGTCGATCCGCCTCGGGCGCATCTTTCACATAGCTGACAGAAAAGATACGCGCGCGCGGGCTGCCCTTGTCATCGTTGAGGAAAGTATCGCTGGCGGTTGCGGTATAGGCGACGCGTTGTCCGCCGAAATTGCCGCTGTGCCGGGTAACGGATACCAAGGGCTGGGCAACGACGGGCGCTGCCTTTTCGCTGTTCTTCGGCTTATCCTGTGCCAGCAACGGGGCAGGGGCAAGGCACAGGATCAGCCCGAGTGCGGTGGAAGCTGCCCTGTTGCGCATAACCTGTTACCCTGCCTTATCCGTATACCATTTGCGGCTATGCCACGGTGGGCAAATGCTTGGCAAGCCGTCACATTTGCTCGCGTGGTTGCTGGCGTCGTAGCTGGCGTCGCTGCTGGCGTACTGATCAGGCTGGCAGCATCGGGCGCTGGCCGATCGCGGTGAAGCGACGCGGCCCAAGCTCCAGCCGCAATGGCCCGACGCGCGGTCCAGGCGGCGTGCTTTCCTCGCCCAGCACGAACGATTGGGTGACCGCGTACCGGGTGCCATCAGGCCCGCAATAGCCGATCCAGATATGGACCACCGGCACAAACAGCATCCGGCCCTGCATGCGGATCGGATCGATCTGCGCCAGCGGAAGGCGAATCTGGCCCTCGCATCTTTGCGTGGCATCAGGCTGGATATCGGCGATCTGCTGAAGCTGCGGCAGCAGGCTGTCGCCTTGCAATGGATCGATGGTGGGCGGCATGCCGCGCCGTGCCTGCACCACCGACCCGTGGAGCACCACATCGCTGACCGCGATCGCCGACATGTTGGTGATGCCCAGATGATAACGGGCGACCGCGTTGATCAGCGTCACATCAACACCCAGCGTCGTATAATCGAGCAGCAGACGCGGCGGCTGTGGAGCAGCGAGTGCGACCCGAGCCGCCACGGGAGTTGGCGCGGGCGCAGAAGGTGGGAGCTCGGCGCGAGGTGTTGGCGCGGCAGGCTGTGCGGCCGGACGCGGGTTGCGCAACAGGGGCGTGGGTACGGTATCTGCCAAAGCTATGGAATCATCCGCTTCAACGGTCGCGCGCTGCCGCGCCGAGCGTTGCCGCCACGCCATGGCGATCAGGCTCAACACAGCCACAATTCCTGCGGCGAGCCAGAGCCAGATCGAGCGGTCTTGCTCAACCGGGTTGATCTGCGGCACCGGCGCGCGGGCGTCCCCTGCAGCCAATGGTTCATCGGGTAAGACCAGCGCAACAGCCGGGCTATCAGCCGCTGGTGAGGCCGCAACCCCGTCTTGGGCCTGTTGCTCCTGCGGGGTTGCTGGCGGCTGCGTGCTGTCGATGGTTTGCGCGGCGCGCTGCCGCTGTGCCGCGCTGCTATCTGGCGCGCGGTCGCGTGGGCGCTCGCGCGGCGCGGCATCGACCTGCGGGACCGGAACCGGGGCGATTGCCGGAAGCGCTTGGTCAGGTGCAGGCCGGGCAGGTTCATCGGTACGACGCGGCGGGTTCGATTCGGCATCCACCGGCCCCTGCACATCGCTGGGCGGCTGTTCCTGCTGCCCACCGGGGCGCAGACTGAACCCCGGAGGATTGGCAGATTGCGCAAGGCCTGCGCCCGAAGCAACCAGAGCCATCGCGATCAACGCGGACACAGTTGCGGTCCGGTTGAGCTTGCGCGGTTGGTAATTCGTTATCTTCCCCATCATCCCTTGAACCGGTTGGCCGACATGCGGCGCGAAAATCTGTCACGAAGCTCTCGATCCGGCTCGTCGCTCCCGATGAGCAAGCGTTCAGGCGCTTAATCGGCGCTGAACGGTGCAGGAGAGATGACATAGCCCGTGTGCCGCATTAGATGAGGCGCATGTCCGATCAACCCCAAACGCGCTTTCTGGGCAAAGACAGCCCGATGCCAGTCTCGCCCGAGACAGCAATGCTCGACTATGTGCCCAATCCGCGTCCCGGCAAACCCTATCTGGTGCGCTTCACCGTGCCTGAATTCACGTCGCTCTGCCCGGTCACCGGCCAGCCCGATTTTGCGCATCTGGTGATCGATTACGCACCCCAAACGGTAATGGTCGAATCCAAATCGCT
>JBBQXX010000102.1:0-8990 GCA_038209235.1 Sphingomonadales bacterium | reverse complement strand
CGAAAGGATCAAGCGAAAGACCATCGAATATCGGCGCTTGCAACACCGCAAGCTCGCCGCCTAACATTAACCCCCAGACGAGGCCCGCTCTCCGCTAATTTACGCCGCGAGTTGCGCCAAATGTTCTGACGACGGACAGAGCGGATATGATCCAGAATGATCGAAAAACGCTCTAAGCCGATCACCGGATGAAGGTTGGGGGTCACGTCACCAGCGGCTTGGCCCAGCGGCTTGGCCCAGTGCCTGGCCCAGTGCTTGGCCCAGCGCTTGGTCCAGCGCTTGGTCCAGCGCTTGGTCCAGTGCTTGGCCCGCCGCGAACAGATCAACTGTTGCGTCAACCGTGTGCGAGGAGGCCGAATGACTCAGGTCGGGGATGCTGTTTGGCAATAGCAGCGCACACCCGATCAGGACCGACGCCGAGATGAGGAAAAAGCGCGCGTTTCTTGATAGATTCCATCTATCGCACGTCAACGTAATTTCTATTTGACACTATGATACATAATTACCAAAATAGCCAAAGAGTACGGAGCAATGGCCGACATTTGGGGCGACTTCCTCGATTGCGCCTCCGGTGCTTCGTGCAAGGCCGACGCGCAAGCCATGCTTGCCTAGCATTCCCCCATGTGCTTTCGCGTCGGTCGACTAGTGGATTGATTTTGACCTGTGCATCACTCTAGCCCGATCGGGCAGTGGCTGATGCCATAATCATGAAAACCGCTGGAACGAATTATTGGCTAGTGATCTGCGAAGATTTAGACATTTGCCCACAACCTGGCCGAAAGCGGATGCAAATATCGCGATCGGACCACTAGATCGGGAGTGAACTGTCTTGCAACAACCCACACATGGCTCCGGCGACTATCTGACGGGTGAGTTCATCAACAAAGAGAGCTGGGCTGGGCTCATGTTGATGACTGCGGCCGTTCTGGCGCTTGTTTTCGCCAATACGCCGCTCGACGGGATTTATGCCAGGTTACTTGATTTTCCGATCGCGGTCACCATTGGCGATCTTTCTATCGATAAGCCAGCGTTGCTGTGGATCAACGATGGGTTGACGTCTGTGTTCTTTTTTCTGATCGCGCTTGAAGTAAAGCGCGAACTGCTGATCGGGCAATTTCAGGACAGACAGGCAGCGTTGTTTCCGCTGGCGGCGGCTATAGGCGGCATGGTTGTTCCTGCAGTATTATTCTATAGCATCAACCAGTCAAACGCGGAAACGGTGCGTGGCTGGGCGATCCCTGCGGCGACTGACATTGCCTTTGCGCTGGGCATATTGGCACTGTTGGGGCGCAGAGTTCCAGCCGAACTCAAAATCCTTTTGCTGGCCATTGCGATCATTGACAACATCGGCGCGATAATCGTCGTGGCGCTCTTCTACACGGATACAATCAACCTTATGCCGCTGGCGGTTTCGCTGGTGCCGATCGCTGGCCTGCTGGCTGCCAACCGGCTCGGCATTGCCCGCTCAGCGCCTTATGTCGTGCTTGGACTGATACTGTGGGTGTGTGTGCTTGAATCTGGCATCCACACCGCCTTGGCGGCAGTAATCGCTGGGTTTTTTGTGCCGGTCTATGTTCGCGGCGAAGAACCGCTGGAGAGGATTGAACATGCGCTTCTTCCTTGGGTCGCGTTCATGGTCATGCCAATTTTTGCCTTCGCCAATGCCGGACTGCGATTGGGACCTGACACGCTCTCCGAATTGGGCAGTACGATGGCGATGGGCATTGTGGCAGGGCTTGTGGTTGGCAAGCCCGTTGGCATTTTTGGCATCGCCTGGCTGGGGGACAAATCAGGTCTGATCAAGAAGCCGCAAACCATTAGCTGGGGTCAGGTTTTGGGTTTATCCTGTCTGGCCGGCGTCGGCTTCACAATGAGCCTGTTTATAGGCACGCTGGAATTTACAGAGCCGCAGATGATCCGGCAACTCAAACTGGGCGTTATAGCTGGTTCCCTGATTTCGGCAGGACTTGCAGTTCTCATTCTGTCGACAGAACGAGCCAGGGTTAATGCGTTCGCAGGTGATCGAGGCGCTCTACTCCGCGCCGCCAAGGGCCTGGAACAGCGCGATACGGGCGGTGCGGGCATCAGCGTGGGCGACGACGAGCGCCTGGCGAGACGCGAAAGCCTGTCTCCTGGCATCGACCACACCGACGAAATTCTCCAGCCCGACGCGATAGCGGATTTCCACCAACCGCGCCGCATCCTCGTTGAACGCGACCTGCCGGGCCAGTTCGGCAAACCGATCGTCCGCTGAGCGCGCCTGACCATAAGCGACCTCGGTCTCACCCAGCGCGGTGAAGGTCAGGCGGCGATAGTCTGCAAAGGCCTCGCGCGCTGCGGCCTTGCTGGTGTCGATCCGCGCGCCGACACGTCCAAAATCAAGCAGCGGTCCGGCGATGGCGGGACCCACCGAGCCGGTGAGCGCGGCGGTGTCGAACAGGTTGCCAAACGCCAGTGCGGCCACGCCGACCACCGCCGACAGGGTCAACTGCGGGAACCGCTGCGCAGCGGCGGCGGCGATCTCCGCGTCGGCTGCCCGCAGCCGCGCTTCGGCTGCGGCGATGTCTGGCCGGTTGCGGAGCAGATCCATCGGCATCGCGCCGTTGACAGGTTGCAGCTTGAGCGTGGCCTCGGGCACAGGTTGCTCAAGAATCGGCTGCACTTCCTGTGCCGGTCGCCCGGTGAGTGTCATCACCTGCCCCAGCACACCGGCGCGCTGGCCTTCGATCACCGCCAGCCGGGCGCGCGCGTCGGAGGCCAAACCGGAGGCGCGGACCCGATCGGCGTCTGAGGACACACCCACGCGCACCCGCTCGCCGGTTATCTCGACCAGCGTGCCGGCCTGCGCCAGATCGCCGCGCGCCACGGTCGCCTGATCAGCCAGCGCGCGCCAGGTCACGACCGCGCTCGCCAGATCGCCGGTCAGCGCCAGCCGGACGGCGCGCGCGTCGGCCCCCGCTGCATCCAGCCTTGCATTGGCGGCGCGCGCAGAAGCGCGCAGCCCGCCGAACAGATCGAAGTCGTAGCTTGCCTGGACACCGGCCTGCGAGAGGATTTGGTCACGGACGATGGAGATGCCAGGTGGCAGGGACCCGGTCTGTTGCGCACCGATGCGCAGGCCAGTAATCGAGCCAGAGGCGGTGATATTCGGCAACCGATCAGCGCGGGCGCCCCACAGGGTGGCGCGTACTGAGTCGATGCGGGCGAGCGCCGCTTCAAGTGTCGGCGCGTCCGCCTGTGCGAGCGCATTCAGTCGCACAAAGGCGGGATCGTCCCGGGGCAGCAACGCCAGCACGTCCATAGCTTCACCTTCTGGAGCTGGAGCTGGAGCTGGAGCCAGCAAAAAGGCAGGCGGCAGCTCGACCGCTATTCGCGTGGGCGGCGCAACGGCCGAACAGCCGGCCAGCACCAGCGGCAAGAGCAACGCGCGCTTCATGTTCCTGGCGCCGGCTGCTGCACACCAGTCGGCACCTGTCCACCGCCCTTGGCCGGAACGAAGGCGTCGACCTGCTGGCCGACGCGCAGCCCGCTGTCGGGATCGACCGCATAGAGCAATTGCAGCACGCGCACGTCGACCCGCTCCGTGGCCGCGTTGGTAAGCGACACCTTCGGCCTCACCTGCGGCTCGGCGCGCACAAAGGTCGCGCTGATCCGGCGGCGGGCATTGCCGCGTGGGCTGAGCAGGGCAGGCTTGCCCGTCACCACGCGCTCGATCTGGTCCTCGTCGATATCGACCCGGATGTGAAGCGGCCGGGTCACACCCAGTTCCATCAGCGGATCGTCTCCGCCCGGCGAGGGTCCGGCGGTGGCAAACTCCCCGGCGCGGGTGTTGACGGCCAGCACCTCGGCGGCGAGCGGGGCAGTGACGGTGAGCCGCGCCAGCGCGACGCGCGCTGACCTCAGCGCTGCCTGCGCCGCGGTTACCTCGGCGCGCGCGGCGGTAACCCGGGCGCGCGCGGTGGCTACATCGCCGCCGCTGGCGATCAGTTCCTGCTTGGAGAACGCCCGTCCGTCGCCGATGTCACCATACAGCGCGTTCTGTCGCCGGGCGACGTCAAGCGCCGCGTTCGCCTCACCCACCCCAGCGCGCGCGGTCGCCACCCGCGCCTGCGCCTCGGCCACACCAGCCTGCGCGTCGCGGTCATCAAGCACGAACAGCGGCTGGCCGTGGCTCACTTGCTGCCCTTCAACCACGAACACCCGCGTCACGACACCAGGCAGGTTGGAGCCCACCCGGATCACCTCGCTTGATGGCTCCACCACGCCGACACCGGCCACCGATCCACGCTGGCTTGTCGGTACTGTCGGCGGGGTGTTGCCCGGCTGGGTCAGGCTGTCGTCTGGCTGCCCGCGCCAGATGAACACCGCCGACAGCACGATCAACAGTATCGCTACGATCGGAAGAATCTGGCGGGCAAAGGAGAGATTTTTCATGAGGCGGCCTTGCTTGTGTGCTTTCGGGCGGGGGGAGCGCCGTGGTCGTCAGGCATGTCCTTGCCATCGTAAGTGATGCGCCCGTCTTCCATGCCGATGATGCGGTCGGCGAGATCAAAGACGCGGTTGTCGTGGGTGACGATGATCACCGCGCGATCGGGGGCGAGCGCCACCTCGCGCAGCAGGTCCATGACCCTGCGGCCCGATTTGGCATCAAGCGCAGCGGTGGGTTCGTCGCAGACCACCAGCCGGGGTTCGTGGACCAGCGCACGTGCGATTGCGACGCGCTGCTGCTGGCCACCCGACAGCTGGCGTGGCAGCTTGTTCGCCTGGTCGGCAATGTTGAGCCGCTCAAGCACCTCGCGTCCGCGCCGCGTTGCCTCGCTGCGCCCCATTCCGGCGGCGATCAGCGGCACGCCTGCGTTTTCGGCCGATGTCAGCGTCGGGATCAGATTGTACTGCTGGAAAATGAAGCCGATGTTGTTCAGCCGGAATTCGACCAGCTGGGTGTCGGTCAGGCTGTAAAGGTCAGTGCCAAAGACGCTGACCGTGCCGTGCGTCGGAAACAGGATTCCCGCCACGATCGAGATCAGCGTCGTCTTGCCCGACCCGCTCTCGCCCACCAGAAAATTCAGTTCGCCCGCGTTCAGTTCGACGGTGATGTCGTGCAGCACACGGACCGATTGGTCGCCGACAGCAAATTCCTTGCACACCCCGGCTATCTCGATCGCCGAACTCACCGGAAAACCTCTGCCGGTTCGGTCTTGAGCACCGAGCGCAGCGCGAGCCAGCCGGTGAGCAGGATCATCACCATGACGATGCCTGCGGTGGCGAGCGGGATCTGCCACGGGATGAAAAACCCCTTGAACGCGCCTCCGCCGCTTGCTGTGCTGACAAAGATGAACAGCGTCGCCAGCGACAGACCGATGGCATAGCCTACCAGCCCGACCAGACCCGCCTGGGTCGCGACCATGCCCCGGATCTTGCCGTTGGTAACGCCGATCGCCTTAAGTGCGCCGAACTGCTTGATGTTGTCGCGGATGAAGAGCGAAAAGGTTAGCCCCACGATCGCCACGCCGACCACGAACCCGAGCACGACGGTGATGCCGAAGTTGATCGGGATGCCGGTGTTCTCGATGATGAAATCTACCCCGTCGCGCGCGAACTGCTCGGAGGTACGCGCTTTCAGTCCCGTCTGCGCAGCAATGCGTTTTGTCACCTCAAGTGGCGTCAGCCCTGGCGCGGCGCGGGCGAGCACGAAGGTCAGCCGGTTGCGCGTGCCGGGAACGAATTTCAGAGCGTTGGAATAGCGGGTGTAGAGCACGACGGTCGATGTGAAGGTCGGGTTGACATCGACCACGCCGCGCACGACCGCGCGCTGGTCGTTCAGCTCAAGCCGAATGCCGATAGGGTTTACGCCAACACCAAACAGCTTGTCAGAGCCGACGCCATCCACAAACACCGCATCGGGGTCGGCCAGGTCTTCGGGACGACCGCGCAACATGGTGCGCGGCATGCCGATCAGCGTCGCGTCATCCACGCCGACCACGCCCACCCCTTCGAGATCGCCCGTCGCGGTGCGAACGACCGCGTTGGCGCGAATGAGCGGCACAGCCCAGGCGACGCCAGAGACCCCGCGTACCCGGTCCAACGCAGTGCCCGGCATCGCGGCTGCCAGATCGGGGGTGCGGCTGGCGGGATCCATGACCCAGATGTCGGCGCTCGATACGGCCTCCACCGCTGTTCCGCCGCGCATCAGCAGGTTGACGAAGATGGTCAGTTGCTGGGTGATGAGCAGCGTCGAAAAGCCGATGCCGAACAGCAGGCCGATGAACTTGACCCGGTCACCGGTCAGCATTCTGATTGCGATCCAGCCCATCGCCGGCCCACTCCCAATTAAGTTGCAGCGCGGTTGATGACGTGGCAATAAGTGAACGTCAAGGTTCAATTGCACTTATGAGTTCAGAAACCCTTCCTGGCCGTCCCGTGGACGAGGCCAAGACCGCCGCGATGCTGGGAGCGGCACGCGTGCACTTTTTCACGCATGGCTATGACGGCACCCGGCTTGATTCCGTTGCAGTCGACGCGGGCGTGTCGAAGGTCACCATCTACAACCGCTTCGGCGACAAGGCGGGGCTGCTCGCCGCTTGCGTCAGCGCGGAATGCGAACGGATGCAGGCCGAGATCGGGCTGCACCGTGAGGACGACCGGTCACTGACCGAGCGGTTGAACGCCTTTGGCATCACTTTGATCACCTTTATCCTGTCGCCCGACCACATCGGCTTTGACCGGATGATCAGCATGGAGGGCGTGCGCTCGCCGGAACTGGCACAGCTGTTTTTCGAGGCAGGGCCCAGGCGGATGCAGGCGGCCCTGGTCGCGGTGCTCAATGACGCAGCGCGAAACGGCCAGATCGAGGCTCCTGATGTGTCCGAGGCCGCCGAGCATCTGGTCGGTTTGTGGAAAGGAATGGCGGATATGCACCTGCGCTTTGCCCAACCGTATGATCGTGACCCGGAGCACATTACGGCGCGGGTAATACGTTCCACCGCTCGGTTCCTGCGCGCCTATGCACCTGGCCCCTGAGCGGGCGCAGATCAGCGAAGCTCGAAAACGCGAGACTCACGTTAGAAATCAAAAAATATCGCCGAGGAAGGGTTCCATAGCCCCGGTTATCATCCCGATATTTCGGCTCGCTGCGTTCAGGTGATTGCGGCGCCGGTGCAGCGGAACGATCGATAATCTTATCGAGTTCGCCGCGATTCAGCCAGACCCCCCGACATTTGCGGCAATCATCGATTTCTAAACGACTGCGATCGGTAATCACCAGCGTTTCGTTATCAACCGGGCATTGCATAATCTTGTTGCCCATCGGCCAGAACCGCCAGTAGACCAACCAGTCTAAACGGCGACGTTGGTCTTGAAAAACGCCAGTGTGCGTTCCCACGCCAGCTTTGCTGCTGCTTCATCATAGCGCGGAGTGGTATCATTGTGGAAGCCGTGACTGGTGCCCGGGTAGAAATGCGCCGTGTAGGTCTTGCCGTTCGCCTTGAGTGCCGCCTCGCACGCCGGCCAGGTGGCGTTGACGCGTTCGTCGTTCTCGGCGAACTGGATCAGTAACGGCGCCTTGATGGTTGGCACCTCTGCAGGCGATGCCTGCCGCCCGTAAAACGGCGCGGCGGCGGCCAGATCAGGATATGCCACCGCCAGCGCATGGCAAACCCCGCCACCATAACAGAAACCGGTCACGCCGACCTTGCCGGTGGAGCCTTCGTGATCGCGAAGATATTCAAATCCTGCGAAAAAATCTTCCATCAGCTTGGCCGGATCAAGCGATGCCTGCATTGCGCGGCCCTCATCGTCGGTACCGGGATACCCCCCCATCGACGTCAACCCATCCGGCCCCAGCGCGAGATAACCCGCCTTGCCAAGCCGCCGCACGACATCCTCGATATACAGGTTCAGCCCGCGGTTTTCGTGAACGACCAGCACCGCAGGGAGCTTGCCGGTAGCGCCTTTGGGCTTTGCCATCAGGCCGCGCACAGTGCCGTGTCCATCGGGGCTAGGGTATTCGACGCGCATCGTCTCGATCGCTGGATCATCGGGCGAAACCTGCTGCGCCAGCGCGTAATCTGGGCTGAGCTGGTTGAGGATCATCAGCCCGGTAACCCCGGCTGCGGCGCAACGCCCCGCCTCGCGGATAAACTCCCGCTTGCTCAGTTTACCGTGCACATAGCCGTCGAATATCTCAAGGATATGCGGGTGAAAGTCGCTGGCGCGCATCGCGCGTGGCTTGGGTGCACTGTCGGTCAAACCACCATCCTTGCAAAACTGGGGAGCTATGATGCGCACAGTGCATTATCCGCCGAATGCTGCAAGCCTAACCGGCGCGATTTGTTCGGCTGGTGTGGTTAAAACCATCCGGCCAGCGACGTCATTTGACAGACCGATCAGTCGCTAACGATCCCACCCACTAAACCGACCGGTTTATTTATGCGCTAGCCTCGCTCCACCAGCACGCGCAGCATATCCGAAACAAGCGTCAGCGGCGCGGTGTCGCGGCGGCTGCGTGCCAGAACCAGCGCGCCTTCATGCGCAGCGATGATGGTCGCTGCGATTTCGCGCGCCCGCGCCACCGCGACACCTTCGAGCATCAGCCATTTGGCCAGACGCATTTCGATGCGCTGATAGGCGATCCGGACGGCCTGGCTCAACGCGCTGTTGGCTCCGCCCTCTTCCTGCCCGATGATTGCCAGCAATGACCCGTCGCGCCAGTCGGTGCGGTCAAGCCATGCAGACGTTTCGTGCGCCAAAGTTTCCAAAAAGCCAACGATATCAATACCCGACGCTGCCGCATCATCGAGAGCGGTTAGCGTCGCATTGGCGATCCGGGCAATGCAGGCTTCGGCAAGCTCGGACTTTCCGCCCGGAAAATGGTGGTACAACGAACCCTTGGGGGTTTCGGAAAGCGCCAGGATTTCGGCAAGGCCAATGGCATGATATCCGCGTTGCTGAAACAGCCGGGTCGCCACGAGAACCAGTCGCGCGCGGGTGGC
>JBBQXX010000101.1:0-9015 GCA_038209235.1 Sphingomonadales bacterium | reverse complement strand
GGCGTGCATCACCGCGAGCAACGGCGTGCGCGGAGCAAAGGTGAAAGCGATGCTGGGAGCGCGGCTGGCAAACCCTTCAATCACTGCAACAATATCGTCGGCCTCGTAATGGATCAGCGAATCCATCGCCACGACATGGTCGAACTCACCCAGCGCAGGATCGAACATATCGCCGACGCGCCAGTCGATATCCAGGCCGGAGGGGGCACGATCACGCGCAACATCGACCAGCCCTGACGAGATATCGATCGCGGTGACCTTCGCGCCCAATTGGGCAGCAGCGACGGCCAACGCGCCGGTGCCGCAACCGGCGTCCAGGATGCGTTTGCCTTCAAGGTCGTCAGGCAGCCAGTCGAGCAGCATGCTGCGCATCCGGTCACGCCCGGCGCGAACGGTGGCGCGGATACCGCTGACCTTGACGTCAGAGGTGAGATCGACCCAGTTCTGCCGCGCGGTGCGGTCAAAATAGGTTTCCAGTCCGGCGCGGTAGGTGTCGTAGCGCGTCATCGTTGCATTGCTAGCCATCATTCAAACCCCAGAAAGTCAAAAATATCACGGTCCTTCATCGGCATTGCGTCGAGCGGATCGGTGCCTGCCCACAGCGTCGCTGCCAGCCGCAGGTATTCGGTCTTCACCGCCTCGATCTCGGGGGTCGATTCCATTTCGAATATTGTGCATTTTTTCAGGCGGCTGCGGCGGATCGCGTCCAGATCGGGAAAATGCGCCAGCGTCTTGAGCCCGGTGGCCTCATTGAACCGGTCGATCTCGTCGGTCGCAGCCGAGCGGTTGGCGATGACCCCGGCCATGCGCACGTCGTAATTCTTGGACTTCGCCTTGATGGCAGCCACGATGCGGTTCATCGCAAAGATGCTGTCGAAATCATTGGCGGCAACCACCACCGCGCGTTCGGCGTGTTGCAGCGGCGCGGCAAAACCGCCGCATACGACATCGCCCAGCACGTCGAAGATCACGACATCGGTGTCTTCAAGCAAATGATGCTGCTTCAAAAGCTTGACCGTCTGGCCAACGACATAGCCGCCGCAGCCGGTACCTGCCGGCGGACCGCCCGCCTCAACGCACATCACCCCGTTGAAGCCTTCGAACATATAATCATCGGGCCGCAATTCTTCGGAATGGAAGTCGACACTTTCCAGAACGTCGATCACCGTCGGCATCAGCTTCTTGGTCAGCGTGAAGGTGCTGTCATGCTTGGGATCGCAGCCAATCTGCAGCACCCGCTTGCCCAGCAGCGACAACGCTGCGGACAGGTTGGATGATGTCGTCGACTTGCCGATGCCGCCCTTGCCATAAACGGCAAAGACCTTTGCGCCGGTGATTGCGTCACGCGGATCAAGCGCAACCTGGACGCTGCCATCGCCATCGATGGGCGGTGCGGTGCCGGCTTCGAGCAAGGTCATGTCAAATGTCTCCTGTCATTCTGCTGCGACCAGGCCTTCCAGCCGGTCCTCGATATCGTCTGCAGCAGCGCGCAGCGCCGCCAGGGTTGCGGCGTCCGGCTCCCAAAGCCTGCGGTCGCATGCTTCCAGAAGGCGATCAGCCATGCGGGCTGAGGCTTTCGGATTGAGTGTCGCCATGCGGGTGCGCATTGCAGGATCAAGCACATAGGTTTCGCTGATCTGCTGATAGACCCAGGGCTTGACTTCGCCGGTGGTCGCCGACCAGCCCAGCGTGGTGGTGACATGGCCCTCGATCTGGCGCACGCCTTCATAGCCATGCTTGAGCAGCCCTTCGTACCATTTCGGGTTCAGCATGCGGCTGCGGGTTTCCAGATCGATCTGCTCGCCCAGCGTGCGAACCTTGGCTGCGCCCTGTGTTGCATCGACGATATAGACAGGAGCCGCCTTGCCGCCTCTGGCGCGCGCCACCGACCGGCTGACGCCGCCCAGCGCATCGACATACTGGTCGATATCGGTAACCCCCAGTTCGACCGAATCGAGGTTCTGATAGGTGAACGCAACATCGGCGAGCGCATTGTCGAGCAGTTCGCGGTGCTGCACCGGGTTGCCGTTGCGACCATAAGCAAAGCCTTTGCGCTTCTCGAACGCGTCGGCCAGGTCGTTGGGGTCGGTCCACGCGCCATCGTCGATCATGACGTTGACCTGCGCACCATAAGCGCCTTCTTCGTTCGAGAAGACCCGGAGCGCTGCGGTTTCCAGATCGCAGCCCATTTTTTCGGCGTAGGCCAGCGCATGCTTGCGGACGAAATTCAGTTCCAGCGGCTCATCGGCGCTGGCTGCCAACCATGCCGCTTCTGCCATCATCCGCGTTTGCAGCGGCAGCAGATCACGGAATACGCCAGACAATGTCGCGATCACATCGATGCGCGGGCGACCGAGCGCTTCGAGCGACAGCAATTCTGCTCCGGCAAGCCGTCCATAGGTGTCAAACCGGGCGGTTGCACCCAGCAGACGCATGACCTGGGCAATCTGGGCGCCTTCGCTCTTCAGATTGTCGGTGCCCCACAGCACCATGGCGATGCTTTCGGGCATCGGCTCGCCCGATCCGATATGGCGTTCAAGCAGGGCATCTGCCTGAATCGCGCCGGTCGCACTGGCCATGCGGCTGGGCAGGCGGAAAGGATCAAAGCCATGCGTGTTACGCCCGGTGGGCATCACTTCGGGATTGTGCAGTACGTCGCCGCCCGGACCAGGACGGACATAGCAGCCATCGAGCGCGTGGATCAGCCCGCCAAGCTCATCGTTGGATGACAGCTTGGCATCGAGATCTGCGCGGTCGGCTTCGGGGTCGGCTGCGACCATCGCATCCAGAAACGCTTCGCGCTCTTCGCTTTCGAGCTGCTTGCCCAGGACGTGCAGACCAAACGGGATAAGTTCGCGTTCCACCTCATACAGGCTGGCGACCAGCGCGGGCAGATCATCCGATGCAAGGTCGAGCGCGGTGGCCGCCTCACGGATCATCACTTCGAGCTGCGCGCGGATATCGCTGTCGCCTTCGGGCAGGCCACGCCAGCGTTCGGTCAGCGCCTTCAGATCGGCAAAGCCTTTGTAAAGCCCCGCTTCTGCCAGCGGCGGTGTCAGATAAGACACCAAAGTTGCACCCGAGCGCCGCTTGGCAAGAATGCCTTCGGAAGGGTTGTTGGCGGCATAGAGGTAGAAATTGGGCAGGTTGCCGATCAACCGGTCGGGCCAGCATGCGCCGGACATGCCGGTCTGCTTGCCGGGCATGAATTCCAGCGCGCCGTGGGTGCCGAAATGCAGTACCGCATTTGCGCCGAAATCTTCACGGATCCAGCGATAGAACGCCGAGAATGCATGAGTCGGAGCAAAATCGCCATCGTACAACAGCCGCATCGGGTCGCCTTCGAAGCCGAAGGTCGGCTGGATACCAACAAACACATTGCCGAACTGCTTGCCCAGCACGTGGATCGACCAGCCATCGCTCTGCACCTTGCCGGGGGCCGGGCCCCATTGCGCCTCGATGGCGCGCAGATACGGCTCGTTGGTGACATGATCGTCGGTCGAAATACGTACCGCGACGTTGGCGTCAGACCCGAACCGGTCGCTGTTGCCTTTCAGGATGGATTCGCGCAGCGCATCCGAATCAGCGGGCACATCGACCTTATAGCCTTCATCCGACAGGCGCTGGAGCGTGGCATGCAGCGATTCGTACACCGCAAGATGCGCTGCGGTTCCGGTGGCTCCGGCGTTGGGCGGAAAGTTGAACAGCACGATCGCAAGCTTGCGCTTGCTGCGCTCGCAGCGGCGCAGTTCGATCATCCGGGTGACGCGCGATGCCAAAGCTTCGGCGCGTTCCGGGCAGCTTTGCATGGCGCGCACCGCATCAGGAGCGGTGAAAATGCAGCCCCGGCCACAGCCCTTGCACGCGTTGCCCGAACCATCCGAGCGGCCACCGAACACGCTGGGCATCACCGCGCCATCGAGTTCGGGGATCGCCACCATCAGCGTGGCTTCGAGCGGCAACAGGCCCTGCTTGCCTTCACCCCATTGCTCAAGGCTCTGAAACTCGACCGGGTGAGCGGCGATATAAGGAATATCGAGGCCCGAGAGCACCTGCTCAGCGGCAGCTGCGTCATTATAGGCGGGACCACCCACCAGCGAGAAACCGGTGAGGTTGATCAGGGCATCGATCGTTGCATGGCCATCACGCTCGAAGAACCTGGCGATCGCCGGGCGTGAATCGAGGCCGCTGGCAAACACCGGGACGACATTGAGCCCCTGAGCCTCAAGCGCTGCGATCGCGCCATCATAATGGCCGGTATCCTTGCCCAGAACATATGAGCGCAGCAGCAGCACACCAACCGTGCCCTTTGCAGACTTGGCGCGGGGCAGCAGGCTGGCATCTTCGCCCAACCGGTCAGCCAGAGTGGGGTGATAGACGCCCACTTCAGGATAATCGCGCGGCGGCTGCGCAGGGGTGCGGCCCTTCAGCACGGCGCGCGGTCCTGTGGCAAAGCGGTCAATCAGACCGCGCACCATGTTGACGACATTTTCGTCGCTGCCCGCCAGCCAGTATTGCATGGTCAGGAAATAATGGCGCACATCCTGCGCGCTGCCCGGCATGAACTTGAGGATCTTGGGAAGGCGGCGCAGCATGCGCATCTGCTTTTCACCGGCATTGCCGCCCGGTTTGGCGGGGCCGCGAAGCTTCTTGAGCATCGCCATCACGCCGCCTGCCGGCTTGTCCATGCGATAGCCGCCCATCCGCGTCAGACGGACGATTTCGCCGGCCGACATCAGGCCGATCATCGCATCGCAATGTTCGCGCCGTGCATCGAGCGCGGGCAGGATGGTGCTGACCTGATCTTCGAGGAACAGCATGGTGGCAATCACGATATCGGCCTTGGCAATATCGGCGCGGGTTGCATCGAGCGCGCCGGGATCGCGGCCCCAGTCTGCTGCGGCATGATAACCGATGCTCAGCCCCGGCATATCCTTTTTCAGCTCAACTTCGGCGCGATCCACGGCGCCTGAAATGTGATTGTCGAGCGTAACGAATACAATCCTGATCGGAACGTTGCGACCGCCTGCCGTTACTTGGTTTGCTTTACCGGGCATAATGCGCCTTTGCCTCGTAGAGCGTGTCCAGTGTGATTGAGGCCAGCCCAAGCTCCGCAGCATAGGCCTCAGTGTTGCGCCGCGCCTTGCCGCGCACAAAGAAGGGTATTTTCTTGAGTTCAATGTCGGCTTCGCTGGTCCAGCAGGCGACGACGAGCACATCGCCTTCGGCTTCTTGCCGGTTGGGGACAGGATCGGGCTGCGGCTCGAACGCGACGGCAGGTGCCGCCCGTGACGGCTCAACCGTGCCATGCGCCAGGTGGCTGGCGCCTGCACCATCGTGGAATTCGAAATCGTCGCGGAACATGGTGAGCAGATGCTCTTCCAGCCCCATCACCAAAGGATGCACCCAGCTGTCGAACAGCACGTTGGCGCCCTCAAAGCCCATCTGCGGGCTGTGCCGCGCGGGGAAATCCTGCACATGCACCGGTGCTGAAATCACCGCGCAGGGGATCGACAGCCGCTTGGCGATGTGGCGTTCCATCTGCGTGCCCAGCACCAGTTCGGGATGTGCCGCAGCGATGGCGTCTTCGACTTCCAGATGATCGTCGGTGATCAGCGGCTCGACGCCGTGTTCGGCAGCCGCAGCGCGCAGGTCACGTGCGAATTCGCGGTTGTAGCAACCCAGCCCGCAAACCACGAAGCCCAGTTCATCGCGCGCCACGCGGGCAGCGGCAATCGCATGCGTCGCATCGCCAAAGATGAAGACGCGCTTGCCGGTGAGGTAAGTCGAATCGACCGAGCGGCTCCACCATGGCATCCGCGCTTCGGCCAGATCGAGCGCGGGCGCGGCATCGACACCGGCCAGCGCTGCCACTTCGCGGATAAAATCGAGCGTCGCGCCGTGGCCGATCGGGATGGTTCTGGTGAACGGCTGCTTGAACGTCCGCTCGAGCCAGCGCGCGGCGGTATCGGCGATCTCGGGATACATCACGATGTTGAAATCGGCATCGCTAAGGCGGGCGATATCGCCTGCGCCTGCCCCCATCGGCGCGGTGACGTTAATCTCTATGCCGAGCACAGCCAGGATCTTGCCAATCTCGACGATATCGTCGCGGTGGCGAAAACCCAGTGCGCTCGGCCCAAGCAGGTTCGCTTTGGGACGCGGAGAACCTGCCTGGCGCGATGCGGGGCGGGAGGAGTCCCCGACCGCGAGAGTCCTGACAATCTGGTAGAAAGTTTCTGATGCGCCCCAGTTTTCCTTGCGCGAATAGCTGGGCAGTTCGAGCGCAATGACGGGGATGGAAAGCTTCATCGCTTGCGCCATACCGGCGGGATCATCCTGGATCAGTTCGGCGGTGCACGAAGAGCCGACCAGCAAGGCGGCGGGGTTGAAACGCGCCACCGCATCGCGCGCCGCGCTCTGGAACAGCTCGGCGGTATCCTTGCCGAGATCGCGCGCCTGAAACGTGGTGTAAGTCACCGGTGGACGCTTGCCGCGGCGTTCGATCATCGTGAACAACAGATCCGCATAGGTATCACCCTGCGGCGCGTGCAGCAGATAGTGCACATCGGTCATGCCGGTCGCTACGCGCATTGCCCCTACATGAGGAGGCCCTTCATAGGTCCAGACCGACAGTTGCACGGCGCTATACCTTCAACACATCGCGACGGCGCAACGGCCGTGCGAAGAGTTCGGCAAGATCGCCAGCCTGATCAAACCCGTGGATGGGGGAGAACACCAGTTCGATCGCCCATTTGGTGGTAAAGCCCTCGGCCTCGAGCGGATTGGCCAGGCCAAGCCCGCATACGGTGATGTCGGGCTTGGCCGCGCGCACCCGGTCAAGCTGCTTGTCGACATCCTGGCCTTCGCTGATCACGGTTGTGGCAGGCAACTGTGCCAGTTCAGCGGCCATATGCTGGCGGTGCAGATAGGGCGTGCCGACTTCGACCGGGATCATCCCCAGCTCGACATGCAGGAAGCGCGCGAGCGGCAGTTCCAGCTGCGAATCGGGCAGGAAGAAAATGGTCTTGCCTTCAAGCCGCGACCGGCTGTGCTCAAGCGCGCGCTTGGCGCGTTCACGGCCCGGTGCAACGACCGAGCGGAAATGCATTTCATCCACACCAAAAGACTTTGCAGCAGCGTGCAGCCATTGGGTCGTGCCTTCAGCACCGAACGGAAAAGCCGCAGGCAGATGCACCGCGCCGCGATCTTCGAGCGCCAGCGCGGTATCGCCGAGGAAAGGCTGGGCGAGCAGGAAGCGGGTGTTGGCACCAACCGGCGGCAGATCGCGCGACGAGCGCGCAGGCAGGCACGCGACGTTGGTGATGCCAAGATCACGGATCAACCGCAGCAGCTGGTCTTCGACGATATCAGGCAGCGCCCCGACGATCAGCAATTGCGGTGCGGCATCAAGCTGCGGCTCTGGCATGAACGGCACCAGTGCAGCAAGGCAGGCATCTTCGCCCTGGGTGAAGGTGGTTTCGATACCGCTGCCCGAATAATTGACGATGCGGACAGCTGGCATGAACGCGCCTGCCAAGCGCTGCGCGGCGCGGGCAAGATCCAGCTTGATCACTTCGGACGGGCAGCTGCCCACCAAGAACAGCGTGCGGATTTCGGGTCGGCGAGCCAGCAGGCGGCGCACCACCCGGTCAAGCTCTTCGTTGGCATCGGCAAGCCCGGCCAGATCGCGCTCTTCGATGATCGCAGTGGCAAACCGCGGCTCGGCAAAGATCATCACGCCGGCTGCCGATTGCAGCAGATGCGCGCAGGTGCGTGACCCGACCACCAGAAAGAATGCGTCGGGCATCTTGCGGTGCAGCCAGACAATCCCGGTGAGTCCGCAGAACACCTCGCGCTGGCCACGCTCACGCAGCACCGGCGCGCTTGTGCAGCCCTGATCGGCAACGAGGGGCGCAGCAGCGATCATTGCGCCGCCGCCAGCACTGTGTTCGACTCGGCAGTTTGCGGCCCGGAAGTATTGGGCCCGGGAGTGAGCGTGCCCTGCAGCCGCGCCATCCGCAGCTTCCAGATAAACTGCGCAGCGTTGATAACATAGGCGCCGTAACCCGCCAGCGCGACGCCCATCCGTGCCTCGACACTGCCGATACCGCCCAGCAGCATCACCAGATACGCGGTGTGCAGCGCCAGAACCAGCATCGAGAACACGTCCTCCCAAAAGAACGCGGGGACAAACAGCCATTTGCCGAACACCACCTTCTCCCAGATCGAACCGGTGATCATGATGGTATAAAGCGTTATGGTCTTGACGATGATCGAAGTGTCGGCCGCGAATGCGCCCTGGCCTGTCCACAGGTAGCGTAGCACCAGCACCAGACTGATCGCAAAGATGACAAACTGAAGCGGTGCGAGGATACCCTGGACCAGCGTCCAGACCGTCGAGTCGCGCCGAACGCGCTCTTCTGCGGTGTACAGCGGCATGATCGCCGGGCGTGTTCTGGGCGCAGCTGACTGACCTGCCGGAACAGCTTGAATGGCGCGGTTTGCCGCAGGTCCATGCTGAATTGCCGTTGTCATGATGGCTGCTGCGTCTCCCGAATGCACCGGGGAAATATGCCGTGCCCCACAAAAGTGTCAAGTTAAATTGACGTATAGTTTTCTTGACAATTCTTTTGTTGTCAGCCTGCCTAGACTTGCGTAGCGTTGGCGCTTGGCGAGGGAACGGCCAAAGAAGTCTCCAGCCAAAAGGCCGGTGCATGCTGCACCGACCTCACGGGGAGAGTCTGTATGGCCGCAGTTTTCGGGATCGATTTTTTCAAGTCGACGACTGGACTGTTAAAGGGAGCGCGTAAGCTCAAGAAAGTGTCTCCTTGGGGGGGCGCCGAGGCCGGTGGTTCCGGACTCGTCAACGAAGGACGGGATGCCAATGTGAGCCGCCTGGTCGAGGATGAAATTATCCCCAGATTGCTGATGGTCCATCAGGACGATCTGCGGGTCAGCCATTTCGAGTCCCCGCGTCTCATCGATTTTCGGGATACCTCTGATTCGCAATCG
>JBBQXX010000100.1:0-9167 GCA_038209235.1 Sphingomonadales bacterium | reverse complement strand
GCTGCTGGGCCAACTGGGTGAGCGTGGCTGGTTGGGCCGCGGCGAAAGCGCGTTGTTCATCGACGACGAACTGCCGCTCAGCGACGCTGCGCGCAACAGCGCCCTGTTTGGCAAGATTGCACCGGTTCTGGCCGCTGCCTCGATGACCGTGGTGGTCGTCACCCGCCAATCAAACGGCCAATATTCGGTTGTCGGCAATGCTATGGGAGCTAATGCACACACCTGTTCGCTGGGGGCGCAAGACATGCAGATGGACCCGGCAAACGGCTGGTATTCCGTGCGTCAGCCAGATGGCAAAGCTTCGGCGCGGGTTCTGCGGGTTATCGGTGATAGGCTGGAAGTTTTTGGCAGCGGACATCCTGATAGTGCTGCGCCTGAGGCGACCATGGACTATGCAAGCTGCGGTGTTCGCGCCGCTTTTGCCCCTTTGCGAAGAATCCTTGTGCAGCGCGAAGTCATGGAAAAATATGTTGAACGCGCCAGCATCGAGTATTGAGGCGAACGACACATCGCAAGTCGCCTGACAAGCCGGTTGCCACCGCGTCAAAAGCCGCTAATCCTGATGCATGGGGAAAACCCTGGGACGCAACCGGCAGGTTTGAACCTGTCAAAGGTGGGAAATCGTAAACATCATGAAGTTTGCCCGTGTCAAACCGCTGGATGCCATATTGGCAACCGCCAAGAAGAAGTCGCTGCACCGAACTTTGGGTGCTTTTCAGCTTACCTTGTTCGGCATTGGCTGCGTCATCGGCACCGGTATCTTCGTGTTGACATCGGCGGGCGCGCAGAAAGCCGGGCCGGGGCTGATGCTGGCGTTTGCGATTGCGGGTGCAATCTGCATCGTCGCCGCACTGTGCTATGCTGAAATTGCTTCGATGATCCCGGTGGCGGGCTCTGCCTATACATACACCTATTCGGTGATGGGCGAATTGCTCGCATGGACGGTGGGATGGGCGCTGGTGCTGGAATATGCGGTTGCTGCAAGCGCGGTGTCGGTGGGATGGTCGGGCTATTTTACCGGTACGATATTGAACCAGTTTTTCGGGGTCGTGCTGCCGCCGTATCTGAGCGCGGGGCCATTGGCGCTCGGCGGCGCGCCGGGTGGATTGATCAACCTTCCTGCCGTGGTGATTGCACTCCTGGTGACATGGCTGCTGATGATCGGCACCAATGAGTCGGCCAAGGTGAATGCCGTTCTGGTGGCGATCAAGGTCACTGCGCTTACCGCATTCATTATCTTGACATTGCCCGCCACCGAGATGGCAAACTTCAATCCCTTCCTTCCCGCCGGTGTTTTCGGGGGCTTCGGTTCAGGCGTTGGCGCAGTCGGCGCTGCGGCGACGATATTCTTTGCTTATGTCGGCTTCGATGCGGTTTCCACTGCCGCAGAAGAAACCAAGGATCCGCAGCGCAACGTGCCGATCGGCCTGATTGGCAGCCTGGTGATCTGCACCGTCTTCTACATTCTGGTTGCTGCCGGTGCCGTCGGCACGATCGGTGGTCAGCCGATCATGGGACCGGGCGGCATTCCGTTCCCTGCGGGCTCTGAAGAACTGGCGCGTCAATGCGCGCTGCCGCAATACGCTGAAATGCTGGTCTGCTCGAACGAGGCGCTGGCGCATGTCTTGCGGCAGATCGGATACTCCGGGGTCGGCAACCTGCTTGGCATTGCAGCATTTGTCGCGCTGCCTTCGGTAATCTTGATTTTGCTGTTCGGCCAGACGCGAATTTTCTTTGTGATGTCGCGCGACGGCCTGCTGCCCGACGTCCTTTCGAAAATCCACCCGAAGTGGAAGACGCCCTATGTGGTGACCGCCATCACCGGAGGTGTCGTGGCGTTTGCCGCTGCATTCCTTCCTGTCGGCCAGCTTGCCGATATCGCCAATGCCGGAACGCTCTATGCGTTCATGATGGTCGCGATTGCGGTGATGATGCTGCGCAAGTCCGATCCGCACCGGGAACGCAGCTTCAAAACGCCGGTATTGTGGCTGGTCGGCCCTGCGACAATTGCCGGTTGCATTTTCCTGTTCGTCAACCTGCCATTCGAAGCAATGATCGTCCTGCCAGCTTGGGCGGCGGTCGGACTGGTGATCTATTATCTTTATGGTTACAGGGCGAGCCATCTGGGCAAGGGCATCATCGAAATACCCGATGATGAGATCCTCAACCCGCACGGCTGATAGCCAAACTAAAAAACCCCGGCCTCACCCGCCGGGGTTTTTCATTGGAGGGTATTTACATCGGCGATTTGGGGCAGGTGCCGGGGCGGCGGAACAGCTTGCCGTTTTCTGCCCAGAATATGATCGCCAACGAGGCCGCGCCGCAGCTGAAAAAGCCGATCGCCATGGGAAGCGTCGTCCCGTCAAAAGCCTGCCCCACAAGCGCACCGATCCCTGCGCCCAGCACAGTGCGGAAAGCCATCTGGAACGACGACGCTGCGCCCGCCATGGCGCCAAAGGGCTCCATCGCGATCGACCCAAAATTGGCGCCGATGAACCCGACCATCGCCATATTCAGCGCAACGATCACCAGAAACAACGCCATCGGCTCACCGGGCAGCGACGCTGCACCGATCTGCAGGCTCGATAGCACCAGAAACGCGAACAGCGCTGACTGCGATACACGCCGCGCGCCATAGCGCTCGACGATGCGGCTGTTGAACCAGTTGGATACCGCCATCGCGCCTGCCACCGCCGCAAACGCATAGGGGAAGATGTCCTGCGCCCCGAACACATCGGCAAAGATCTGCTGCGAACTGTTGAGAAAGCCGAACATCGCCCCCATCACCATCCCGCCGGCCGCGACATGCCCAAAGCCGGTCCGGTTGAAGACGACCTTGAACCAGATGTTGCCGATCACATCGAGGCGGATCGGGATGACATGCTCTGGCCGCAAGGTTTCGGGGAGCCGCAGCCAGACCCACACGCCAACCGCTGTCCCCATCACCGCAAGCAGCACGAAGATGAAGCGCCATTCTGCAAAATAGAGGATCAATTGCCCGATTGTCGGCGCGATCACCGGCACCGCCATGAATACGATGAAGATGATCGACATGAAGCTCGCCATCCGGTCGCCAGAGAAGATATCGCGGATGACCGACACCACCAGCACACCCATTGCAGCGGCTGCAAAGCCTTGTGCAAAGCGCAGCACCAGGAATGTCTCGAAATCAGGTGCCAGCGCGCAGGCGAGGCCAAAAATCACGTAGAACACCGTTGACAAGATGAGCACCGGCTTGCGGCCTACCCTGTCGCCTATCGGGCCATAGAACAGCGAGCCGATGCCCATGCCCATCAGATAGCTGCTGATTACATATTGGCGGCGATTGGGGTCGATTATGCCAAAGGCTTCCCCCAGCGCGGGGAAAGCAGGCAGGATCGAGTCGATCGCCAGCGCATTCAGCGCCATCAGCGACGCCATCATCGCAACGAGTTCGCGCGTTCCAAGCGGAAAACCATTTGGCTGCGCGTCAGCCCGGGTCAGCGCTATGTCGCTGGTTTTGTTTTTGTGCATCGCACCAAAGTGGGTCTGTGCGTTGCAATTGCCAACAGGCTTTGCCGCTTCTATTTCGAACAGCAATGCCAGACACACCCGATCCAGCGCACCGCAAGATCATCCATGTCGATATGGATGCGTTTTTTGCCAGCGTCGAACAGCGCGACAATCCGGCGCTGCGCGGGCGTCCCGTGGCGGTCGGCGGCTCATCACGCCGCGGGGTTGTGGCCGCCGCCAGCTATGAAGCGCGCGTCTTCGGGGTCCGATCGGCGATGCCCTCGGTAACCGCACTGCGCCGCTGCCCCGATCTGGTGTTCGTCAAGCCCCGGTTCGATGTCTATCAGCAGGTGTCGCGGCAAATCCGCCAGATTTTCGCGCAGCATAGCGATGCGATCGAGCCTCTGTCGCTTGATGAAGCCTATCTGGATGTCACGCAGAACAAGCTGAACATCAGCTCTGCGACGCAGATCGCCGAAATGATCCGCGCCGATATACGCCGCGCAACCGGGCTGACCGCAAGCGCGGGGGTATCGTACAACAAGTTTATCGCCAAGCTGGCCAGCGACCAGAACAAGCCCGATGGACTGTGCGTCATCCGGCCTGAACAGGGGCCTGCGTTCGTCGCGGCTCTGCCGGTCAAACGCTTCCACGGCGTCGGGCCGCGCACTGCTGAAAAGATGGCGTTGCTGGGCGTGCACACCGGGGCTGACCTTGCCGACAAGACCGAACAATGGCTGACGGCGCATTTTGGCAGTTGGGGCAGTTATCTGCATAGCGCCGCGCGCGGTATCGATCTGCGACCGGTACGCGCCGACCGCATCCGCAAGTCGATCGGCGGTGAACGCACCTATGGTGAGGATATTTGCGCTGAAGATGCGCTGCGGGCGGCGCTGGAGTTGATCGCAGATATCGTCTGGGAAAGGGTCGAGCGCAATGAGGCGGCAGGACGCACCGTAACGCTGAAGGCGCGCTTTTCTGATTTCTATACGATTACCCGGGCGCGTTCGCTCGACAGGCAGGTGACAGATCGCAACACTTTCGGCGAGATTGGCCAGGCATTGCTCGATCAGATACTGCCGCTGCAAAAGGGCATCAGGCTGCTTGGGCTTACCCTGTCGGGGCTATCGCATGCTGATGATGATGCGCCCGCCGACGATCGCCAGCCCGAGCTGCCCTTTGGCTGATCACCAGCTTTCAGCAGGCGGCAAGCCATCGCGCACTTCGATCAGGCGGCGTAATGTTGCTGGCGCGACATTTGCGGGCAGGCGGTGCAAGGGCAAGAATGCCGCATCGATGATTTCCTTGCCGTCAACGCGGGGCTCGCCGTCGGCTTGCCCGATCAGCACAGTGATGTGATTGCGCGCGCCTTCTGCGGTGGAGAAGAACTCGCCATGCACGCGGACATCGCGCAACCCGCATCCGGTTTCTTCGCGCAGTTCCCGCACGCCAGCTTCGATCTCGCTTTCGGCGCGATCCATTCCGCCACCTGGCAGCATAAACAGTTCGGGCGACTGATAGCTGTGGCGAACCAGCAGGACATGACTATCGTGGCGCAAGGCGATGACCTTGACGCCCGATATGCGCGGTTTCATGATCCGCCAATAGACCAGCCTGATCCGTTGCGCGATGCGATAAGCGAGGTGAACCGGGCTCATCGGTTGAACGCGCTCACCGCCCCAGCAACCTGCCCATCAGACATCCAGATTGGCGACATTCAGGGCATTTTCCTGAATGAACTCGCGGCGAGGTTCCACCACATCGCCCATCAGTTGGGTGAACACCTCGTCGGTCACATCGGCATCCTCGACCTTCACCTGGAGCAGCGAGCGGTGATTGGGATCGAGCGTCGTCTCCCACAGTTGCTCGGCGTTCATTTCGCCCAGACCCTTGTAACGCTGCACGGCCAGCCCCTTTCGGCCAGCAGCAAGAATGGTGTCGAGCAATACCGAGGGCCGGTTGACGACAACCCCGGTGGTGGCGGCTGCGGCATCATCGGCTTCGTCCGAGTTATCGTCGGCAACGGCAACCGCGGCGTTGCCAGCTTTTACCAGGCGACTGGGGTTCAGGTAAACCTCCGCGAATTCGCCCGCCACACGGTGCAGCTTGCGCGCCTCTGCGCTGTTCAGGAACGCCAGATCAACGACGTGATGATCGGTCACCCCGCGCCAGAAACGCTGGAGATGATAGCCCCCTTCTTCCGAGAGTTCACCTTGCCACTTGGCCTCAGGGTCGGCGCCTTTCATCCACACCGATGCGGTTTCGACTGCGGCCAGACGGTCGGCATCGGGCATATCGGGCGACAGCGCGCCAGCCAGGGCCAGCCCTTCGATGATCAGCGGATCATAGCGGCGCGGCACATAGGCCATCAGGCTCTTCATCCGCCGCGCATGTTCGACCAGCGCGCGCAGATCTTCGCCGCTCCGCGCCCCGCCAATGGTTTCGAGCAACCGGCCCTGCAACCCGGCATCGACCAGATACTGGTCGAGCGCATCGTTGTCCTTGAGGTAGACCTCGCTCTTGCCCTTGGCGACCTTGTACAGCGGCGGTTGTGCGATGTAGAGATAACCGCCGCGGATAATCTCGCCCATCTGGCGGTGGAAGAAGGTAAGCAGGAGCGTGCGGATATGCGCGCCGTCGACATCGGCGTCGGTCATGATCACGATCTTGTGATAGCGCAGCTTCTCGATGTTAAAATCATCACGGATGCCAGTGCCCATCGCCTGGATCAGCGTGCCGACCTCCTTTGATGAGATGATCCGGTCGAAGCGCGCACGCTCGACGTTCAGGATCTTGCCCTTCAACGGCAGGATCGCCTGATAATGCCGATCGCGGCCCTGCTTGGCCGATCCGCCCGCCGAGTCGCCTTCGACCAGGAACAGTTCGGATTTGGCCGGATCGCGCTCCTGACAATCGGCCAGCTTGCCGGGCAGCGAGGCGATGTCCATCGCGCCCTTGCGCCTTGTCAGTTCGCGCGCCTTCTTGGCGGCCTCGCGCGCGGCTGCGGCGTCGATGATCTTGGCGACGATCGATTTGGCGTGGCCCGGGTTTTCCTGCAACCATTCGGCCAGCTTGTCGGCCATCAGGCTTTCGAGCGGCTGGCGCACTTCGGACGAGACCAGCTTGTCCTTGGTCTGCGAGGAGAATTTGGGATCGGGCAGCTTGACTGAGACGATCGCGGTCAGACCTTCGCGCATATCATCGCCGGTCAGCGATACCTTTTCCTTTTTGAGCAACCCGGATTTTTCGGCATAATTGTTGAGTGTGCGGGTCAGCGCGGCGCGAAAGGCAGCAAGGTGGGTGCCGCCATCGCGCTGCGGAATGTTGTTGGTGAAGCACAGCACATTTTCATAATAGCTGTCGTTCCATTCGAGCGAGACATCGATGGTGACATCCTCGCGCGATCCCGAAATCGCAATCGGCTCGGGCATCAGCGGCTGTTTGTTGCGGTCGAGCCATTTGACGAAAGCGGCGATCCCGCCCTCGTAATACAGATCATGCTCCTTGGGCTCGGCATGGCGTTCGTCGCGCAGGATGACGCGAACCCCCGAATTGAGGAACGCCAGCTCGCGATAACGATGCTCGAGCTTCTCGAAGTCATATTCGGTGATGTTCTTGAACGTGTCCTGCGAAAACAGAAACGTGACCTGCGTCCCCTTTTTTCCATCGGGAGCAGGACCGACCAGCGCCAGCGGCGCCTCGGCATCGCCGTGGCGAAAGCGCATCCAGTGTTCCTGACCATCGCGCCAGATGCGCAGTTCGAGCCGTTCGGAAAGCGCGTTGACGACGCTGACACCGACGCCATGCAGCCCGCCTGAAACCTTGTACGCATTGTCCTCGCTGGTATTCTCGAACTTGCCGCCCGCGTGCAACTGGGTCATGATGACCTCGGCAGCAGAAATGCCCTCTTCGGTGTGAATACCGGTGGGGATACCGCGGCCATTGTCTTCAACGGTGACCGAATTGTCGGGATTGAGCGTGATCAGCACCCGGTCACAATGCCCGGCCAGCGCTTCATCGATGGCATTGTCGGAAACCTCGAACACCATATGATGCAGGCCTGACCCGTCGTCGGTATCGCCGATATACATGCCCGGCCGCTTGCGAACGGCATCAAGGCCCTTGAGCACCTTGATCGAATCTGCGCCGTAGGTGTTGGTGTTGGCCGGGTTCTGGTTGTTTTCGGTGGAGCTGTTGTTGGTCTCTGTCATCATTCGGTCATAGCGGGCCAGCCCGTGAAACCCAAGCAAAACCGCCGCTTTGCTGCATAATTTATTCGCTTTTATTCAATAGTTTACGGTCAACCGACCATGCTTGCCGCAGCTTGCTTGAACGAATTGCCCAATCACCTATAACCACAGTCATGAAAGCCATGTTTCTTGCCCTTGTGATCATCCCGCTGCTGCTTGCTGGCTGCGCTGAACCTGAACGTACGCAGCAGCGCGCGCCGGGCGGGGAGGCTGCTGGAGAACGGCTTGGTCCCGCCCAGGGCAGCCCCACCGCCAGACCGGTGCTGATAGGCGAGGGCGGCCCGCGCTTTGCCGCTTGTCAGGGTCGCGGGCTGGTCGGCGGACTGCGCGGCGGCGAACTTGCGGTACGCGACGCTCCGTTTGACGGGGCAAAGCAGGTCGGCGCGGTTGCTGATGGCACGAATCTGTTCATCTGCACCCGCAGTCTGGATCAGCAATGGCTGGGCGTGGTTGTCGGGGCAGCGGGCCGGGTTGCACCAGCCGATCCGGCCTCAGCGGGCGACACCGGCACAGCACTGCAACCTGCGACCGATTGTGGTGTCACCTCCCCGGTGCGCAGCAAGCGCAACTATGACGGGCCGTGCCTTAGCGGCTGGGTGGAAAGCCCATATGTCGCCGCAGTCGCCAACTGACTGTTCACGAAAGCTGCTCGACTACCGGGGCGGCGACGCGGCGGCGGCGCGGTGCGCGCTCATCTTTTGTTTCAACATCATCTTGCGGTCGCGCCAAGCATCTGATCAGCATGCATCAAATCTGCGCGCCCATCGATCTGGATAACCAGCATGGCGCAGCGCGGCAAAAGGAGGGATATGCGATGGACGTCATGGCACAGCTTGCAAGCGAATTTGGCAACTGGCCGGGGATCATCAAGGCGTGGAGCGAGCAGCGGCCCGATGCGCTGGCACTGGATGACGGCATAGCACAGCTCAGCTGGGGCGGCTTGGGCGACCGGATGGACCGGATCGCCGCGCAACTGCTCGCCGATGGCCTGCAAGCTGGACAGGCGGTCGCCATCCTTGGCACAACCGGTATCGCTTATGCGCTGGTTTACCTGGCAGTAATCCGTGCCGGCGGCTGCGCAGCGCCGCTGACCACCAGCGCGACGCCCCGGCAGCTTGCCAACATGATCGCCGATTCAGGCACCAGCCACCTGTTCATCGATGCCGAGAAGCGAACCGAACTGATCGTCAGCGGTATCGACCTGCCTGCGCTGCGCCATGTCATGCTCGACCGACCCATGGATATTGCGCCAGCGTTGCACGACTGGATGGCAGCCCCCGGATCGGTGCCTGACGTCGCAGCACCGGACCGGGGCGATCCGTTTAACATCATCTATTCGAGCGGCACCACCGGAACCCCCAAAGGGATCGTCCATTCGCACGCGATGCGCTGGCGGCAATCGGTTGCAGGGTTTCAGGCGATCTA
>JBBQXX010000099.1:0-9206 GCA_038209235.1 Sphingomonadales bacterium | reverse complement strand
GGCAATCCCACTGGCGGCGAGCATATCGCATCGCTTTGGGCAAGGGCGCGCAAGATCACCCATGTGCCCTTCCGGCCCGACTGGGACCGGTTCAAGAAAGCAGCACCGTTCCGCCGCAACGATCAGATGATCGAAGCTTTGCCCAAGGCTGTGGTTGCCTGCCCGGGTAATGGCATCAACGCCAATCTGGTCGATAAGGCACGCAAGATGGGGATTTCAGTATGGGCGATCGAGTGAGCACTATCGACCAGAGACGGTCGTTCAGATCAGCCACAGCGAGCGTCCGCTCCTGGCAAAAGCTGAGGATGGGACGCTCGGAGCGGAGCGTCAGGAAAGCGCTCCTACAATCGACCTCCCACTGCCTTGTTTGATTGTCCCGAAAGCGACCATCGCCGGGCACACTCCGTGCGCGCGATCAACGCCGACATCGCTTTGTTCAACGCTAGGGAAGATCGCGGCGCAGTGACTAAGTTGGCTTCGGGAAGGCGCAGCGCTTGCGTGGTCGCGACGATTGCCTCACCTTTTCACAACACGGGTACGGAACTGACCGAATATGAATAGCGAAGTCACCATCAATTCGGCGGAATATGCTGCATTTCACGAGGCGGGCCATATCTTCGTAGCGCACATTGTTGGTGCGCGGGTGGTTGAAGCTGAACTGTACAGGGATGTCACACGATCTTGGGGCAGAGTTCGGTGCGAGCGGACCGAGGAACAAAAACCGCATATAACTACCGGCGGATTTGCCGCAGAATACATCCTCTACATCAGCAACCGTATACGTAAGGAGGATGGTTCATTTCCGACTGAGAAGGAATTTATTGACCTTGCTGCGAACAACGCCTCAGACGACCGGCTGTCTTTCATGGGACTGCCGGTTGGGAGCGATGCTGATATCCCAAAGCCCATCGATGAGAAATTCATGAACGCCGCGATCTTTTATGCACGGAAGCATATCGACGTTGTCAAACTCGAGGCCTTGGCCGACGCCCTGCTTGCGGAAGAGAAACTGTCTGAGGACCGCATCAAAGCGATCCTGGATAGCTGAAGGATCAGTCTGCCGGCTGTGTCCCATCGCGGCGTGGGGTCCACATCACGTGCGTCTTGTCCCCCGCCGCGGCAACAAACTCGGCAACATCGACTGGCGCCAAATGTTTGGTGATCGAACCATAGGGATGAAAGTGCGGCACCGAGCTAGCCCGCTGCCCGTCCGGTGCCGCAAAATGGTGTGCTGCACCGGGAAGCAAGTCGATGTCCAGCTTAAGGGACGCGTTGGGATTGTGGAACACGTTGAGCCCCTCCACCCACGTTTCGCTGTACCCGGCGGCGTTTACCAGCGCTCGGAAGATCTTCGGCTCGGACGCGTTGGGATCGTGATCGACCGCCGTACCTTCGCGGATCAGGACTACCTTGCCTGAACCGAACCCGCCGAGCACTCCCATGCGATTGAACTTGGATATGGTGCCGCCGGCGCTGGTCAGCACCGCACTGACATGCGCTGCGTCGGGAAGGCGGAAAAAACCTGATGGGATCCTCTTGGCGCCGAACCGGTGCTCCTCGATACGCCGCGGCTTGACGACCAGGCGCCCCTCGGCGTCCCGCTCCTGATCGTGATGGTAGCCGTAGAGGTACGTTTCAAGCGCGGAGGCGGTATGTACCATTGAGCCTGGCGACGAGAAGTCGGCGATAGCCAGGGTGAACGGATCGCCGTCGACGTGGGCGTGCTCCCAATAACGCTTGCCGAGCTTGGCGAAGAGCGGGCTGCCGAACTTGATCGGCATATAGTCCTTAAGATAGGCGCGCACTTCGTCAGGCGTGCTGCGCGGTGGCGGCGGCACGACTTTGTTCCCCTCGCGCGTCGGCCCGACCGTTACCGCTTCGGCGCTAAACGCGCCGGCCAGGCCTCTGCAAACGAAATCGGGCATCGGATGGGTGCGGTCGAATACAAACCCGAGCTCGACAAAGGTCGCGAACATGTAGAGCTCCCAGATGCGCTGATCGAAGCCGGTGGTCTGAAACTGCTCAACGAAATTGCCGTCAGCATCCTCGTACCAGCGCATCATCGGCTCGATGATGCCCCGCGCCGGAGAATTGCCTTCCTCAGTGATCAGCTTGATGAAGTTCGGGTTCAGACGTTCGGGCGGATGCACCGGCGTGAAGAAATCGACCGGCTCGCCCTTCTCGTCGGCTTGCCAATGTTCTTCGGATGGCGCGTGGGCGGCGATGTCCATCGCCGCCGCAAGGTCGCGTTCGGCAACCGCTGGTTCGTCAACGAAGCTGGTCATTCGCACGCTGCGGAATCTGAGCTTACGGTCAGGCGCGAATACCATCCCGAAATAGTCGCCATCTTCGATGTCGCGCATCAACATGCCCATGATGCGCCCGCCACCGACTTCAAAATAGGCTAATTCCTGGCCGAACAATGCCGCCGCAGGCTGGCGGGCATACCCAGCAATCGCGTTGAAGCGAATCGGAGAGACTGGGGTCATGCCCTAGATATAGTCCCGACATCAGGAAATGCATTTGTTGGGCCGTCGATTGCCATGCAATCCCGTAATATTATGGTGCTATAATCACGATGCTGAATTCCCATCCTCAACCTGCCGGCAACGCGAGCGCAGCGGCGTGAGCATCGAGCACATCCCCGCCGATGTGCTGGCAGGGGCCTGTTCCGACCAGATCACGCCGTTCCAGCACCCCAATGGGAATGTCGGCTCGCGCCAAAACCTGCCGATTGCATATGGCTGAAGCTGCGGGCAGACTCCTCTACAGGCTCGGTTACTCCCATCCAGAATTGCACTGGTCGAAACTTGCGGCTAATCCAGTGGTTTGCGGTGCAGGACGAAGTACGAGAGCTGGGAAAAGTCGCGCCCCTTCGCATCAGGTCAACTGCAGCTTGCGGGAGAGCCGACATTTGCAAAGGCCCGATATCAATCAGGCGGCCATGAACGTTACGAGCCCTGTGCGTTTCTGGGTCATGTCACCTGCTTCGGTAGCAAGACTATGAGCGGTGATATAGCTTGCCGCATCTGAACCGAGCCAGGTGCTCTACGGGGAAAACATGACATGATGTCTCGCCGATTGATGATAGCCAGTGGTGCGGCAGCATTGGTTGCACCCGGTCTTCTTTCGCCCGGCCCCGCGTCCGCGCCTTTGCGAGCGCAAGTGCGCACCCGGGGTGGTGCAATTCCGCGTGATCCCGCCATGGCGGCTGCCGCGCCGCCCGTGCGCCTTGGCGACACAATTTTCACCGCTGATGATCCCGATGCTGTGTGGCAGGGGGCGGGGCAGCACACGGTGCGGGTGTTCCTGCGCAAGGGCCCGTGGGCGCTGATCTGGTATCTGCAAGCGGCATCCCCGGTGGATGGCAAGCCGTTTGATGTGGTGGTGGTAGAGCGGCAACGCTGGACCAATTTGGCGGCGGAGACCCCTGCGGTCAGCTATCGGGCGAGCGTGTTTGGCCGCAGCTTCCCGCTGTACGGCCATGGCGACTTCCAGCGCTGGGTTGTCGCATCGCGCGCCTGGCCTGTATCCGATCGTGAATTGAACCGCTGGCAAGACTACGGCCTGTTGCTGCCGTGGGGCATCGGACCAAAGCTGCAAGCTCCATCGCAATGGTCCTATTTGGACCCGGTCCCGGACTACACGCCGCTGGACAAAGGCGGGCTCACGCCGGCCATGGGGACCACCGGATTGCGCGATGAAGTGGGGCCGATTGTCCACCGGCAGGCGCGCTACCTCATCGAACGCAGCACAGAGATGCGGCGCATCACCATGAATTACGGGCTGACTGCGGCATCAATCCCGTGGCACGTGCGTGGCGCTGATGGCTTGCCGCTGTTGCTCGACACACCCAATACGCCGCTGAAAGTGCAACAATATTATCAGAATTACCCCGAAGAACGAGTCATCGGCGTGAGCCCCGGCATGCAGTTTGAATGGGATATCGATAATGCGCACCGCCCGTGCCCAGCGTTCATTCCGGCTTTGCTATCCGAATTGCATCCGTTTTTCGTTGAGGAGCAGGTGTTTTCCGCGTGCACCGTGCTGAACACCGTTACTCCCGATTATCGCGGCACCAGCGGCAAACTGGTTGATCAGGGCCAGGGCCGCGATTGGGCGTGGTCAATGCGCGATGTGCTATTGGCCTATGCTTTGCTTCGATCCATGCCCGCGCTTGATTGGTTGCCACCGATGGAACGGTTTGAAGCGATCCTTTCTGCCAATCTGGACCGCGCGGTTCGGGCACTCGCGGTGCCGGGGATGGGGCAATTGGGGATGTTCTGGGAAGGTGAAGCCTACGATAGCCAGCCCAATCCGACATTCTGGGCATCGATCCGGACAGGGCAGCGACCCGGCGTGTATACGGGCTCTATCGTCTACTACATTGGTTACGTGCTGGATTGGGGGCGGCGATTGCATCCCGATCCACGTTGGTCCCAACTGCAAATGGCCTTTGCAGAAAGGTTTCTGGCGCGGCGTTTTCTGGCGACGGGCCCTTATTGTTTCCTCAATCTGCCAGCGCGACTGGAAGGTCGCTGGTTCAGCGATTGGCGGCATATGGCGCAGACACTTGGCCTGCCAGCCGATATTGCGCGGCAACCATGGGTCAGGTTTGATCTGCCGGTGGATGATCCGAGCGCGTATCCATACAGCACCGAATATCCCGCGACAGTCTATCATGGCCTGAAATTGGCGCAGGCAACTGGGACCACCAATGCCGATGTGGATACTGCGATTGCGCTGATGGAGGCGCAGATTCGCCGGGGCGATACGGAAATGTTTCCTGCCTTTGCCATGCGCCATGCGCGGTAAGGTGGTGCTCGCAATAGGGATTTTGTGAGTGACTTGGTTGACGGATGCAATGAAACGCCAAATTGTATCGCTTTCGATGGTTGGATGAAAGTCTTTGGCGGCGCCGGAGCGCATGATGATTTCCAAGGTTCGTGTCCCGATTTCGTTGAGCGCGGTGCGTAGTTTGTTCCCGGCGTCCCCCATCTGCCAAGTCGTGACAAACAAAGCAGTGTAATGTCGGTGGCAATGTCGAACAGCGCACAATCTCGTAAACCCCGGTGCTTATTAAGCTAAAGGCGAACCTCCCTCATTGCATTCGGCGTTTCGTGCCGACCCAGCGTCAGTCGTTCACGTCCGCCAAAACGAACGTCTGGTTACCTCAGAAGCCACCATGCCGCTTTCGGAATCGCGCAACGACCGTGCTTATGGCCGGCGATGGTCGGGAAGGCGAAGTTCTGCTTTTTCGGCCAGCACCGCAAGAACTAGTCCCACCGCCTCGCAGGCCGCACCCAAATCGCGCAGAAGTTTGGTTAACCTTATGGATATTATTCTGAATTATCAGAAAGGCCACGCTGTCATGCGGATAGCAGCCGCCCTGCCTCTGTGTGATCGAAGAGACCAATTCCCCAAGCACGAAAGCGACGACGGACCCAGGACGCGATGGAAAGTTTCGGAAATGCCCACCACGAGACCGGCCTGATCGGCAACTCCGGCTTTGTCGGTGGTGCGTTGCTGCGGCAAACCCGCTTCGCTGCCTGCTTCAACACCACCACCATTGCCGCCATTGAGGGGCAGTCATTCGGCACGCTGGTCTGCGCCGCCGCGCCAGGCTCGATGCTCGAAGCCAACCGTGCGCCAGAACGCGACGCCGCACAGATCGACGCGCTGATCGAGCGCTTGGTTAATGTGCGGGCCGAACAGTTCGTGCTGATATCGTCCATCGCGGTGCTGGAGGACTTTGCCGGGGGCGATGACGAAACCACGCAGGCCTTCCAGCAGACCCTCGCCTATGGTCGCCATCGCCGCGCGCTGGAGGCCTTTGTCGAAGATCATTTCGCCAGTAGCCTGATTGTCCGCCTGCCCGCGCTGTTCGGGCACGGCTTGCGCAAGAACTTCCTGTTCGATCTTATGAACCCGGTGCCATCGCTGCTGACCGAGGCAAAGCGCGATGGGCTAATGGCGGCGTTCGATCCCCCGCTCGCTGCATGGGCTGGCACGCTTTATGCGACCGATCCGGTCACCGGGATGCTGAAGCTCGACCGCGCAGCGCTCAATGCGGACCGGCGGCGCGGCGCGCTGGAAGATGCAATGACCGCACTCGGCGCTTCGGCGACGCAGTTCCATCATCCTGAAACGACCTACCAATATTACCCCATCGACCGGCTGTGGCAGGATATCGGCATTGCACTGGAAGCGTGCCTGTCGCACCTGCATCTGGTGGCAGAGCCTTTGACTGCTGCGGCGATCCATTTGGCGCTGATCGGGCGGCCCATGCCCGGCACGCCCGCACGCCTGCACAGCGAGGATATGCGCACCCGCCACGCCGCCCTGTGGGGGGCTGAGGGGCCGTATCAGTTCAGCGCCGCCGCCACTCTCGACCGGCTGGCCGCCTTCTACGCCAGCGAAAGGGCGTCGGCATGAGGCTGGCCATGTCGAACATCGCCTGGGCGGCTGAAGAACGGCTGGAGGCCTATGCGATCCTTGCCGAAGCGGGGATCACGGGCCTCGAAATCGCGCCGGGAATTTTCTTTCACGCTTGCGACGATCCCTTTGTGCCAGAAGCGGCCATCGCGCGCGAGGCCTTGCGCGAAGCGGCGGATGCGGGGCTTTCTCTGGTGTCGATGCAATCGCTATTGTTCGGCGTGACCGGCGCGGGCCTGTTCGGCGGAGCCGAGGCGCGTGCTGCGTTTGAAGCCGGAATGCACAGAGCGATCACGCTGGCGGGGCGGTTTGGCGTTCCAAATTTGGTGTTCGGATCGCCCGCGCAGCGCCGCGTGCCAGCGGGGCTGACAATGGCGGACGCGTTGAACGAGGCCGCCGCCGTGTTCCGCCGATTGGGCGATGCCGCCGCCGCCGCCGGAACCTGTATCACTATCGAAGCCAACCCGGCCGCCTATGGTACCAATTTTCTTAATACACTCGATCAGGCCGATGCGTTTGTCGCACGCGTCGATCACCCCGCCATTGCACTGATCCTTGATCTTGGCGCGATGCATATGAACGGCAGTTTTGCGAGCGTGCCTGCACGCCTGCCCGATCTTGCCGCGCGGTTGGGCCATGTCCATGTGAGCGAGCCTGATCTGGCCCCGGCCCCGGCCGATGCGGCGGCGCTGGTACCGGTGCTGCGGGGCCTGCTCGCGGCGGATTATGCCAAACCTGTGTCGATCGAAATGAAGCGTCCGCAGCAGGGCCTTGTCGAGGTGCGGCGTGCGGTCACGCGGCTGGCGGCAGCGCATCAAGCAGCGGAGGCAATCCATGCGTGAACCCGACGCCAAGCAGTTCAAGAAGCCGCGCGAGGACATGGTTGTGTCAGTGTGCTTTTCCGACCTTGCCGCAAATTCCTCCACTTTTGCCGCATTGCGCGATGTCGCCGCCACGCTCGACCGCGCGTTCCGGTTCCGCGAGATCATTTTGGTGGTTGATGACACCCAGCGTGAGGCCTTCCTCAAGCTGGTTGCCGAAGTGCCAAACTGCCGCCTGTTTGTGGTGCGGCAGGGTACCGAATATTACGACCGCCGTGTGATCGCCGCCGAGGAGGCGATTGGCGATCTGGTAGTGATCGGCAATCTCGATGAAATCGCGCAGATCGACTTGATCGCCTTCCTCAACCATGCCGAGCGCGAGAATGCCGTGACGATGGCCTTTCGCGCCATCCGCCGGCCGGTGAAGCGGCTGCTGGCCTGGCCGTTTATCGCGCTGGGCAAGCTCGCCGGGTTTAATGTAGATCCGAGCGACTTTCAGTCTATCGCCGTGCCTCGGACACTTCTCAACCTGCTGCTGGCACATGACGAACCGCGCCTTGCCCTGCGCTTTCCCCCGCGCGATCCGCGCCTACAGCTCGACTGGTTTCGGACCGACCGCAATGTGGCGGCGCGCACCGCCTTCATGGGCCTGGGTCGCCGCGTGCAGCTGCTCCAGACGCTATTGGTCTATCTGACGCCGACGATCCTCACAGTGGTGACGATTTCTTCAACCATCCTGACGCTGCTCGGCATGGCTTATGCCGCATGGATCGTGGGCGCGGTCTTTCTTGTCGATCAGCTTGAACCAGGCTGGCTCACCACCAATGCGATGCTGGCGGTCAGCGCGGTGTTCATGGGGATGTCGACGCTGGGCCTCAGCCTCGGCCTGCAACACCTGCTGAAACAGCAGCGGCGACTGAAGGGTGGGATCGTGCCGGAAGAGGTCAACCGGATAGACCTGTTCCATCAGGTCGCCTTTGATCTGAATGTTGAACTGGAAAGCGATGTCCGCGCTGGCCCGGCAGGACCGGATTGATGCGGCCCACCGCCGCCCCCACCCAATATGATTACGTCGTTATCGGCGGTGGCTTTTATGGCTGCTGCCTTGCGCTCTACCTGCGCTCGGTTGCGGCCCGCGTACTGGTGGTGGAGGCCGGACCACAGCTGATGAACCGCGCCTCGCGGGTCAATCAGGCGCGGGTGCACACCGGGTTTCATTACCCCCGGTCCGCCGCCACTGCGGTAAAATCGATGCTGCTGCACCGCCGCTTTCTGGCCGATTTCCCGGAAGCGGTGGTAGATGATTTCCAGATGCTCTACGCCATCGCCCGGCGCCGGTCGAAGGTTACGGCCAAGAAATTCCACCGGATGTTCCGCGACATGGGCGCGCCGATCGAACCGGCCAGCCCAAGCCACCGGGCGCTGTTCAACCCGGATATGGTGGAGGACGTGTTCGCCTGTCACGAAGTCGCCTTTGATCACGCGATCCTCGCCCGGCAGGTCGCCGCGCGGATGGCAGATGTGGGGATCGAACTACGGCTCGAAACCGAACTGGTCGGACTGGCTGACCATCGCAGCGGCGTGGTTGTGACACTGTCGGATGGCAGCGAAGTGACCGCGCGTTATGCCTTCAACATCACCTATGCGCAGATCAATGCGGTGCTGGCCAAGGCTGACCTGCCACAAGCGCAGCTGAAGCACGAAATCGCCGAACTGGCGCTGATCGAGCCCCCGCGCGAGCTGGACAAGATCGGCGTGACGGTGATGGATGGGCCGTTTTTCTCGACCATGCCTTACCCGTCCGAAGGGCTCTATTCGCTGACCCATGTGCGTTACACCCCGCACGAAAGCTGGGCCGATGATCCGGCCCGGCGCGATCCCTATCGCCATTTCGCCAGCCTTGATCCCGAGACACGCTATGCCTTCATGCAGCGCGATGCCCAGCGCTAT
>JBBQXX010000098.1:0-9226 GCA_038209235.1 Sphingomonadales bacterium | reverse complement strand
GTGCGCAGCGGTCGGGTGAATGGGTGCAAATGCCATAACGGCATCACGTGTCAGGGGATGTGCAGGGTGGATACGGTCGCAACGGGCGTAAGCGCGGTCATGAACAAGAAGCGGTATCTGCTGATTGGCCTTATATTTTTCGCCACAGCGCTTAATTACGTCGATCGTCAGGTGCTGGCGCTTCTTAAGCCGACGCTGGAGGCGGAATTTTCCTGGACGGACCAAGAGTTTGCGCATCTGGGATCGATCTTCCAGCTGTCCGCTGCGCTGTCGTTGTTTGGCGTCGGCTGGTTCGTTGACCGCTTTGGTGTGCGCTTTGCCTATGGCTTGGCGGTCGCGGTGTGGAGCCTTGCCGGCATGGCGCATGCGCTCGCCGCCTCGGTCCAGCAGTTCGTGATTGCGCGCGCGGTTCTGGCTGCGGCGGAATCGGTCAACACCCCGGCTGCGATGAAAGCTGCCGCGGTCTATCTGCCGTTGCAGGCGCGCTCGATGGGCATTGGCGTAATCAACACCGCGCCCAACATCGGTGCGATCCTCACACCGCTGCTCATCCCGCCCTTTGCGCTGGCGTTCGGATGGCAGGCGGCGTTTGTCGTGACAGGCGCGCTGGGCTTTGTCTGGCTGTTGTTCTGGTGGATTGGGACGCGTGACCTGCAACCGGCCAGCAAGGAACAGACGCCCGATGGCGTAAAAGTGGACTGGCGCGCGGTTCTGGCAGATCGCCGCAGCTGGACGATTATCGGGGCCAAGGGGTTTACCGATCTGGTCTGGTGGTTTGTACTGTTCTGGATGCCCGATTTCTTCAACCGGCAGTTTGGCATGGATCAGGCCTCGCTGGGTTGGCCGATCGCGGTGATCTTCACGCTGGCGGCGCTAGGCGCGTTGACGAGCGGCGGGCTGTTCCCGATCCTGCTGACGCGCGGGCTCTCGCTGAATGCGGCGCGCAAAACGTCCATGCTGTTTTATGCGTTGGTGGTTCTGGTGATGCCGCTGGCGATGCTGGTCGACAGCCCGTGGACGGCGGCAATCCTCATCGGTCTGGGGCTGTTTGCCCATCAGGGGTTTTCCACCAACCTGTTTGGCATGGCAACCGATATCGTCCCCACAAAACGGATCGCTACGGTCATCGCGCTGGGTGCGATCGCGGGCAACCTGACTGGTACGGGGATGATCGAATTTACAGGATGGTCGCTCGATTCCGGCTTGGGATATGCGCCGATGTTCATCATCTGCAGCGGCGCCTATCTGAGCGCGCTGGCTTTCATCCATCTGATGCAGCCAGTCCTGATCGCCGACGGTGAACCGCTGTACTGACCGTGCAAAAAAAGGGCCCCCAGAACCTGTGTTCTGGAGGCCCTTTGTCGTGCTGTGATCTGTCTCAGTAAAGCTTGGCGCGGAATGTCAGGCTGGCGAAGCGATCAGCATCACGCGGGATCAGCAGCCGCGTTCCGGGTGCATCGCTCAGCTGGATATAGCTGTCGTCAAGAATGTTCCGCACCGACAGCGTCACACGATACCGGTCGTCTGCGTCTGACAGCCCGATATTTGCATTCCATATTCCGAACGCGGCAACGCGGCCAACTTCGCCAAGGTCCGAAAACTGCTGGCTGACATGGCGATAATCGGAACCCAGATAGAGCAGCAGACTGCCAACCGGCATTTTATAGTCTGCCCCCAGCGTATAGCTGAACTTGGGTGCCAACGGCAGTTGCGTGCCGTTGCGTGCATCAGGCGCGTTGGTCAGCGGATTGGGGTTGAATCGCTTTACCTGCGCATCGGCATAGGCGAAATTGGCGCGGAAATTCAGCCCGTCAACCGGCGCGAACACGCTGTCCAGCTCAAAACCCTGCGATCGCACCGTCCCGGCATTGGTCAGGTTGGTGACCGTCGCTCCGTTCAGCAGGACGAAGTTGTTCGCCTGAAAGCCATCATATTCGACATAGAATACCGATGCATTCATCTGCACCTTCCGATCGAAGAACTGGCTTTTGACCCCCGCTTCATAGCTGTTGGACGTCTCGGCCTGGATCGGCACGGAATTGTTGGGTGCGGTGTGATTGAAAAACACGTTGAACGCCGGCCCCTTATAGCCGCGCGTATAGCTGGCATAGAGCATCACGTCTTCGGCAGCGTCAAACTGGGCGACGGCGCGTCCCGAAAAATTGTTGTTCGATGTCGAACCGGACGAGAGGTTGGTCCCGTTGCCGCCCGCCGCAATCGTGCCGCCTGCAGGGTTTCCCGAAACGCCCGGACCTGTCGCTGGCAAACCTGTTGCTGCGTTGATGCCCCGAGCACGGACATGCGTGAATTCCAGCTCGTCGCGGGTGAAACGAAGGCCAGCTATCAGCCGGAACCGCTCGGCCAGATTGGCGGTCACCTGGCCGAAAACCGCATAGTTGTCGAATGTGACATCGCTGCGCGAGGTGGCTGTGGGAAACAGCGTTCTGGTCAGATCGGTGACATTGCAGGGGCGTGCGCCAGTGCGTGGATCGATCGCGAGTGTCGATGTCGCGCATGTGATGTTGCGCCGCGTAAAGTCCTGCGTGTTTTCCGATCGCCAGATGAACGCGCCTACCTGATAGGCGATGGTCTGGTCGGTGCGTGATGCGAAGCGGATTTCGCCGCTGTACTGATCGGTGACGACTGTGCCGATGTCGTGAAGCTGTCCTGCGGTGGTGGTCGCCCTGGGCAGGAAATCGCCCTCGCGAATCTCGGTGTTCTTCCAGTTGCGATACCCTGCGATCAGGCTGAGCGTGTGGCTTTCGCCAACGTCAAAATCGCCGCTTGCGGTCAGGCTCAACTGCCGGTCCCGTGTCTGCGTGGCCAGATCCTGATTGATGGTGCGCTGGTCTTCGCCCCGCGCAGTCGGAAAGCCCAGTTCGGCATCCAGAATCGGCCCGCGCGAGACCCCGGTGACCTCGGCGCAGCAATCATCGTCACCGCGGAACGCATCTGCGATGAGGCGCAGTTTCGACGATCCGTCGTCGTAATCGAGGATGCCGCGAAAGCCGTAATGCTCATAGCCGTTGACCTTGCGGTTCACATTGGCGTTGATGTTGCGGATGTTGCCATCGAAATTGCCGTAATAACCGGTGATCCGGGTGGACAGGTTTTCTGCGATCGGCCCGGACACCGAAAGCCGTGCCCGGTATTCGTCATCGGTGGACCCGCTGACTATTGTTTCGGCTTGCAGCGTATCGGTGCCGCCTTTCGAAACAATGTTGATCAGACCTGCCGAGGCATTTTTGCCAAACAGCGTACCTTGCGGCCCGCGCAGTACTTCGATCCGGTCAAGGTCAACGAGGTCCAGAAACGATTGGCCCGAGCGGCTCAGAACGACGCCATCGACCACGGTCGAGACGCTGGGTTCGGCTGCAATCGAAAAGCTGATGGTGCCAACCCCGCGCAGCACGATGGCGCTGTTGGCATTGGTCGTGCCCCGGCGAAAGGTTACCGACGGCACCAGAGCGCCGATGTCTTCAAGGCTCCGCGTGCCGGACTGTTCGAGCTGGGCACCGGTTACCACCGACACCGAGATCGGCACGTCCTGGACGTTTTCCTCGATCTTCTGCGCGGTCACGATAATTTCCTGGACCTGCGCGAAAGCCGGGTTTGCAGCGATCAACGCGCTGGTGCAAACCATCCCTGCAAAAGCATAACGCCCCATTTTTGTCTTGAATGCGAAATCAGCCACCTGACTACCTCCCCTGAACTGCGCCAATCACGGCCGCGCCTGCAGCCGATGTCTTGCTCGGCTTTAAAAGAAGATTTGAGCCACTTGCGTATTTCTGTCAAGCGGTGTCATATTGTCACGGTAAAACGCGACGGAACGGATGGTCGCTGAAGCACGGCGGAGACCAAATTGGGATTGCGGTTTGTCGAGGTGGACCAGGGCTTTGAGCTGCACATGTGCGGCACGCTGTTGCTGCGCCATTCGATTCTATCCCCCGCGTTCCGGGTGGCGCGCGGCGATCACAGCATCCTGATGAAGCATGGCAATTTTCGCATCAGCGACAGTCCGCGAGACACGGTGGCTGTGCCATATGCCAGCGTAAGCACCACGCAGGTTGTCCTTCGCACACAGATTGATGCGCCGCCGCTGCTGACACTAGGTCTAGCGCAAGACAATACGCTCAGCATCCATTGCGCAGACCCGCATATCGACCGGCTGTGGATCTCGCTGGTGGCGCAGCCGGACGAGACCATCTGGGGTGGCGGCGAGCAGATGAGCTATCTGCAGCTCAACGGGCGACGGTTTCCGATGTGGACCAGCGAGCCGGGTGTCGGGCGGGACAAAGCCACCCGCATCACGCAACTGATGGATGATCAGGGGATGGCCGGGGGCGATTATTGGACCACCAACTACCCGCAGCCCACCTTGATCAGCTCGCGCAAATACGCCTGCCACCTCGAAAGCAGCGCTTACTCTGTGCTGGATTTCACCGATGCGGGCCATCACCGGATCGAAGTGTGGCAAGCCTGTGTATCGCTGAGTTTCTTCCAGCACGAAACGCTCGCCGGACTGGTGGGCACGATGTCGCAGCATTTTGGACGACAGCCGCAATTGCCCGACTGGGCGATCGGCGGCGCGATTATCGGACTGAAAGATGGTGTGCGCAGCTTCGAGCGGCTGGAGGCGATCATCGCAGCTGGCGCAGATGTCGCGGGTCTGTGGTGCGAGGACTGGGTGGGTGTCCGGCAAACCAGCTTTGGCCGCCGGCTGTTCTGGGACTGGTCAGCCAATGCCCGGCGCTATCCGGGGCTTGCCCAACAGATCGCAAACCTTGCCAGCCGCGGTATCCGGTTTCTGGGCTATGTGAACCCCTATCTGGCCATCGATGGCGCACAGTTTGCCGAAGCTGCACAAGCGGGCTTTCTAGCGCTGCACCGCGACCGCGACACGCCGTATCTGATCGATTTTGGCGAATTTGATTGCGGCGTGGTCGATTTTACCAACCCGGCGGCGTGCGACTGGTTTGCCGAGCGTATTATCGGCAAGGAAATGCTCGATTTCGGGCTTTCCGGCTGGATGGCCGACTTTGGCGAATATCTGCCCGTCGATCTGAGGCTCAGCGATGGCAGCGACCCCATGCTGATGCACAACCTATGGCCAGTGCTGTGGGCCAGGGTCAATGCATCGGCCATCGCGCAGCGCGGCAAGACCGGCGATGCCGTGTTCTTCATGCGCGCAGGATTTTCCGGAGTGCAGCAATATTGTCCGCTGCTGTGGGCAGGTGATCAATCGGTTGATTTTACCCGGCATGATGGCATCGGCACCGCGATAACCGCTGCCTTGAGTGCGGGGCTGGTGGGCAATGCCTATAGCCATAGCGATGTTGGCGGATATACCAGCGTGCATGGCAATGTCCGCACCGCAGAGCTGATCATGCGCTGGTCTGAAATGGCGGCGTTTACTCCGGTGATGCGCACCCATGAGGGCAACCGGCCGGACGATAACCTCCAGATCGATTCGGACCCGGCTGTTCTCTCCCATTTCGCCGCGATGACCAGGGTTCATGCTGCATTGGCACCTTATGTGCGCGCATTGTGCCAAGAAGCACAGGCGACCGGGTTGCCGCTGCAGCGCCCGCTGTTCCTGCATTATCCCGACGATCAGGATGTGCAGGCCATTCAGGATAGCTATCTCTATGGCGCAGACATGCTGGTGGCGCCGGTGATCGAGCAAGGCGCTGTGCGCAGGCAGGTTTATCTTCCCGACAGCGGCTGGCTGCACCTGTGGACGCGCCATGCATTGGCACACGGCTGGCATGATGTCGCGGCACCGATTGGCATGCCGCCGGTGTTCTTCCGGCCCGGCAGCGCGTTTGCGCCGTTGTTTGCAGGCATCGCTGCAATGGCCTGGCGGCCACAATGAATGAGCGTTCCAACATTCGTGATGTCGCACTGCGCGCCAAGGTCTCGGTCAAGACTGTCAGCCGTGTCATCAACGATCATCCCTATGTCAGCCCCACGACGCGCGAAAAGGTCGAGCGCGCCATGGCGACGCTGGATTTCAGGCCCAGCATGGCGGCGCGCATATTGGCGGGAACGAAATCGAACCAGATTGCGCTGATCTATGACAACCACAGTCCGCATTACATGTACCAGATCCAGATCGGCTGCTGGGAACGCTGCACCGAAAAGGATGTCAGGTTGCTGGCGCAGCCGGTCGATGTCGCCAACCCCAAAGTCGGCGATCAGGTGCGCGGGCTGGTCACCGAAACGCATGTCGACGGGGTTATCCTCTCGTCGCCGGTGACCGATTGCCTTGCCGTGCTCAAGGCGCTGGAGGCGCTCAATGTGCCGTTTGTGCGCATTTCGCCCGGAACGAACCACGCGCTTACCTCGTCGGTGTTCATGGATGATGTGCAGGCAGCCGATGATATCACCACGCACCTCATCAATCGCGGGCACCGCCGGATCGGCTTCATCAAGGGTCACCCCAATCACATGGCGTCCGAAGAGCGGCTTTATGGCTACCGCCGCGCGCTGGACCGCGTTGGCATAGCCTTTGAACCGCATTATGTGATGGACGGCGCGTTCGACTATGAAAGCGGCGTGGCTGCAGCGGCGCAGTTTCTCGCCATGCCGCAGCGCCCGAGCGCTATCTTTGCCAGCAACGATGACATGGCAGCAGGGGTGCTTTCGGTCGCGCACGATCTGGGGATGGATTTGCCCAACGACCTTTCTGTCGTTGGCTTTGACGATACCACCATCGCGCAGATGGTGTGGCCCCCGCTGACAACGATCCGCCAGCCGACGCGTGAACTGGCCTATGCTGCCACCGAGTTGCTGTTCAATGGTGTCGGCACCGTGCATCAGCGGCTGCCACACGCCCTGATCGAACGCGCGTCCGTCGCATCGATTGGCGACTACCGACAACCCACAGAGAAAGATTCAAAATGAGTGAACTTCCGTTGCCGCCCCGGCGTCGCAAGCTGGGCAGAAGCGATATCGAGGTGTCATCGATGGCCTGGGGCAACTGGCGGCTGTGCGGAGGCGACGTTGCCGCCACCATCGGGCTGGTGCAGGCGATGATCGATGCCGATATCACCTTGCTCGACACCGCCGACATTTACGGTCCGGACAACAGCGAAGCCTTTGGCGCGTCCGAGCAGCTTTTGGGCCAGGCCTTTGCCGCGCAGCCAGGTTTGCGCGACCAGCTTGTGCTGGCGAGCAAAGGCGGCATCGAGATGGGAACGCCTTACAATTCCAGCGAGGCCTATATTACCAGCGCCATCGATGCGTCGCTGACCCGGTTGCAGACCGACCGGCTCGACCTGTGGCAGATTCACCGGCCCGATATGCTGACCCACCCTGCCGAGATCGCCCGCGCCATCGACAAGGCTTTCAGCGCAGGCAAGATCCGCGGTTTTGGCGTATCCAATTTTACCACCACGCAGATCACGACCTTGCAGCAGTTTCTTGATCTGCCCATCCTGACCACCCAGCCCGAATTTTCGCCGTTGCAGCTCACCCCGCTGGAAGATGGATCGCTCGATCAGGCGATCGCGATGGATCTGGCGGTCATGGCCTGGTCACCGCTTGGCGGCGGACGCATCGCCAACCCGGCTGAGCCGCGTGACCTGGCCGTCGCCGCTGCGCTGGACACGGTGGCGCAGCAGGCTGGCGTGTCGCGCACCGCAGCAGCGTACAGCTGGATCATGGCCCACCCGGCAGGCGCCATCCCGATCATCGGTTCGCAACGCGCCGACCGTCTCAAACAGGCGCGCGACGCCTTCAAGGTCCGTTGGACCCGGCAGCAATGGTACGCGGTTCTGGTCGCATCAAAGGGAGAAGATTTGCCATGACGACCACGACAAAACCGTGCGAAGTGAGCTGGTTCTCGGCGCTTTGTGATGATGATTATGAATTTCTGGGGCAACCCGATCCGATGCTGGCATCCAGCTGGGAACATTGCCGCAGCATCGTGCTGGCCGCCGACAAGGGCGGATTTGACAACATTTTGCTGCCATCGGGCTATCAGCTAGGTGTCGACACCACCATTTTTGCAGGGGCCATTGCGCCCTATGTGGAAACCATGCGGTTGCTGTGGGCGGTGCGGATGGGCGAGGACTGGCCACCGCAGCTGGCCCGGCGCATCGCCACGCTGGATCAGATTTTGGGCGGGCGGTTGACCGTCAACATCATCTCGTCCGATCTGCCCGGCGACAAGATGGAAAGCGAACCGCGCTATCGCCGCACCACCGAGATCATGAAAATCCTCAAGATCATGCTGGCGGGCAAGCATCTGAAATTCGATGGCGAGTTCTATCAGTTCGATCTGGCACCGCCGCGGATCGCCACGGTGTCAGGGGCATGCCCGCCGCTGTATTTCGGCGGGCTGAGCGAGGCGGCGCGCCAGTCCGCTGCAGAAGCTTGCGATGTCTATCTGATGTGGCCCGATACCATGGACAAGGTGCGTGAAATCATCGGCGACATGACAGCGCGCGCCTCAGGCTTTGGCCGCACGCTCAAGTTTGGCTATCGCGCGCATGTCATCGTGCGCGATACAGAAGAAGAGGCGCGCGCCTATGCCGATCGGCTGCTGTCAAAGCTCGACGCCCGGCAGGGCGAGGCGATCCGCGCAAAGTCTCTCGATTCCGCCAGCGCAGGTGTGGCGCGCCAGGCTGAACTGCGCGGTGCGGCGGACGGTGACGGATTTGTCGAGGACAATCTGTGGACCGGCATCGGCCGTGCCCGTTCAGGCTGCGGCGCGGCGATTGTCGGCAATCCCGATCAGGTGCTCGCCAAGCTGCGCGCGTATCAGGCAGAAGGGATCGATGCATTCATCCTGTCTGGCTATCCGCACGCCGCCGAATGCGACCTGTTCGCCCGGCACGTGCTGCCGCACATCAACCATGCACCGCTAACGCTCTGAACCGCCAGCATTGCGTTCGACGCGCGAAGCGATGTTCGCCGTTTTCGCCACCGACATGGCCGGAGCCTTGCCGCAGACACCGACCCGGTTGTCGCGGCAACTGGCCGAGGCAACCAGTGCGAGTATGGAGAAGATCAGGGCGAGCAATTGTCTCATTGGCCGATGTTACGCTGATAACGATCGATAAGTTACGCTTTGTCAACAGAGCGCGCGTTTGCGCCGCGCGGATGCTCGGATTGGTCTCATGGTTCGCCATACTCGCCCCAGCGACAATGATGTGAGCAACGAATGGCCTGCTCACACGTTGAAAGTGGCACGACACCTGCCCCGAGCGCGTTTTACGGC
>JBBQXX010000097.1:0-9244 GCA_038209235.1 Sphingomonadales bacterium | reverse complement strand
CGCGTCGAATATGGCAGCTGCACCGATGTCGAGGCGCTCGAAGCCTTCCAATTGCTCTGCCGCACCGAGGGCATCATCCCCGCGCTGGAACCTGCCCACGCGATCGCGCGCGTCGTCGACCGGGCGCGCGCGATGGACCGCAATGCGATCATCCTGGCCAACCTGTGCGGACGCGGCGACAAGGATATTTTCACGGTGGCCGAGGCTTTGGGGGTGGGGATATGAGGGGAGTGGAAAGGCTTCTCCCTTCCCCCCTGGCGGGGGAAGGATACGAAGCCTTGCTGACGCAGTCAGCTAGGCGCAGTTGGATGAGGGGGAAGGCGCAGCCGTTGTTTTTTAGCCGCCACCCCCTCACCCAGCTTCGACTAGGCAGCAAGCTGCCAAGTCTGCGCAACCCTCTCCCGCGATGGGGAGAGGGGTTATGACGTCCCGCCTCGCCGCGGCATTCCCGGCAGATCGCGCTGCGCTGGTCTGCTTTGTCACCGCGGGTGATCCAAGAGCGGCGGCAACGCCTGCGATCCTCGACGCGCTCGTTGCAGGCGGCGCGGATATCATCGAGCTCGGCATGCCGTTTACCGATCCGATGGCCGATGGTCCTGCCATCCAGGCGGCAAATCTGCGCAGTCTGGGCGCGGGCACCCGCACTGCCGATATCCTCAGGATCGCCGCCGATTTCCGCGTGCGCCACCCGTCGATCCCGCTGGTGCTGATGGGCTATGCCAACCCGATGACCCGGCGCGGGCCGGAATGGTTTGCTGATCAGTGCGCCACCGCCGGGATCGATGGCGTGATCTGCGTCGATATTCCTGCTGAGGAAGACGAGGCACTTGGCCCGGCATTGCGCGCTGCAGGGGTAGCCCCGATCCGGCTGGCGACACCGACCACCGATGCCGCGCGGCTTCCTGCTGTGCTGCATGGCGCTGGCGGGTTCCTGTATTATGTCTCGGTCGCAGGCATCACCGGCAAGCAGCAGGCGGTGCTGACCGATATCGAAGATGCGGTGGCGCGGCTGAAGGCATCGACCGACCTGCCCGTTGCGGTCGGCTTTGGGGTACGCACCCCCGATCAGGCTGCTGCGATTGCGCGTGTCGCCGATGGGGTGGTCGTGGGCAGCGCTATCGTCGAGATTATCGGCCAACATGGCGCAGATGCCGCAGCGCCGGTGCGCGATTATGTGGCCAGCCTGGCCGGCGCGATTGCATCGGCGCGCCACAACGAGATGGTTTGAGGAGCACGCAGATGAACTGGTTCAGCCGAGTCCGCAATGCGATCCCGTTCATCGCACGTCGGGACAGCACCCCTGATAACCTGTGGCACAAGTGCAAGGCGTGCGGCGAAATGGTGTTCGCCAAGGAGTTCGAAGAAAACCTGTCGGTCTGCCCCAAATGCGGTCATCATGAACGCATCGGCGCAGCGGCGCGCTTTACCATGCTGTTCGATGACCAGGTCTGGGAAGAGCTGCGCTCTCCGGTGGTCAGGGAAGACCCGCTCAAGTTCAGGGACAGCAAGAAATATGTCGACAGGCTGAAGGCGGCGCGTGCCGCCAATGTCGGCAATGACGCGCTGACCAACGCGCTGGGGCGGATCGAGGGCAACAGGGCGGTGGTCGGCGTGCAGGATTTCGCCTTCATGGGCGGATCGATGGGCATGGCGGTGGGCGCTGCGTTCATCATCGGCACCCAGCGCGCGATCGCCGAAAAATGCCCCTATATCATCTTCACCGCGGCGGGCGGCGCGCGGATGCAGGAGGGCATATTGTCGCTGATGCAGATGCCGCGCAGCACCGTGGCGATCAGCCGCCTGCACGCGGCGGGCCTGCCCTATATCGTCGTGCTGACCGACCCGACCACCGGCGGTGTGACCGCGAGCTATGCGATGCTCGGCGACATCCAGATGGCCGAACCCAATGCTTTGATCGGCTTTGCCGGGCAGCGGGTGATCGAACAGACGATCCGCGAAAAACTGCCCGAAGGCTTCCAGCGCTCCGAATATCTGCTTGAGCATGGCATGCTCGACATGGTGGTCGAGCGCAAGGATCTGCGCGAGCGGCTGGGATCGGTGATCGGCTATCTGATGGCGGCGAAAGCGGCGTAAGGGTCCGACCGATGAGAGTCGCAAGCCAAAATCCTCACCCTTCAGGGGAGGTGGCAGCCCGCTGCGGCTTCGCTCATGATAGACCACGCCATCAGCGTGGGGCTGACGGAGGGGAAGCGGCCTGGCGCGGATCAAGCATAAAATCGCTAGCTGGCCGCCCCTCCGCCCCTGCGTGGTCCCCCTCCTCTTGCAAGAGAGGAATTTGCTGATGGACCACGCCATTTCCTCTGATCCCGCCGTCCAGAGCCAACTCGACCGCCTCACCGCGCTGTCGCCGGGGCGCGATGTGCTGGGGCTCGAGCGGATCACCGCGCTGCTCGCCCGGCTGGGCGATCCGCATCACCGCCTGCCGCCGGTGTTCCATGTTGCAGGCACCAACGGCAAGGGATCGACCTGCGCGTTTTTGCGCGCTGCACTCGAGGCATCGGGACTGACCTGCCATGTCTACACCAGCCCGCATCTGGTGCGCTTCAACGAGCGCATCCGCATCGCCGGACGGTTGATCGGCGATGACGTGCTGGCCGCGTATCTGGCGCGGGTGCTCGATATCGCCGAGGGCATCGGCGCAAGCTTTTTCGAGGTCACCACCGCCGCTGCATTCCTGGCGTTTGCCGAAAGTCCTGCCGATGCCTGCATCATCGAGGTTGGGCTGGGTGGCAGGCTAGATGCGACCAATGTCATCGCGCGCCCTGCGGTGTGCGGCATTGCCGCGCTGGGGATAGATCACGAAGCCTTTTTGCTGGCTCCGGAGGACGGCACGCCCGATGCGCCGATGGAGCGGATCGCCTTTGAAAAGGCGGGAATCGCCAAGCAGGACGTGCCTTTGGTCATCCACAAGTACGCGATCGGCATGATGGGCGCGATTGCTGGGCAAGCAATGCGCGCGGGCGCTTTCGTCAAGGTGCGCGGCGAGGATTGGGATGCCGCGCTCTATCAGGGGCGGCTGCATTACCGCGACATCGATGGCCGCCTCACCCTGCCGGTGCCGCGCCTGCCCGGTGCGCATCAGGCGGACAACGCCGCTCTGGCCGTCGCGATGATCCGCCACCAGAGCGCACTCATTATCCCCGACAGCGCGCTGAGCGCCGCGATGGGCTGGGCCGATTGGCCAGCGCGCCTGCAACAGCTCGACGATGGCCCGCTGACCGCGATCTTGGGCACCGGCGAACCGGTATGGCTCGACGGCGGGCACAACCCCGATGCGGGAGCAGCGCTGGCGCGGCATTTTGAGGCGATGGGTGGCAAGCTGCATCTGGTGATCGGCATGCTTGCCAACAAACAGCCCGGCGCGTTGCTGGGGCCGCTGTCGCGCTGGCTCGCCTCGGTCACCGCGCTGCCGGTGACGGGGCACGACTGGCACGATGCCGACGCGTTTCAGGCGTGCGTGACATCGGGGATTGAGGTCGAGGCTGCGGCGAATGTCGAGGCGGCGCTGGCGAGGCTGGCGCAGCGCGAACCGCTGCCGGTGCTGATTGCCGGTTCGCTGTATCTGGCGGGCGAAGCGCTCAAAGCCAACGGGCAGGAGCCGGATTGAGGGCCTTTTCGGTCCTCCTCAAGTGTTTTCCGGCAAAAGCCGTAATCCAGGGCGAATACCAAGCAATCTGACTCCTGGCTCTGGCTTTCGCCAAAGAACGCGTGAGCCGACCTTTGAGCCTTATTTGAACGGCTCGTCTACCGGTGGCGACACCGTGCCTGCCGTGCCCAGTGAACGATCCACCAATCCGCTGGCCATCATCCACCAGAACAGCAGCACGCCGGGGAGCGCGGCCAGAGTGGTTACCAGATAGAAGTTCGCATAGCCCAACGTTTCGATCATCGATCCAGCGAGCGTCCCGGTCAGAAACCGCCCGGTGATGCTCGCAGCAGCAGACAGCAACGCGAACTGCGTGGCGGTGAACTCCAGATTACACAGCGCAGACAGATACGCGACCACGCACACCCCGCCGATGCCGCTGGCGAAATTCTCGAAACCTACAGCCCCCGCCATTGCCCAGTTGTTTGACCCGGCAAAAGCGAGACCGGCAAAAGCCAGGTTGGACACCGCCATCAGGATCAGGCTGATCAGCACCGATCGCTTCATCCCCAGCCGCGCGTAAAGAAATCCGCCAACGAATATCCCGGCCAGCAGTGCCCAGAAGCCCAGCCCGACATCGTAGATCGCGACTTCATCGTTGGTGAAGCCAAGGTCCTCGAACAGCAGCCGCAAGGTCAGGTTGGCGAGCGTATCACCGATCTTGTGGACCAGCACGAACAGCAGCACGATCAGCGCGCCCGAACGTTTGAAGAATTCGGCCAATGGGCTGATATAGGCTATCGCTGCTGCGACCGGACCCTTCAGCGGCTTGGGCTCCTGCCGCCGCACCGGTTCACCCATTACCAGACCGGTAATCACCGCAAAAAGGCCAAAAAACGAGCAGGCGATATAGGCAGTGGTCCAGTCGGAGCGCGCTGCGATCACCAGCGCCAGCGCGCCAGCCGTAGCAGCGCCGATCCGCCAACCATATTGGCTCATACCCGATCCCACACCCAACTGATGCGGTTCGAGCAGCTCGATGCGATAGGCGTCGATCACGATATCGAACGTCGCCCCGGCAATGCCGACGAGGATTGCAGCGACCGCGACCTTGCCGATATCGGCCTCGGGATCGACCAAGCCCAGGTACATGATGCTGACCATCACCAGCAGCGCGCACAGGATAAGCCAGGAAACCCGCTGGCCGATCCGGCCCAGCAAAGGCAGCTTCACCACATCAATGATCGGCGCCCACAGCCATTTGAAATTATAGGCAAGAAACGTCAGCGCAAAGGCGGTGACGGTGGATTTCTCGATGCCCGATTGGGCCAGCCGCGTTGACAGAGTTGCAGCGATCATCGCGAACGGAAAGCCCGATGATATTCCCAGGAACAGCGCTGCCAGCGGCGCAGGCTCGGTATAGGGTCTGACGCCAACCGGCAGCGATTTACGCCAGCCGGTAACCTCCGGCGAAATCGCAGCAGCAGTATCCATCATCCGGCGCGTGTCCCTTCCCGTGTCCCAGGCAGATAACTAGTGGTCCGATTCTGACATTTGTATCCCGATCCGGCTTGGGCTGGAGCAAATGTCAGAATCATCAGGACCACTAGTAATTATATGTTTCTAGTGGATTTTATGATTTTGACATTCGAAGTTGGACCTGACCGCAAAAGGAAATCGAATGTCAAAATCAATCCACTAGCGACACCAGAAATTTACGCCAGATGAATTGTACTCCGCAAAAAACTCAGATCAGCGCCGAACCGATGATCGTGCTGCCCGCGCCGCGCCGGAGGATCAACGCATAGCGGTCTGCGCCGGGAACCTTGAGCTGGGCTGCGCGCAGCGTGATCGACTGCTTGCCGCCGGTCCAGCGCCCGGCTGCAAACTCGTCAACGACCACGTTGGTATAGCTTACCGTGCGTCCGCCGTTTTCACCGCGTCCGATGTTGACCATTTCGTGCGACGACAGCGCGACCAGCACCAGCTCTGCATTCTGGCCGGTCTGCCCATCCAGCGCCACCAGACGCCCGCCATCGGCGGTGCGCGAAACCTGCACCGAGACGCCTGCCATCCGACGCTTGACACCAGCGCGCGAAATCAGATTGCGCACCTTGGCCTCTTGCGACCCGACGCTCTGCGCTGCGCCATCGACAACCAGCTGCGGGGTGTAGATGTTCGCGCCGCTAAACGCGGTGTCGCCATACTGGCGCTGTAGCCGGGTGTTTTCTTCGCGGCCCAGGCTGTCCTTCCAGCCCAGCCGATCCCAATACGTCACCGGACGGCTGATCACCAGGATCGCCGGATCGCGCGCCAGCCGTGCCGCCACAGCATCAGCAGGCGGGCACGAGGAGCAACCCTGGCTGGTAAACAGCTCGGCCACCACCGGCCCTGCCATCGATAATGGCGCGCGGGCAGCGGGCACAGCGGGCTGCGCCGTGCGCGCGGTTGCCGTTTCTCCGCCCGAAGATGCAAAGCTGACGATAACGCCTGCCCCCAAGGTGGTTGCAGCGAGCGAGGCTATCCAGATTTTACGCATGGCTTGGTCTTCCCGATAATGCAGCGAACTTGCTTGAGGTTCGCTGCGAACACCGGCGCGGTTACCAGCGCCGTCCAAGCACTAGGAATACAGGTTCAGCGGCTTGGGCATGCTCTTGGGGGTCTGGCCGCAGATCAGCAGATCGACCGCGTGGATCGCCTTGACCAGTTCGGCGGCGCTAAAGGGCTTGTTGAGGCAGCCGATGGCAAATTGCCGCGCCAGATTGGGGCAGGTGCCGGTAGCAAACAGCACCGGGATATCCAGTCCGCTGGCGATCTTGGCAACCTCGACCCCGCTGCCGCCGCCCGACAGGTTAATGTCGGCGAGCACCAGATCGATCTGCTCGCGCTGCAGGATGGCAATCGCTTCGGTTTCGTTATCGACCGTCGCGACCACCCGGTACCCCGCATCGACAACGCGCAATTCGTTGTCGAATGCCACCAGAGGCTCGTCTTCGACAATCAATATCGCCTTGATCGACCGTGTAAAATGCGAAAACAGCATGGGTTTCTTTCTGGATAAAGCGGGGCTTGTGATCAAGACTACGCCGGAGCGAATTCTTGCGTTCCCGCAAGCCTGCATCCTCGCTATAGCAGCCGATATGCCCCCCCGGAAACCGAAATTCGATCCGCTGAATGACAGCCCGCCGTCGCGCGAACCCTCCACTCTGGGCGAGGGTCAGCGGATTGCCAAACTGCTCGCCCGCGCCGGAATCGCGTCACGTCGCGAGATCGAGCGGATGATCGCCGATGGCCGTGTCGCGCGCGATGGCACCGTCATCACCACGCCTGCCACAGTGCTGACCAGCCTGGCCGGCATCACCGTCGATGGCAGGCAAGTGAAGGAACCGGTGCCCGCCAAGCTGTGGCGTTTCCACAAGCCAGCAGGGCTGATCACCGCCGCGCGCGATCCGCAGGGGCGCGCGACGATCTACGATCACCTCGCCCGCGAGGCACCCGAAGCGCCGCGCATGATGCCGATCGGCAGGCTCGATCTGAGCACCGAGGGGCTGCTGCTGATGACCAACGATGGCGAGCTGAAGCGCCAGATGGAACTGCCCGTCACCGGTGTCGAGCGCACCTATCGCGCCCGGGCGTTTGGCGAAGTCAGCCAGAGCCAGCTCGAAGACCTGATCCACGGCATCACCATCGAAGGCATCCGCTACGGCAAGATCGACGCCAACCTGGAACGCCGCACCGGGCGCAATGGCTGGATCGAAATGACGCTGACCGAGGGCAAGAACCGCGAGGTGCGCCGCGTGCTGGAACACCTGGGCCTCAAGGTCTCGCGGCTCATCCGCACCCGCTATGGCCCGTTCCTGCTCGAGGGGCTTGAGCCCGGCGCGATCGACGAGGTCCGCAAGCACGATCTGCTGATGTTCAGGAATTCGTTGAAATGATGATCGTTCACCTCCCTTCCCCCCCCGCAGGGGAAGGATACGCAGCCTTGCTGACGCAGTCAGCTAGGCGCAGTTGGATGAGGGGGAGCGAGGCGCACAACGCTGCCTTTCTTGCGCACCCGCGCCACCCTCACCCAGCTTCGACTAGGCTCGCCAAGTCTTCGCAACCCTCTCCCGCCAAGGGAGATGGATAAGCATGCTGCGCATCATCGCTGGCCAATGGCGCGGTCGCAAGCTCAAGGCTCCGGCGGGCGAGACCACCCGCCCCACCGCCGATCGCACCCGCGAGACCTTGTTCTCCATGCTGACCAGCCGCCTCGGCTCGTTCGAGGACCTCGCGGTGCTCGATCTGTTTGCAGGATCAGGCGCGCTGGGGCTTGAGGCATTGTCGCGCGGCGCGGCGCGCTGCGTGTTTGTCGAGCACGATCGCGCCGCGATCGATGTGCTCCGCGCCAATATCCGCAGCCTTGATGCCGATGCCATTGCCGAGCTGCGCACCAGTTCCGCGCTGGCGCTGGGTATTCCGCCCCAGCGCTTCGATGTCGTGCTGATCGACCCGCCTTATGCCAGCGGCGCAGGCGCGGTCGCGCTCGACAAGCTGGGCCGGCTGGGCTGGTTCGGCCCGGCGACATGGATCAGCGTAGAGACGGGCAAGTCGGAGAAAGTCGACGTCGCAGGCTTTGCCATCGATGCCGAACGCATCGTCGGCAAGGCCAAGCTGACGATATTGCGGTTGGCCGCCGATGTGTCGGACTGAGGCAATGGTCAAACACTCGCCCATCGAATCCGAATTTGGCTCTTCTGGGGAATAAGCCGCTTACGACGCCTGGTTTCGCGCCCCCGTTGCACGGGCCCTCCAGCGCGAAAAACCGCATGTTCCACATGAGGAGGTCATGCGCCAGATGTCAGAGATATGCGCAAAACATGAGCATAAAAATTGTCTGGACAGCGGACGCGCTTGGCAGACTGCGGACCATCACTGACTATATCGCCGAGCGCAATGATGCTGCGGCACGTCGGCCGGAGAAGTCTTTCGCGCATTGTCTGTTCCCCGTCAGCACCTATGAGACAGATGTCCGGTTTTGAGCAGATGAGACCAAAACCCCTCAGCCAAAAATCGCCCGGTAAGCGGGTGGCACAGGACATTCTGAGGTAGTCCTGGCGATTTGGACAGGACGTCAAGCTCCCCGCGACGTAAGGAAGCGGCAGGCGACAGATCGCCTGGCAGGGGTATCTGATGCTGGCGACCCTGTGCCGCAGAGCGAGGCGACCCTGGCGTTGATGCATGTGATCGACACAGTGTTTCTCGATTAACCGGCCCAACCACGTCGTTTGTACCGGCATTACGCGCCTACCGATGCGGCGGCGCTTTCTGTGTATGGCAACAGTCATGGACTGGGCAACCCGCAAGGTTTTGACCTGGCGGGTATCGAACACCATGGATTACAGCTTTTGCGTGGAAGCCTTGGAGGAGGCGCTGTCCCGATACGGCAAAGCCGCAGATATTCAACACCGATCAGGGCAGCCGGTTTACCAGCCAGGCGTTCACCGGCGTGTTGCTGGCCGCCGGAACAGGGATCAGCATGGATGGCCGGGGGCGCTGGATAAACGATGTTTGTTGGTTTCCGTCGAGAGGTAGCCCGGGGTTTTCGGCGAGCGATTGTGGCGATCACTCAAGTACGAGCGCGTGTACCTGAAC
>JBBQXX010000096.1:0-9313 GCA_038209235.1 Sphingomonadales bacterium | reverse complement strand
GTGCGGGCGCGCTTGATCGGCCGGACGGGACCCGCCTTGGCGATCTGGCGTCCACGGATCGGTTTGCTGGTCTTGGCCTGCTTGTACTGCTTGACCTGTGCTTGCGGAGTATCGGCCACATGCACCGCGCCACCGCCGATGATAGCGCCGCCGCAGGTGCAGGCGCATAATTTTGCCAAGGCCATCCGTACCGACATCGTTTTATCTCTCTTCGACCAGGGACCCCGATTAGGCGTCAGCGGTGTTGCTAACAGCCGGATGCGTATCCCGATATGCTAGGCAAGCCAGAACAAAGCGTTAATCTCAATGGCGTTAACCTTGATTTGACAGATTGTGCGAGAAAAATCGTGGCAGCAGCGCGGTCAGCGGCCCGCGTGTCCCGATTTGAAACTGAATCGATGTGCCGGATTAACCCAAAGCAAAAGCAACAGTGTTCGCCACTGCGCAGTCCTCACAAGCCCGCATCCATCCCCGACGGTGCAACCGGCCAGTACGCCCTTAGCCGGGGTCGAATTTGTCTTGGCCGCTAGAGCTTTGTCGCTTGTGCGGCATAGGCGCGCTGGCTATAGGCCCGGTCAACATAAGGCCGACTGGAAGTGTCCGACCCTGGGCACGCGCCAGCGGTGCTGCAAATGTACCGGGAGCATGTAATGGCGTCCATTTCGACGGCAGTCGACGACATTGATGTGTTGGCAAAGGCGCGCAAAAATATAGCGGGCGAATACTTCCCATCTTCTGACGAAGATTATATGAATGTGCGCCAGCTGGATTATTTTCGCGCGCTGCTGCTCGAATGGAAGCGGTCCATTCTGGTCGCCTCCAAAGATACGCTGCAACAGCTGCAGGATGGCCCGATGCGCGAGCCCGACCTGAACGACCGGGCATCAAGCGAGACCGACTGGGGCATCGAACTGCGCACCCGCGACCGCCAGCGCAAGTTGATCGCCAAGATCGATTCGGCGCTGCGGCGGATCGACGAGGGCGAATATGGTTATTGCGAAGTGACAGGTGAACCGATCGGCCTTGGCCGCCTGATCGCGCGCCCGGTCGCGACCATGACCGTAGAAGCGCAGGAGGCGCACGAGCGCCGCGAGAAAATTTCGCGCGACGACTGATTTTCCCGCGTATCGGGCCGAGGCTTAACCAATTGGCGAGAATCGCAGGTCTATAACATCGGCATGCCAGTCTGCGCCCTGTCCGGTGATCGGACTGGTAGCAGACGATCACCCGCCAGCACCTGGATGCCAGACCGATGAACATGCCTGTCAGCCCGAACGCTCTTGAAACAGCAGAGACCCGCGAAAGGGACAGCCTGTTTCTGCTCGCCGACATCACGTTTGAAGACACGCAGACATCGCACAAGGTCAAGGTGCGCAACCTTTCGGCGGGCGGCATGATGATCGAATCGGACCTTGAGGTAACACAGGGTCAGCGGATCATCGCGGTGTTGCGCAATATCGGCCCCGTCCACGGACAGATTGCCTGGGCGCGCAGCGAACGCTTCGGGGTTGCCTTCGACCGCAAAATCAACCCCAAGCTGGCGCGGCAATCCGTTAGTAACGGAACATCGGTACCCCGCTATTTGCGCACCACGTTCGCCACCAAACCGTCATTCCCGCGCTGATCGCGTCATCTGTGTGCCCGGCCGCAGTCAGTCATTGGCTGGCCGGGGCAGTTCATGGTCCTGCGCGCCAAGGCTTTGCGGTGGCAGCCGCAGGTTGGCGGGGCTTGCGGTAAACGAAATCGGATGCCGCAATGTGCGGTACGCGCCGATCCCCGGTGCCTGGGTTTCGATGATGAAACCTGTCGCGACAATATGCGGATCGAGCGGCACATCCTCGATCCGGTTAAAGCGCATCGCGGGTATGTCTTCCTGGTCGAGCAACAGCACCCATTCGTCGGTGGTCTTGGTCGCGGCGACCTCTTCGATGATCGCATACAGGTCGCCGGTGTGTTTGGTGCGCTCCTCATAGGTGGAAAAGCGCGGGTCCTGAAAAACGCCGGGCTTTCCGCCAATCTCAAAGAACCGTTCCCATTGCCGGTCAATATACGGCACTATGGCAATATAACCGTCCTTGGTCGGATACGGCATGCGACGTGGATTGATCGAACGGGTATAGCCGAATTTGCCATCACCGGGGAATGTCTGTCCGTACAGGTTTTCGACCATGTTGAAGAACGTAAAGCATTCGAACATCGGCACAGAAACGAACTGCCCCTTGCCGGTGCGCTCCTTGTGGACCAGCGCAGCCAAGGTCGCGGTTGTCGCAAACAGACCCACCGTCTTGTCCGCCACCAGCGATGGCGTATAGTCTGGCGCACCACCCGAGCGCTTGGAATACAGATCGGCCCAGCCCGATGCGGCCTGCACCAGATCGTCATAGGCCTGACGCCTGGCATAGGGGCCGTCAGCGCCATAGCCGCAGCAGTGCACATAGATGATATCGGGATTGATGCGTTTGACGTCGTCATAGCCAAGCCCCAACCGCTCCATTCCCGCCATCCGGACATTGTGGAAAAACACATCCGCATCCTTCAGCAGCGCTTCAAGCTGCGCCTTGCCCGCCGCATCGCGGCCATCGACCGTCACCGCCTTTTTGTTCCGGTTGAGCGCCATGAAAATCGGGCCGAGATCGCCGGTCGGTGATGATCCGGCGTAGCGCATCATGTCGCCGCCATAGGTGCCCGCTCGATTCTCGACCTTGATGACATCTGCACCCATGTCCGCCAGCATCATGGTCGCCAGGGGACCCATGACAACGCTCGACATGTCCAGAACCCGCACACCGGCGAGCGGCCCGGTTGCTGCGATATCGCTTATCGTCCAGATTGCTTCTACCACGCAGGGTTCCTTTTCGCTTTTTTTGGCCTATCGAATGTCGTTGTTTGCGTGACCGTAGCGGTAATATTGTCCGCTGCTACTGGCTGTTTAGCGTGAGAAAAACAGAATCTGCGGCATCTCGCAAATGCAGCATTGCAAACGCCACCAATTTGAAGATAGCTAACCCCGGTTGCTGCAGGGAAGGCGCGACCACGGATAGCGGGTCGCGCTCTATCCTCGGGGGAAACAATGGTTCTGAGCTTGTTCGAAAGCGCCCACCAACGGCGCAATGACGATCGTGATCTCAAAGCGTTGTACAAGCAGTATGGCGGCGAAATCTTCGGCGTGCTGGAAGGCCGCGTCAACGACGAAGTGCTGACCGAGCGCGATCGCAAACACTGGGCGCGGCTGGTGCGCAAGGCCCGGTCGCGGTATTCAAACTGAAGCATTTTCTGCACGGGGACGCGCGCTATCGTCGCTGATCAAATCGCCTGCCGATCATGGCACTGGCGATATTGACCTTCTGGATGTCGATCGCGCCTCCGGCAATCCCCCAGCCCCAGGCGTCGCGCATGCGGCGTTCCATCGGGTATTGGGTGGAATAGCCATAGCCACCCATGAGTTGCACGGCATTACCGGTGACCGAACGTGCAATCTGGTTGGCGAAGCATTTGGCCGATGAACTGTCGAGAATCGATGGCAGTCCCTGATCCGAATTGGCGGCCGCGCGCCAGATCAGCAACCGCGCCGCCTCGACCTCGATCTGCATCTCGGCCAGCTTGAGCTGGACTGCCTGGAAATCGACCAGTGGCTTGCCAAACTGCTGGCGCTGCTGCACGTAAGCGAGAACATCCTCCAGCGCGCCCGACGCCTGGCCCAGCGCCATCGTGGCATTACCGCAGCGTTCCAGATCAAACGCTTCCATAAGCTTGGCAAAGCCGCCTGCCGGCACGACGATATTGCCTTCGGGCACGCGGCAGTCATCAAGTATCAGGTCGGCTGATGGCACACCGCGAAAGCCCATCAGCGTCTCGTTCTGCCCAAAGCTCAGGCCCGGCGTACCCTTTTCGACCAGCACCGCGCCGATGCCCTTTGCTCCGGGTGCATCGGACAGCCGGGTATAGACCAGATACGCGTCCGAATGCCCGCCACCCGAACACCAGCGTTTGGTGCCATTGATCGTGACGCAACCATCGGCAATCATGCCGCGCGTGGTAAGATCGGTTAGCGCGGTTCCGGCGGCAGGTTCGGACATCGATACAGCGACGATCATCTCGCCTGCGCAGACCTTGGGGACGATGCGCTCTTTGAGCGCCTGAGGCGCAAAATGCTCGATCGCGCGCACTGGCCCCACGCACGCTTCGAACACCGGAAACGCGACGGCCGAGCTGATCTTGGCCATCTCTTCCAGCACGATCAGCGCATCCAGATTGGATAGGCCAAGGCCGCCCAGAGCCGCTGGTGTGTTGATGCCCAACAGGCCGAGCTCGGCATAGCGCAGCACCATGTCGCGCGGAACGGGGCGATTGTCGCGCTCAAGCTCGGCGGCCAGCGGCACCAGCTCGGTCCGGGCAAAACGTCGCACCGTATCGCGCAGCGCCAACTGCTCTTCGGAAAGACTGAAATCCATCTCCGCACCCTTTTAACCGACCGGTTAACAACGCGATGGGCGAGAATGCAGGCGGCGTCAATGCACAGTTATGAGAGCATATCCTGCCAGCGCCGGGCACCGTGGAATACCCGGGTGAGTTCGACAGTCTGTGCCGGTTCGTCCACCGTATAGACGATCATGTAGCGGCGAAACACGATGGCATGCACGTGCGGTCCAATCTCGGGCAAACGCCTGCCGATATCTGGATAGTCAGCAGCTTGGGCAAACGCTACACCTATGCCGCGCAACAGCTTGTCTGCGGCGAGCGGGTTGTCCGCTGCAATATACTGCCAGATTTCAACCAGATCGGCCTTGGCCTGCTTGCTCGTACGCAACTCAAGCGGCATTGCTGGCCGGGTGCTCTGCGGGCAGCCTGCGTTTCGCCTCGGCGATGATCGACTCTATACCTTCCCAAGGTTCATAGCCGCTATCATGCCCTTCCTGGATCAGGCGGCGCAGTTCTGCGATCTCGGTCTGCTCGAAGGCCCGACGGCGGGACCAGTCGCACAAAGCCTCGCGGATCACTTCGCTGCTGGTGGCATACATGCCTGATGCCACCGCTTCCCGCACCTGCGCGGCAAGATCGGCGGTGAGGGCGATGGAGAGTTTCTCGATATTGCTCATCGCTCACTGGTAGCAAATATTCCTACCAAGGTCCATGATGTGCAGTTCAGTCACCGGTCAGGATGCGGTCGACCAGTTGCTTTACCGTCGGCACGAAGCCGTTGGAGTAGAACGGATCGGTGCCGAAATTATACGCGGCGTGGCCTGCGAACATCAGGTTCTTGTCGACATCCTCGCCATGCGCGATGTTTTGTAGCGCCTTCTGGATGCAAAAGCTTCGCGGGTCGGCCAGGTAACCTGTCGAGTTGTTGTCGTGATCCATCCACGCCGAAAAGCCGCAGTGCGACAGGCAACCCATGCAATCGGCCTGATCCTTGCGGATTTCCGCGCGTTCGTCAGGTGTGCAGAACACCAGCGTGTTGTCGGGAGTCTTGAGTGCGGTGGTGAAGCCTTGCAAGTCCCAGCCGCGCGCGCGCTGCAGATCAGCCGGAGCCACCCAGAAGTTCTTGCCTTTCACACCGCAATCCAGCTGCACGGTATGCTCGCCTGCGGTCTGGGTCGAGAACGGTATCTGCCGCTCCGATCGCGCCTCAAGACTGCGCAGGAAAGGATTGCGCACCGCGCTCGAATAGAATCCGGTGGGGCTGAACTTGTGCAGCAGCACATCGCCGGGCTTGATCTTGGTCAGCTCATCTTTCCACCCTTGCGGGATCGGGCTTTCCTGCGTCAGCAGCGGGCGGGTGCCGAACTGAAAGGCGACCTGGCCAAGTTCCGGATTGTCGATCCAGTTTTCCCAATCGCGCAGATACCACACGCCGCCGGCCATGATGATCGGCACACTTTCGCAAACGCCCTCCGTGCGCATCGTTTCGCGTAACGCGGCAACGCGCGGATAGGGGTCTTGCGGCACGCGCGGGTCTTCGGCGTTGGACAGGCCATTGTGTCCGCCGGCAAGCCATGGATCTTCATAAACCACCGCAGACAGCAGTTCGCTGTATTTGTGATATGCGCGTTTCCAAAGGGCACGGAAGGCGCGCGCCGAGCTGATGATCGGCAGATAGCTGACGTTGTATTGCGCAGCAATTTCGGACAGCTTGTAGGGCATGCCCGCGCCGCAGGTGACCCCGGAGACCATGCCACGGGTGCGCTCCAGCACGCCGTGCAGGATGGGCTGGGCACCGCCCATTTCCCACAATACGTTGATGTTTATTGCACCGTTGCCGCCGGCTATTTCATAGGCGCGTGTGACCTGTTGGACGCCGCCTTCGATCGCATAGCGGATCAGTTCCTGGTGCCGGTCAACGCGCGTTCGGCCTTCATAAACCTGCGCGATGACATTGCCGTCGGCGTCATAGCTATCGGCGTTCACTGCCGAAACGGTGCCGATGCCGCCTGCTGCTGCCCATGCGCCCGAACTGGCATGGTTGGTCGCAGAGACACCCTTGCCGCCCTCGATCAGCGGCCAGACTTCGCGCCCGCGATAGACTATCGGCTTTACACCCTTGAACACTAAAACGCTCCCACACACGTGCAGATCATATAGTGACGCTGCAACAAAATTGCCCGATGAAAATGCCCGGCCACCGCGAGGGCTGCAAGCGACTGGGTCAGCGTTGCTGGCAACCCTTGATCTTGGCCGGGCTGACTTGCGCGCCAACTGCTTCAAAGCGCGCGAAATAGCCAGCGATATCGGGCTTCTCGATAAACTCGACCAGCTTGTAGCCCACCGCTTCAAACTCACAGAACAGCAGCTTGGGCGGGATGCCGTGCCGTGTCGTCGGCCGGTCGACATCGACCACGATCACCTGCCCGCCAGCTTTAAGCGCAGGCCGCAGCCGCCAGATAAAGGCATAAGGCTCGGTCACCTCATGGTACATGTGTACCATGAAAATCCGGTCAAAACTGGCTTCGGGCAGACGCGGATCATCGCCATCGCTGGGCTTGATCGAGACATTGTCGAGCCGTTCGCGCTCGACACGGGTACCAAGCCGCTGGAGCGCTGCATCATCGATATCCTGCGCCAGCACGCGGCCCTTTTTGCCGACGCGTTCAGCCAGCCGCACCGTATAATAGCCATTGCCCGCGCCGATATCGGCCACCGTCATCCCCGGTTTGACATCCGCCAGCGCCATGACGGTGTTCGCCTCGTTGCGGTCGTCGCGCGCTTTCTCGTTGGAGAACTCGTTGCTGACCACGCCTGCCACCGGACGGTCGGCACGAGGGAATTGGCGCGAGCTTGCGGGGCGGTCGCCAGCATCTGTGGCAGTTGGCTGGCAGGCGGCCAGCACCGCTGCCACCGCCACCACTGCTGCTGCAACCTGCGTCAGCCGACCCGGCCGGCCCGACCGGTCAGTCAACATCGTCGATCTCGACCTTTTCTCCGGTCACCTTTTGCGACAAAGCTGCGGCCATGAATGGATCGAGCGCACCATCAAGCACATCGCCCGGCGCGGTCGAGGTAACCCCGGTGCGCAGGTCCTTGACCAGCTGATAGGGTTGCAGCACGTAGGAGCGGATCTGGTGACCCCAGCCGATCTCGGTCTTGGCGGCATATTCCCCCGAGGCCTCGGCTTCGCGCTTCTGCAATTCGGCTTCGTACAGCCGCGCCTTCAACATGTTCATCGCGGTGGCGCGGTTCTTGTGCTGTGACCGATCGCTCTGGCTGGCAGCGATGATCCCGGTTGGCATGTGCGTGATGCGCACCGCCGAATCGGTGGTGTTGACGTGCTGCCCACCTGCGCCAGATGCGCGATAGGTATCGATCTTCAAATCGCTTTCCTTGATTTCGATATCGATATTGTCATCGATCACAGGATACACCCAGACGCTGGAAAAGCTGGTGTGCCGCCGCGCCGAGCTATCATAGGGCGATATCCGCACCAGCCGGTGCACGCCGCTTTCGGTCTTGGCATAGCCATAGGCGTTCTCCCCCTTGATCAGCAGCGTCGCCGATTTGATGCCGGCCTGTTCGCCCGCGTGATAATCGACCAGATCGACCTTGAAGCCGCGCCGTTCGGCCCAGCGCGAATACATCCGCTGGAGCATTTCGGCCCAGTCTTGGCTCTCGGTGCCGCCGGCCCCTGCGTGCACTTCCAGATAGGTGTCATAGCTGTCGGCTTCCCCTGCCAGCAACGCCTGCACCTTGTCGCGCTCGGCGCGTTCGGCCAGCGCCTTCAGGCTGGCAAGCCCTTCCGCGACGGTCTCGTCATCGCTTTCAGCCTCGCCCAACTCAACGAACTCGATGGCATCGGCCATTTCTGCGCCGATCTGATGGACCGTGCCGACCGCCTGTTCCAGCCTGCGCCGCTCGCGCATCACCTCTTCGGCACCCTTGGGATCGTTCCACAGGGTCGGGTCTTCAACGCGCGCGTTCAGTTCATCGAGACGGCGCAGCGCGCGATCCCAATCGAGAAACTTGCGGACCAACGCCAGTGCAGCGTTGATGGTGTCAATATGGGCCTGCCCCTCGGCACGCATGCGGGTTACTCCTGATTATTCGGTGCCGCGCTCTAGCGGATTGATCGCCAATCGCAAAGCCCTGCGCGCAACGGGGACTTGGGTTTATGCTTGTCCGCGTCACCCGCACCGCTTCGCCTGAGCTTGTCGAAGGCCACGCGCTTACGGTGGCGGCTTCGCGTGACCTTCGACAGGCTCAGGTTGAGCGGACGCAGGTTGGTTTCGGAAAGACAACCCTACCTTCAATGCACCCAGAGCATCAGCCCGCCGACCCCGACCCCAACCCCGATAACCAGCGCTGCCAGATGGCTCCAGAAGCCTCCGCCAGCACCTGTGACACGCGGCTTTTTTTCCCAGATCAGCGGGATATGCGGGATTGGCGGCGGTTCAGGCGCGCCGCCCTTTTTGGGCACCCGTTCTTCCAGACGCCGCACCAGATCGGGCAACCGCAGCAGCGTCGCCAAATCGGTGTTGATCCGGTCAGCCAGCAAAGTCTCCGGCCCCAGTTCGCCGCGAATCCAGTCGCCGACATACGGCGCCGACACATCCCACATGTTGATCTTGGGATCGAGCGTCGTCGCCACGCCCTCGACCATCACCATCGTCTTTTGCAGCAACAGCAGATGCGGCTGGGTCTTCATGTCGAAATCGCGGGTGATGGCAAACAGCCCGTCGAGCATCTGCCCGACCGACAGTTCGCTCACCGGCTTGCCGCGCATTGGCTCACCCACCGCGCGCAGTGCGGTCGCAAACTCATCGACATTGTGATAGCTGGGCACATATTGCGCCTCGAAATGGATTTCAGCGACGCGTTTATAATT
>JBBQXX010000095.1:0-9468 GCA_038209235.1 Sphingomonadales bacterium | reverse complement strand
CTCGGGATATTTGCGGGTGCTGTTGAACCGCCCAAACCAGCGGACGAAGGCGTCGCGGTCGTGCAGCGAGTCCAGCACCATCTCTTGCAGCGCGGCAATCGCGCCGACGCTGATTTCGCCGGGGTTGGCCTGCGCGCGCAGGCCGGGGTCCTGATAGCGGTCATCATCGTCCATGCCGCCGAGCAGATGATCGCTCCAGCCAGCAAGCAGTTCGCTGCGCGATGGCGCGCGAAAGCCGATGGAATAGGTCATGCAATCATCGCCCACCGCCACGCCATTGTGCGCAACACGCGGTGGCACATAAAGAATGTCGCCCGGCTCCAGAACCCACTCGTGCAACGGCTCGAAATCGGCCAGCAGCCGCAGGTCATCGTGCGTCATCAGCGGGGTCGATGCATCGCACAGTCCGCCGACCTGCCAGCGCCGCCGGCCCAGCCCCTGGATCAAGAGCACATCGTACTGATCGAAATGCGGGCCCACCCCGCCCTGATCGCTGGCATAGCTGACCATCACGTCATCGACCCGCCAATTGGGCACAAAGCGAAACGGCGCGATCAATGCGGCGACCTGCGGCACATGATGATCGACCGCCTGCACCAGCAGCGTCCACGGTTTCTTGCCCAGCTTGCCAAAGCGCTCTTCGGGGAAAGGGCCATGCTCGGCCTTCCACAGCGCGCGCGCCCGGGCTTTCGATTGGGTGATCAGCCGCGCCTCGACATCGTCTTCGCAGGCAAGCCCGGCCAGCTCGTCAGGACTGACAGGGTTGCTCCAGTCATCCCACGGGTTGCGGATCAGCAGCGGCTTTTTCTGCCAGTAATCGGCAAGGAAGGTATCGATATCGAAGTTGCGAAGGTCCATGCCCCCCCTTGCCCAGCCTCCGCCGCATCCGTCCAGCGTATTCGGGCGAAACGGTGGCAATACCGGCGTCAGCGACATCACCGGCCATCATCGGGCAAACCAAACCGCAGCTTGCGATCTGTCACCCCAGCAGATCATGCTTTTTCAGGCAGTGGCGCAGCTGGTCATAGCTTAGCCCCAGCGCTTTGGCGGTCTGGCGCTGGTTGTAGCGGTGGCGGGCGAGCGCAGCCTGTAAGATGCGCTTTTCATGCGCATCGACCGCGCCGCGCAGATCATTGACATCATCGAAGTTCATGGTCTGGGCAAGCGTTGCCCGTATTCCGGAGTCCGCCAGCGCCGCATCGACCACCGCATCGCAAGGCGACGCGCCTGCAGGAGCGCGTTTGCTTGACTGGGGTTTCCAGGGCGATTCGAACGGATCGAAGACAATGTGATCCACCGCGCGATCGGGGTCATCCCAGCGATAGACCGCGCGTTCGACGACATTGCGCAGTTCGCGGACGTTGCCTGGCCAGCTGTGCCGCGTCATCGCCTCGATCGCCATCGCGCCAAAGCCTGGCCATTCGGGCCAGTCAAGTTCAGCTGCCATGCGCCGTCCGAAGAAATCTGCGAGCACCATTGCATCGCCCTCACGCACCCGCAGCGGCGGCAGGGTGACCACCTCGAACGACAACCGGTCGAGCAGATCGGCGCGGAAGCGGCCCTGATCGACCAGCTCGGGCAGATGCTCGTTGGTCGCCGCAACGATCCGCACATCCACCTTGATCGCCCGCGAAGAGCCGATACGGGTGATCTCGCCATATTCCACCGCGCGCAGCAGCCGCTCTTGCGCTGCCGAGCTCAGTGTCGCCAGCTCGTCGAGAAACAGCGTGCCGCCGTCGGCTTCCTCGAACCGGCCCTGCCGCGCGCGAGTCGCCCCGGTAAACGAGCCTGCCTCATGCCCGAACAGCTCGGCCTCGATCAGCGTTTCGGGGAGCGCGGCACAGTTGAGTGTGATCAGCGGGCCGTCCCAGCGCGACGACAGGCGGTGCAGGCGTTCGGCGATCAATTCCTTGCCGGTGCCACGCTCGCCGATGACCAGCACCGGACGGTTGAGCATGGCGGCACGGCTGGCCCGTTCCACCGCGTCCAGAAACGCCCCTGACTCGCCGATGAACTGATTGCCCCGCTCCATGCGCCAACAGATAGTGCAGAATCCCAACAGATGGCAATCCCAACCAACACCAAACCGGCGCCAATTTTACATGGTATTGTATTTGCTGTGTTTTTCAGTTTGGCACGTACCCTGCAATGTATTTGGCAACACAGAAAAACAGCGCTCAACGGAGACAGACGATGCAACACTCAACCAATTCGGACAGCGACGCGACGGACCATGATGCGGTCCTCAAGTCTACGCTGATCACCACGGTTGCTGCATTGATGGTCATCACGACGCTGTTCGTCACCGCTTTTTCCAGCCTTGAGGCATCGGCCTCGCCCGCACATCGCGGCACCAATGCAGGCAACATGGTTTCCGTCAGGTATCTTGCCTGACGGATTTGGCCGGGACGCTTACCCCCAACTTGCCCCCCAAGCCCCGTCCCGGCCAATCTCTTTCATCCACCACCCAAAAAGGGGTAAGGTAGATCAGGATCCGATCGACCCCACCCAACTGAACGGAGTTTTCGCCATGGGTATTTTCTCTCGAACCCGCGATATTATCGCTGCCAATGTCACCGAGTTGCTCGACAAGGCCGAAGACCCGGCAAAGATGATCCGCATGATCATCCTTGAGATGGAAGAAACCCTGGTCGAGGTCCGCGCCTCTGCCGCGCGCACCATCGCCGATCAGAAGGAAATGAAGCGCCACGTCAACAAGCTCGAGCAGCTTCAGGCCGACTGGACCGAAAAGGCCGAACTGGCGCTGTCCAAGGATCGCGAAGACCTCGCCCGTGCTGCGCTGCTGGAAAAGAAGAAAGCCGCCGATATGGCCGATCAGCTCAATGTCGAGATCAACGTGCTGGACGATGCGCTACGCGCTTCGGAACAGGACATTGCCAAGCTGCAAGCCAAGCTGCGCGAAGCCCGGATGCGTCAGAACAACATCATGGGCCGGCTGGAAAGCGCGGAAAACCGCGTCAAGCTGCGCACCATGTACAATGGCGACAAGGTTCGCGAAGCCTTCAGCCGCTTCGATCTGCTCGAACGCCGCGTCGATATGGCCGAGGGCCGCGCCGATGCGCTGGGCATGGCCGAAGACGAGCGCAAAGTGCTGGGCCAGCGCAACCTCGACGATGAATTCGCCGCGCTCGCCGGATCGGACAAGGTCGACGAAGAGCTGGAAGCGATGAAAGCTGCCATGAAGAAGGGGGGCTGATCCGATGGAAGATACCCTCGTTCCCATCTTCGTCGTCGGCATGCTGTTCATCGGGCTGCCGTGGATCGTGTTTCATTATATTACCAAATGGAAAACCATGGGCACACTGACCAGTTCGGACGAGAACCTGCTGGAAGAGCTGCACGCCATGGCCCGCCGTCTGGATGACCGCATGGAAACCGTGGAGCGGATCATTGCTGCCGATAACCCCGATTGGCGCCCGGCGCGGCTGACCAGCTCGGACAATCAGGACGATTATGGCCTGGAGCAAGTTGAGCGCCTGCTGAAGGAAAGGGTGAGGAAATGAGCCGCTTGAACAAATTTGAAGAGCCCGTGGCGCGCAAGACCAAGTTCTATCGCGACAAGCAGAACGGCAAATGGATGGGCGTGTGCGCCGGCATTGCCGACTATACCGGGATCGATGTGGTCTGGGTTCGCGTCGCCACCGTCGTCCTTTCGGTAGTGACCAGCGGCTGGCCGATTATCGCCTATCTAGCGCTCGGCTTCCTGTCGCAAAAAAAGCCCGCACATTTGTACGTCGACGATCAGGACCAGCGCTTCTGGCAGGGTGTGCGCCAGTCGCCAACCCGCACGGCGCGCGATGTAAAAGCGCGATTCCGCGAGATCGACCGCCGCCTTGCCGATGTGGAATTGTTCTACACGGCCAAGAACACGCGGCTGGCCGACGAAATCGAAAATCTGCGCTGAACCAGGTGCAATCAACAAGGTTTGACAGGAGGCTAATATGAGCTGGGGTGGACCGGGATTTGTCATCGCAATCGTGATGCTATCGATGAGCGCATGGGTGTTCACCACCTGGATCCGCGCCAAGCATGGCTATCCGCTGGAAGACCAGTGGACCGGAAATGCCATTGAACGAACCAATCCTGACGCTGATCGAAAAATATCGCTGCTCGCCAACGAAAACGAGCAGTTGACGGGCAAGATCGGTCGTCTCGAAGAGCGGATCGGCGTACTTGAACGGATCGCGACCGACGCCAACAGCTCAAGCAGCCGCTTGGCCGATGAAATCGATCGCCTCAGGGTTGAGAAGGACCGCGCATAATGGACAAAGTGGCAATCATCGCGGCAATTGCACCTGCACTGGGGCTGCCGTTTCTCGCAATCACCATTGGCTGGGTGCTGACCACCTGGCTGAGGATCAGGAACGGCTATCCGCTCGAAAGCAGCTGGGGCAAGCCGATCTATCCCAGGACCGATCAGGAATCGGTCGAGCGGATCAAGCTGCTGAGCCAGGAAAACGCGCAGCTACGCGCCGAGCTGGGATCGATCAAGGACCGGCTGGGAAATGTCGAGCGCATCGTCACCGATGATGCACACCGGCTGACCCACGAGATCGAGGCGCTTCGCGACAAGCGGGCCAATTGAACTGAACCGAGGGGGCCAACACATGTTCGATATGAATTTCCTTTACGCCTTCATCCCGCTCGCACCGTTTATGCTGGGCGGCCTTGCCATCTGGACGAACCACAAGCGCAAATCGCTGCAACTGGAACTCGATATCGCCAAGGCGCGCGCCGCAGAACGGCCACCGGTCAACGACCGGCTGGAACTGCGCCTGCGCACGCTGGAGCGCATCGTCACCGATGGCCACAGCCGCAACGACCTTTCGCAACAGATCGAAGACCTGCGCGAAAAGCAGGCGAGCTGACAATACGACACTAAAGCGAAGAAAGATTGCATCATGAACCCGTTTGAAATGGTGATTGGAATCGTCCTGATCGTGATGATCGGAAATGTTTTGAAGGCGCGGTACAAAGCCCAGCATGCCTCCGGCAAGCAAGCCGTTGGCAAGGATCGCCTGCCAGATCATGCCGATTCAGCGCGGCTTCGCGACGAAATGCGCACTTTGAAAGAGCGCGTCCAGGTTCTCGAACGGGTCATCACCGACCAGCGCCAGACCAGCGACCTCAGCCTTGAAATCGAGAAATTGCGCGACCGCTGAAGGCATCGCGCCACGCTTTAACCGGGCGGCGGGGGCCGTAAAGGGACATCTCATGGAAAGCGCCTCACTCTACATGACCATCGCCGCGACGGGCCTGCTTGCCATCGCCTTGCTGTCATCGACCATGCTGCGCGGCTGGCGTGACTGGCTGGCGTTCAAGCGCCACGAAATGGAAACCCAAGGCCAGATCGGTGCCAGCGGATCGCCCTCGACCACCTCGCGCATCGAGATCGCCGACCTCAAGGAACGCATCCGCAAGCTCGAAGCGATCGCCGCCGGGGTGGAGTTGTAAATGCTTGTTTTTAACAAGCCGGTTCCGGGTGACACCTGCCCCGCCCGCTGCTATCGGCTGCGACATGAACAACACCTCTTTGACCCTCGCCGATCTGGCCGAGGAATATGAATTTCTGGATGCCGACGACCGTTACCGGTTGATCATCGATCTGGGGCGCACGCTTGATGCGATGCCCGATGCGCTGAAAACCGATGCCACTTTGGTGCGCGGCTGCTCGGCTTCGGTCTGGGTCTATCCCACCCGCCGCGACGATGGCCGGCTGCATTTTCTGGCCGACAGCAACGCTGCGATCACCAAGGGGATCATCGCGCTGGTGCTGCTGACCGTGCAGGACCGGGGTCCCGACGCGATCTGCGCCGCCGATATCGAAGCCGCACTGATACCGTTCGATCTCAAGAACCAACTGTCGTCCAACCGAACCCAGGGCATCCCCAACATGATCGCGCTGATCCGTGAGACCGCGACGCGATACGCTGCCTAGCGCGCCGATTTGACGCCAGCGCCAGCGCGCACCATATAGCCCGGCATGACCTCTCCCTTCGAAGCCCTGCCGGTCCATTTCACCCTGCCCACGCGCGATGCCCGCGGGCGTTTTGTCCGCCTGGACAGCGTGCTGCGCGAGATATTGGCGGCGCACGATTATCCCACAGCGATCAAGCTGATCCTTGCCGAAGCGATCACGCTCGCCGCGTTGATCGGGTCGCTGATGAAGCAGGATGGCGGCCAGGTTACCATTCAGGCGCAGACCGAGCGCGGCATCATCGAGCTTTTGGTGGTCGATTACCGCAACGGCGAGTTGCGCGGCCATGTGCGCTTCGATGCTGACCGTCTGGCCCAGCTTGGTGCCAACCCATCGCTGTTTGCGCTGTTCGGCAAGGGCTATCTGGCGATGACCTTCGACCAGAGCTTTGGCAAGGGGCGCTATCAGGGCATCGTTCCGCTCGACGGCAATTCGCTCTCGGCTGCATGCGAGAGCTATTTCACCCAGTCCGAACAGGTGCCGACGCTGATCCGCATCGCCATCGCAAACGATGCCACCGGGTGCCGCAGCGCCGGCTTTCTGGTCCAGCACCTGCCCGAAGGCGAAGAAGGGCGCGAGCGGCTGCACGTGCGGCTCGACCATCCCGAATGGGAGCATGTCGCAATCCTGGCTGCGACCCTGACCCATGCCGAACTGCTCGACCCTTCGATCGACGGACGCGATCTGCTGTGGCGGCTGTTCCACGAGGAAGACGAGGTGCGCGCCGAAGATGGCGTGGCGCTGGTCAAGGGCTGTCGCTGCAACATCGACCATATCCGCGACGTCATCAGCCGCTTTCCGCCCGACGATCAGGCCGAAATGGTCGGCGACAGCGGCACCATCACGGTCGATTGCGCTTTTTGCTCGCGTGCCTTCCATATCGACCCGCTGCCGGTCGCATAATCGGCATCCGGCCAGATTGCCCAATATCGGGCCGCAAACTTGCCATAATCACCGACTATGGCCTTCCTATTGCCTGGGGCAAGAAACCTCAATCGGGTCGCGCACACATGAGCGTTTCTGCTGCCTGGTCGGCAGACGCTAACGACAAGGTTACTGGCATGCAATTCTTGCAACCTCACTGGAAATGGCTGGCGCTGCCTGCTGCGACGCTTGGCCTTGCGGCCATCCCCGCGCCTGCACAGGCCCCTGAACTTGCGATGCTGGGAAAGCTGCAACCGGGTCTGTGGAACCTCAAGGAGCTCGGCACCAGCGACCCTGCCGACAAGGTTTGCGTCCGCGATGCGCGCAAGCTGCTGCAGCTGCGGCACCTTGAAATCCAGTGCAGCCGCTATGTCGTGTCCGATGAGCCCGATGAGGTGACCGTCACCTATCGCTGCCCCGGCGGCGGATCAGGCCGCACCACGATCAAATACGAATCGCGCGGCCTTATCCACATCGATTCACAAGGCATCGCCCAAAACTCCCCCTTCGCCTTCGCGGTCGAGGGACGGTTTACCGGAGCATCGTGCCCGGACTGAACGGCGCAGCCGCGCGGCAGGTCATGCGATGCAGCGGTTGGGTCACTGACGTTTCTGGCGCAAGCCAGGAGGACGGCGTGGTGTAATCGGGCGACTGGTGTAAAAAACCTGATGTTCGATATTTGGGCGAGTTTCGACCCACTTGCGGAAATTGGGACCGCGTGAAATAGTCGAGCCATGAAATCGCCGGCCGCCACTCTCTCCGCTGCACTCCGTGGGCGTCAGTGCCGCGTCACGCGGCGTGAAGCGGACTGGAGCTTTGACTTCGGCGAACGTCTCAAGCTCGCCGCGCCTGTTCCGTGGCGCGTTGTCACAGCAGACGGCATTGCGCATGGCGGCGAGGACGACGGCCAATGGTTTGGCAACACTCAACCGTTGGACGGTGAGGCTCGCACCAACGCCTTGCTAAAGGGGCAGAAGGTTCTCATGGTCGAACTCGACGAGCAGGCAGCCGACCTGCGCGTAGTGTTCGATGGCGGCGCTCGCCTCGACTTCTTCAACAACTCCTCGGGTTATGAGGGCTGGGAGGCTTGGGTTCCAAGCGAAGGCGGAGAGCTAATCCTCATCGCCCTCGGAGGGGGCAAACTGGCTATGAGCTAACGTCTGTTTCCCACCCATCTCGAGCCATACCCGATGGCGTGGCGCGATCCCGAGGCCGGTCAGGCAGCCGCGGCCCCAATTCCGCGAGAAGCAGAATTTCTTGTGCCGACACCAAAGTGGCTTTCCACAATCTTTTGAAGGCGACCGCATTTCGGAAATTGAGCCTGGGGTCGTTCCGTTTTATGGTCGCGGCATGTCACGGACAAAATTAGCCGCCTCGGCGATGTAAGTAATGGCGATGTTCGCGCTCGCCGTCTCAGTGCCTCTTTGCGCCGAGGAAGAGCAGAAAACTGTGATAGACGGGCGCTCCCAATACCCCGATCAAGTGGCAAGGTATCGTAATGAGACGGCCTTGATTATATGCGACAAAGTGATGATCGACCGGAGCGCAAAGATCGCCACACTCGATTTCACTCAGCGCAGCAGGGGTTCGATGGCCGAATTCACAGGTGATATGCCTGGCGACAAAATGACCATATCGCAGATAACTCTCCGGAACGGCCGCACCATTGCGGCAACAGGTACCTGCGAAATCTTTCACCAGAACGATTTTAGACTATCCGTGATAAGTTGTTTGGCAAAAGCTGGCTCGCGGTCAATAGCCGATAATTTCAAATCCTTGCGCTTTTAATAGCAGGCCCACTACTACTGGCAACATGTCCATAATACCAACCTGCATTGATCATGACCCACGGGCCCATGTGCGGCGTCCGATGGACATGATTCGCCATGGCTGATCGATGAGCCTGTTAGAGGCCTCGCAACAGTGGTCGATGATGTTGTCGTGGGAGGTGAAGATGCGGTTGGAGAGCCAGTTGTCGCGCATAAACTGCCAGATATTTTCTACCGGGTTCAGCTCGGGACATTTGGCTGGCAGGGCGATGATGCTGATATTGGCCGGTACTTCCAGCTTGCCGGTCATGTGCCACCCGGCCTGATCCATTAGCACGGCCGCATGAGCGCCGGGTGCGACGGCGAGCGATATCTCGATCAGATGCAGCGACATCGTTTCGGTATCGCACAAGGGCAACACCAGCCCGGCGCCCCCTTCGGCGAAGCTCAGGACATGCTTGCCGTGTTCCGGGCAGATTGCGCCAAAGATACAGGCTGACTTCGTCCGCTGGTGCTTCGGTGCCGAAGGTCGCGTCCCGCGTCTGGCCCAGCGTCACGTGATCTTGTTCTTCTGGCCGATCCGGGCTTCGTCCCGGAACCATATCTCTATGGGTGTGCCCGTCGGGGGGTGTGCCTGTCGGGAGGGTTGTTCTGACCTTTGCCAGCTCGGCAGCAAAGCCCCCTTTTTGAACGCCTCCATGGCGTCTTCATTCTGGGCATGATGGCGGGGCCGCGCCGTGAGCTTGACGTAGCCCAGCTTCTTCAGCTCGCGCCCCA
>JBBQXX010000094.1:0-9557 GCA_038209235.1 Sphingomonadales bacterium | reverse complement strand
TGTAGGCGAGGCCGATGATGAGAACCTTCGCGCCCTTAACCCCGCGCCCGCGCTTCTCGTCGAGCGCAATGCGCAGCTTGCCCACCACATGGCGTGGCATGTTGACGTTGATTTCGCCCGCCAGCTCGATGAAGCGGGTGGCAAGCTCATGCTCCCTTGCCTTCCAGCTAAGATAGAACGGGTCGATCGGGATGCAGTGGCCGCCAAGGCCGGGGCCGGGATAGAATGGCATGAAGCCGAACGGCTTGGTGGCCGCGCCGTCGATAACCTCCCACACATCGATGTTCATCGCATCGAACACGACCTTCAATTCGTTCACCAGCGCAATGTTGACGGCGCGGAACACATTCTCGGTGATCTTCACCGCTTCGGCAACGCGGGTGGATGAAACAGGCACGACGGCATCGACGATCATCGCATAGAGGCGCATCACGGCGTCACCGGCTTCCGGACCGTCGCCGGCAACGATCTTCGGGATGGTGGCGGTTCGGAAGCTGGTGTTGCCGGGGTCTTCGCGCTCGGGCGAGAAAGCAACGAAGAAATCGGTACCGGGCTTCAGGCCGCTTTTGGCGAGGATCGGAGTCATCACTTCATCGGTGGTGCCGGGGTAGGTCGTCGATTCGAGCACGACGAGCGTGCCGGAGCGCAGATGCTCCGCGATCACTGCCGCTGTGTCGGTCACATAGCTGAGATCGGGTTCGCGGTGCTTGGTGAGCGGTGTTGGCACGCAGATGATGATGGCGTCGCATTCGGCAAGCCGCGAAAAGTCCGTGGTCCACGAAAATGTGCCGGCAGCGGTTGCCGCGCGCAGCTTTTCCGAATCCACCGCTTCGATGTAGCTGTCACCGGCCAGCAGCCGGTCCATCTTCTTCGGGTCCACATCGAAGCCGATGGTGGTGAGGTCGCGTGTTGCTGCCGTGATGGCGAGCGGCAGGCCGACATAGCCGAGACCGATGACGCCGATCACCAGGCTCTTGTCGGCAAGCCGTGCGGATAGTTGCTGATAAGCCTCGGAGGCCATGGGACACCTGTTTCTAGCGGATTTCGTTAACGAATCTGCGCCGCTGATAGGTTGCGGGCCCACACATTGCAACGCGGCCGGGCCGATAGCGGCCATGCATGCAGCGCGTGTCAGGCGGCGCGTGTCAGGCGGGGAGGGCGCCTGCTGCTGTTACATGCCGTCGGGCTGCCCACAGACCGAAGCTTGCAATGATGGCATAGCAGATGCCGGGCAGCACCAGCGACATGCGCAAGCCCGCCGCATCCGCCAGCAGACCCGTCAGCGGCGGGATGATCGCGCCGCCGACAATTGCCATGCAGATGATGCCAGACCCTTCCGCCGCCCGGTTGCCGAGCTCCTCGCTGGCCAGCGAGAAGATGGTCGGAAACATGATTGCGTTCATCAGGCCGACCGACAGCAATGCATAGCCCGACAGGGACCCGGTCTGGGTGGCGGCAATCAGCAGAAGGGTGATCGCGCCGGCACAGACGAACGCCAGGACCTTGCCGGGCGACACCTTGCGCAGGACAGCAGCGCCGATGAAGCGCCCGACCAGCGCGCCGCCCCAGTATAGCGCCACCATCTTGCCGGCATCCTGTTCGGCGAGGCCCAGCACATCTGCCTGCACCAGATAGTTCACGATGAGCGAGCCGATGGCGACTTCGGCACCGACATAGAGAAAGATGCCAAGCGCGCCGAAGCCGAACCGGTGCTGCTTCAGCAGGTTGAACGCATCCAGCATCCGCGTGTTTTCCACCGGCGCGCGCGGCAGCCGGTTGCGCCGCAGCCACACCATTCCAGCGACCAGCGAGATGGCGACCGCCAGGCCGAGATAGGTTTCCATGACGACGCGGGCTTCTGCTGCGCGATACAGCGAAAGCGCCCGGCCGGACAGCGTCTCGGGATCGACCGCAGACAATGATCCCAGGATGAGAATGGCGCCGAAATACGGAAATATCGTCGTGCCGAGCGAATTGAAGGCCTGCGCGAAGGTCAGCCGGCTGTGCGTTGTCGCCGACGGCCCCAGCAACGAGATCAGCGGGTTGGCAACCACCTGCACGGTGGTGATGCCGGCGGCCAGCACGAACAGCGCAAACAGGAAGGCGCCGAACGATGTGCTGAGCGTGGCGGGCACGAACAGCAGGCAGCCGGCGGTCATCGTCATCAGCCCTACGGCGGCGGTGCGCATGTAGCCGATGCGCTGCACCAGCCGTGCAGCGGGCAGCGAAATGAAGAAATAGGCGGCGAAAAAGGCCGACTGGATCAGCATCGCCTGCGCAAAGCTCAGCGTGAACAAATGCTTCAGCTTGGGGATCAGGATGTCGTTCAGGCTGGTGATGCCGCCGAACACGAAGAACAGGATGAACACGAAAATGCGCAGATCGGGCAGATCGACGCCGCCCGGGCCTGCGCCGTTGCCGGTGCCGGTGCCGGTGGTAGGTGGCGGGGCATGGGCCATGTATTGCTACCTGCTAAGCTGAAGGAAACCGCCGGAAATGCCGTGCTAACGCAAAGTGTGAACGATCACAAAGCGAGGCTCACTCGGGAAGCAGCAGAGTGCCGTCTGCTGCGAGCTCGAAGAAGGGATTGTGCGCCACTTCGAACGGATGCCCGTCCGGGTCGAGGAAATAACCGGAATAGCCGCCCCAGAAAGTCTTGTGCGCGGGAACGTGCAGAGTGCCTCCGGCCGACACGGCCTGGACCAGGACGGCGTCAACCTCCGCTTCCGTTCGCGCGTTTTGGGCCAGTGTGACCGCGCCCGCAGGTGGGCCGCCTGACAGATGGCAATCCTGTGCCAGCTTGTCGAACGGATAGATGCCAAGCGCTATGCCTCCGAGCTGGAAAAAGGCCATGCCCGGCGTGCGCCGCGCCTTGCGCGCAAGGCCCATGGCCTCCCAGAAGGCGCAGGCCCGGTCCATGTCGGCGGTTCCCAGCGTGACGATCGAAATGCGTTGCTCCATAAGGGTCATGAAAAAGCAAGTTCGATGGGAGAACAAGTGGCCTTGCACAGTATGCAGCGGATCGTGCTGGCGCGGCACATCGCCGGGGTTCCCGGCCCGGCTGATTTCCGCCTGGAAAGCGTTCCCGTTCCCGAAATCACCGAGGGCCAGTTTCTCGTGGCGCACAGCTTCGTCTCCGCCGATCCGGGCACCCGTTCGCGGCTCAGCCCCGGTGCCAGCTATGCGCCGCCGCTCCGGCCCGGCGAATCAATCGATGGCTTTGCTGTCGGCCGGGTGGTCCAGAGCCGCAACCCGGCCTTTGCCGAGGGTGCGCTGGTAACGGTTAGCAGCGGCGGCTGGGCAACGCACAGCGTTTCGAAAGGGCGCGGCTATGTGCTGGCGCTGCCGGATCTTGGCGTCCCCGACAGCGCCTGGATCGGCGTGCTGGGCGTGCCGGGGATGACCGCCTGGTTCGGGCTGAAGCGGGTTGCCGAACTGCAGCCGGGCGCCCGCGTGCTGATCACGTCCGCGGCCGGCCCGGTTGGCGCGACCGCCGGCCAGCTGGCCCGCCACTTCGGCGCCACGCAGGTGGTCGGGCTGGCCGGCAGCGCGGAAAAGCGCCGCTGGCTGCTGGACAACGCCGGCTTTGATGCAGCGCTTGACTACCGCGCCGATGATCTGGACGATCAGGTTGCCGCCGCCATGCCCGAGGGTATCGACATCCTGTTCGACAATGTCGGCAATGCGATGATCGACCGGTTGCTGCCGCAGATGCGGATGCGCGGGCGGATCGTGGTTTCGGGGCAGGTGGCGGATTACAACACGCCGCTCGCCGATGTGCCGGGGATCACCCGGACCCGCGAATTCATCGCGCGGCGGCTGCGCATGGAGGGCATGGTGGTGTTCGACGATCTTGCCGGTTTCCCGGCCGCGCAGGCCGAAGTCGCGCGCCTGATGCGCGTAGGTCGGCTCGCCAGCCGCGAAGTGATCCGTGACGGGCTGGAGGCGCTGCCGGGGCTGTTTTCCGAACTGTTCACCGGCAGCGATTTCGGCCGCAGGCTGGCAAGGATCGGATGATGGACTTTTCCGCCTACAGCCGCTTCGAATTTGCCCGCGAAGGGCGCATCCTGACTGCCAGCATCGCCGCGCCGGGCCCGGTCAACGCGGTGGACGCTGCCTTGCACGACGAGCTGGCGCGGGTGTTCACCGATTTGCAGCACGACCCCGAAAGCGACCTCGTCATTCTCACCGGCAAGGGCCGCGCCTTCTGCGCCGGCGGCGATTTCGACTGGTTCGCCGAGCAGATTGCCCACCCGGCGAAATTCCGCGACATCGGCTGGGATGCCAAGCGCATCGTCAGCTCGCTGCTGGATATCGAGAAGCCGATCATCTGCCGCCTGAACGGTGCCGCTGCGGGTCTTGGCGCGACGATTGCGCTGCTCTGCGACATCATCATCGCCGACGAGCGCGCCTTGATCGGTGATCCGCACGTCAAGGTGGGGCTGGTGGCCGGCGACGGCGGCGCTGTCATCTGGCCGCAGCTGATCGGCTATGCCCGCGCCAAGGAATATCTGCTTACCGGCGACCTGCTCACGGCTGCGAAGGCGTGCGAAATCGGCCTCATCAACCACGCCGTGCCCGCAGCGCAGCTTGACGCAAAGGTTGCCGAGATGGCTGCCAAAATCCTCGCCAGCCCGCGCTTTGCCGTGCGCTGGACGAAGACCGTCACCAACATGCCATTGAAGGCCCTGGTCAGCCAGATGATGGATGCCAGCATTGCCTATGAAACGCTTTCGAACATGACCGCTGACCGCGCCGAGGCGGTCGCCGCCTTCGTCGAAAAACGCCCCGCTCGATTGACCGGCGAATGAGCGGCTACCAAAGCTTTGCCGATGAGCCCCCGCACGTGGCGGCGCTGCGCGATCAGCTCCGCCGCTTCATTGCCGCCGAAGCCCCGCGCGAAAAGCGAATAGCCTGGGACAAGGACCACCGCTGGCCGCGCGACGTCTATGCCAGGCTGAACAGGCTGGGGTTGACAGCGCTGACGGTGCCACAGGAGCATGGTGGCGCCGGGCAGGATCTGGTCGCCGCAGTTGCCGTCATCGAGGAGCTGGCACAGGCCGGCGCCTTCCTCGCCGGGCCGTTCATCCACACCGCCTTCTACGGCGGCATGAACCTGTCGGAAAACGGTTCGCCCGAGCAGAAGTCCGAATATCTGCCGCGGCTGGCGCGGGGCGAACTGTTCTTTGCCTATGGCCTGTCCGAACCCGATGTCGGCGGCGATCTGGCCAGTGTTAAAACGCGCGCGGTGCGCGATGGCGACCAGATCGTCATCAACGGTGCCAAGCGCTGGTGCACCGGGGCGGACTGGGCGGATTACATCTATTGCCTCGTCAGGTCCGGCCCGGCCGAAGATCGCTACAAGAACCTGTCGTTCGTGTTGATCCCCACCGATGCACCCGGCGTATCGATGCAGGATATCGCGCATGTCAACCTGCGTTACACGCACAGTCAGGATGTGTATTTCGATAATGTCCGGCTGCCGGTGAGCGCCATCGTCGGCGGCGAGGCGATGTGGAACAAGGGCTGGCAACTGCTGGCGGGCCGCGCGCTCGATGTCGAAAAGCTCGAGATTTCGGCGGTTGCGCTGGGTATCGCGCGCGCCGCGATCGACGAGGCCTGGGCCTATGCGCAAAGCCGCGTGCAGTTCGGCAAGCCGATCAGCCAGCATCAGGCGATCCGGCACAAGCTGGTGACCGCGCGCACCAGATGGCAGGCGGCGCGGCATATGCTCTATCACGCAGCGTGGCTGGCCAATGAAGGTCGGCCCTGTTCGGTGGAAACCAGCATGGCCAAGCTGTTCGTCGCCGATACGGGGGTGGAAATCGCGTTGATCTGCCAGCAGGTGATGGGTTCCTATGCGCTCAGCGATGCCTATGAGATGGAGCGCCACGTCCGCGATCTGCTCGGCATGCCGATCGTTGGCGGATCGAGCGATATGCAGAAGAACAATCTGGCAAGTTTGATGCGGTTGTAAAGCGTGGGGCACCGACAGGCTTTTCCCCATCACCCTGAATTTGTTTCAGGGTCCATCCCACGTCCGGGTAAGTCTGCCGCAAAACGAGCAATGGGTCCTGAAACACGTTCAGGATGACGGTTGAAAGAGGGTTGAAGGCACCATGATGATACAACTAGAAACCATAGAGCCTTTAGGCCACGCGGTCGCGCTGCTGCTGCCCGGCATAGCCGCGCGCGCTGACGAGATCGAGGCTGCGCGGCGCATGCCGGCCGATATTGCGCAATCGCTCGCCCGCGCCGGTGTGTTCAACATGGTTCGCCCCAGAAGCCTTGGCGGGCTGGAGATGCCGCCGCTCGATATGGTGAGCGTGCTGCACGCGATCGCGCGGGCCGAGGCGAGCACGGGCTGGTGCGTGATGATCGGCGCGACCACCGCGATCAATGCCGCGTATCTGCCGCCCGATGTCGCGCGCGAGGTCTATGCCGACCCGCATTCGATCACCGGCGGCGTGTTCGCGCCGATGGGCCGCGCCGATGATATGGGCGATCACTACAAGGTCACCGGGCGCTGGCAATGGGGATCGGGCAGCGCCAATTGCGACTGGCTGTGCGGCGGCGCGATGGTGTTCAAGGATGGCGAGTTGCAACGTTTCGAAAATGGCGCGCCGTATCACCGGATGATGATCTTCCCGGCCAGCGACGTCGACCTGCTCGATACCTGGCATGTCATGGGAATGAAGGGCACCGGATCGGGCGATATCGCGGTCAAGGACGTGATCGTCCCCAAGGCGCGCAGCGTGTCGCTGATCGCCGACAGGCCGTTCGAACACGGGCCGCTTTACCAGTTTCCGGTGTTTGGCCTGCTGGCGATGGGGGTTGCGTCGGTGGCGTTGGGCAATGCGGCAGGCGCAATGGACGAGATCAAGGCGCTGGTCCGCGCCAAGAAGCCACAAGGCGGGCAACGCAGCCTGGCCGAACGCAGCGTCGTCCAGACCGACCTGATGCGTGCCGAGGCGAAGCTGGCCGCAGCCGAATCGTTCTTCCGGGAGAGCATTGCCGAGTGCTGGGAAGGCGCAACGATACGCGGCGAACTGACGCCTGCGGAACGTGCCGGGTTGCGGCTGGCGGCGAATTATGCAACCGAGACCGCTGCCGATGTCGCCAGGATAGCATTCACGATCGGCGGGGGCAGCGCGGTCTATATGACCAGCAACCTGCAACGCCGCTTCCGCGACGCGCATGTCGCCACCCAGCATATCGCGACTGCTAGCAGCGTTTATGAACTGGTTGGCCGGATCGTGCTGGGGCTGCCGACCGATACGGCGATGTTGTGAGGGGCTTGCCCCCTCGCCAACCTGCGACCCCGATCATGCTGGGCTGCCTGGAGCAGCCAGCATAGTCCAAGCACCCACGCCCTCGCTGGCGATAGCGCGGGGCCTTCGGCAGGCTCAGGCTGAGCGGATGTGGGGGCAGGGTGACTGATGGTGGGGGGATGGCCCTGGTCGGTATATCAACCGCCATGACATGCTCGTTGCGGCTTTCCGGTTTTCGCCGGAAAACGGATTTGGGATAGCGGTGCGCGTCCTAGATTGCGCCGGCCGACCCGCGGATCATTGCCACCCCTGCCTCACGCTGGCGTTTCAATTCCAGTTTCAGCTTGGCCGGGTCTTCGGCGATGATAAAGCCAAAGCTCACCCCGCCTGTCTTGCCAACGGTCGCGTGGTGAAGCTTGTGCGCCTGCACCAGTCGCTTGGCATAGCCGCTCTTGGGCACCCAGCGGAAATAGCGCTGATGCACCAGTCCATCGTGGATCAGCGTGTAGATGATGCCGTAGATCATCACGCCGATACCCATCCAGGTTGCCGGTGCCCAGAACCAGGCTCCGATGACAAACAGGCTGATCGAGATGACCGACCCGACGATAGCGTAGAGGTCGTTTTTCTCGAGCACATTGTCGTGCGGCTCATGATGGTCGCGGTGCCAGTCCCAGCCCCAGCCATGCATCACGTATTTATGGCTCCACCACGCAACGAATTCCATAAACGCGGTGGTGGCAACCACGATGGCCAGATTTATAAGAGCCTGCATGCTCACAATAATAGGCGCAATCGTGGCAAGTTTGAAGGGGTTTGTGCACGCAGGTGCAAAGCCAACCAAATCCGCGCTGGATTTGGCGCGGCGGTTCTGCCAAGCGACGGGCGGAAACGCTGATTTACGAAGGTTTTTGACGCCATGGCCCAAGCAAAAACGCTCTACGAAAAAATCTGGGACGAACATATCGTCGATCAGCGCGACGATGGCACCGCGATCATCTTTATCGACCGCCATCTGGTCCATGAAGTCACCAGCCCGCAGGCGTTCGAGGGATTGCGCATCGCCGGGCGCAAGGTGCGCAGACCCGATCTCACGCTGGCAGTCCCCGATCACAACGTGCCCACCACGCCGCGCGTCGATGCCGATGGCAAGCGCATCCCGATCGCCGATCTGGAAAGCCGCGCGCAACTGGAGGCGCTCGAGCGCAATGCGCCTGCCTTTGGCGTGCCCTATATCGATGCGACCGATGCGCGGCAGGGCATCGTCCATGTCATCGGTCCCGAGCAGGGCTTCACGCTGCCCGGCTGCACGATGGTGTGCGGTGACAGCCATACAGCGGCGCACGGCGCGTTGGGCGCGCTGGCGTTTGGCATCGGCACGTCCGAAGTCGAACATGTGCTGGCGACCCAGACACTACAGCTCAAGCGGTCGAAATCGATGGAAATCCGAGTCGAGGGCGATCTTCCGTCTGCGGTCAGCCCCAAGGACCTGATCCTGCACATCAACGGCCAGATCGGCGCGGCAGGTGGCACCGGCCATGTCATCGAATACCGCGGGCGGGTGTTCGAGCAGATGTCGATCGAGGGGCGGCTGACGGTTGCCAACATGTCGATCGAGGCGGGCGCACGCGCGGGGCTGATCGCGCCCGATGATGCAACCTTTGCTTATCTGGAGGGCCGTCCGATGGCTCCCAAAGGCGCCCACTGGGACGCGGCGGTGGCCTACTGGCGCACGCTCAGGACCGATGACGGCGCGGTGTTCGACAAGACCGTGGTCATCAACGCTGCCGATATCGCGCCATCTGTTACATGGGGCACCAGCCCCGAGGATGTCTTGCCGATCACCGGTAGCGTGCCCGATCCGCAAAGCTTTGCCGATGCCTCCAGGCGCGCCGCGGCGCAAAAGTCGCTCGATTACATGGGGCTGACAGCGGGCACGCTGCTGAGCGACATCGTGGTCGAGCATATCTTCATCGGTAGCTGCACCAACAGCCGCATCGAGGATTTGCGCGCTGCTGCTGCTGTTCTGAAAGGTCGCCGCAATTCGCCGGGGATCAAGTCTGCGCTGGTGGTGCCCGGTTCGGGCCTCGTCAAGCGGCAGGCCGAAGCGGAAGGTCTCGACCGTATATTTGTCGATGCAGGCTTTGAATGGCGCGAGCCGGGGTGCTCGGCGTGCCTTGGCATGAACCCCGACAAGGTGCCCAGCGGCGAACGCTGCGCCTCGACATCCAACCGCAATTTCGTAGGCCGTCAGGGGCCGGGCGCACGCACCCATCTGGTCTCACC
>JBBQXX010000093.1:0-9650 GCA_038209235.1 Sphingomonadales bacterium | reverse complement strand
TAACCATATCGCGGGCACGCTGGCCCCCATTTTCAACCGTCTCAGCCCACGTCTCGGCATCGGCCTTCGCTTGCTTGAAAACATCATGGCCAGAAAGGAGGCCATAGTCACCCAGCGGCTTGCGCATATTCCGATTTTTGTCAGCCTCATAAACGCGCGCAAACCAGGTGCCTCCAGCCTTCTTTTTGGAAGGCCGATAGCCGAGATAAATGCCTTGCCTGAGGCGATGCCAATGAGGTTCGTCCCCAGCCTTGGGTTTCAACCTATCACGCTCTCCGATCCGACTAAGGTCGGGCATATTTCGAATCTCCAAAATCCATGAAAAAAACATGAAAAACATACGCGGACGGTGGCAAACACGCCCGCACTCTTATCATTGTTTTTAAAGGGTTTTTTTGTTCGCGTAAAGCCGTAAATAGCCGCTATCACACCCTTCACACAGGTGGGGTCGCAGGTTCAATCCCTGCCGCGCCCACCATCTTTTCAATGACTTATACCAACGCGCGTAAAGGCTGACTCACATTTAGGATTCCCAAATGCGAGCCAGCCTCAGCGCAGGTTGGTATAACGATGACATCGTCGATGACTGCTGCTTCGCCTGGAACAAACTCGTCGGCCAGCCTTGGCGCACCATGTCCATTGGACTGCGCCAATGGGCACATGGGTTCTGATCAATGGGATTTAGTATAACATTGACCACCGCAATAATGCATCGCGACAGGCCAGTTGATGTGAGATGTCTCTCTACTGAACTGGCATGGCGGCGCCTGCATATGGATCATAATCGGGCTGGCGGGAAATCTCAGGCAAAGGTGCTGGTTCCTCGACCCCGATCGATGAAACGGACGGTGCATCCCTCGCGCCAAAGCTGGTTGCGCGCAATATGCCGTCTGCAATAGACGGTGCGGCGAAGACAACAAAACAGCCTAGGATTGTCGTCGTAGCCCGCCGCATATCGATACGGCCTGACATCATGCCAAAGCCGACAGCTGCAACAGCGATGACGGCTATCGATGCTGCCATTGTGCCTGTAAGTGCGGCCTGAACCCAGGCAACAGCCGAGGCCGACGCGCTAGCCTCAAGGTTGGTTGTGAAAGGATCGAAGCCGCCCATTATTCGGACCAGAGTTGCGAGCCGAGCACGACTGCGGAGACAGATCGCTTTCCCTTCTCGCGCGCGAGCTGGACGAACACATCGACGGTCGAGCGGACATAATGATGAATATCCGCGCGGCTTAGTCGCGTACCGGCCTGCAATGCAAGCAGTGTGATCTGCTCTATGGCCCCCTGCGGGCTGTCGGCATGAATAGTGGTCATCGATCCTGGATGGCCGGTATTGACCGCCCGCAGAAAGGCCAGCGCCTCGTTGCCACGCAACTCGCCAAGAATGATGCGGTCAGGACGCAACCGCAGCGATGCGGCAACGAGATCATTCGCGGTCACCTGTGCCTCTCCCAGTTCGCTGCGCGCAGCCAGCAGCCCGATGGCGTTGGCATGCGTCACGTTGAGTTCGGGCGTATCCTCGATCAGGATCAGGCGCTCGTCTGCGGGTATCTCGCGCAGCAACGCATTCAGGAAAGTGGTTTTGCCGGTCGAAGTGCCACCCGAGACGAGAATATTGCTGCGCTGGCGGACCGCTGTCACGAGCATTGTTGCGATATGGCCTTGCGCCAGCAGCGCCTTCAGGTCCGCGTCCGGCGCATTGGTTGCATCGGCCCCGGATTGGGTCTGGCTGAAGGCACCAGCATTGACAAAGTCAGAAAGCCTCAGGTCCTGCGAAACATGCTTGCGCACGGCCAGGACCAGATTGCCGCGGGTCGCAGGCGGCATAACGATCTGGATGCGCGAACCATCGGGCAAGGCCGCCGACAAAAGCGGGTGCTTGCGGCTGATGCCCTGATGGGACAGGGCTGCGATCTGCCGGGCCAGCCGCTCCGGGGTAACAGGGTCGAGATCAGGCGCATCGATCCGCTCGGACACGCCGCTGGTGGTTTCCAGCCAGATTTCATGGGGTCGGTTGACATAAATGTCGGTCACATCGGGCCGCACCAAGGCTGCGCCCAGTGGCGCCAGATAGCTGGTCAGATAGACCTGGCCGATAGGAATGGGCTCGGCGCTCATCGCCGCCCCTGCTCCACGCCGGTAAAGTCGAGGTCGCGCGCCACGAAAACGCTGATGCTAGTGCCACGCTTGACGGTAAGGGTTGGGGTCACCTGTAACGGCTGGACGCGCTGGCCTGCTGCACCGGCAAAGGACCCCGGCAGTGCGATCACCGTCGGCGAATCTGCCGCCCGCGCTGCGGCATTAACGCCGATATCGAGCACCGACTGCAGGATGGCGCCCCCGAACCGTTCAAGAAAATGCGAGTTCACCCTCGCGCGAACCCCGTTGCGGCCCAGGGGATCAGCGGCAGGCGAGTCGATCGCGACCGTGGCGCCGTCGGGCCGAATCAGCCTGGTCCAGTTTATAAGAGCCCGGTTATCGCCGGATTGTGCATCGGATTCGTATTCGCCGATCAGGCGGCTACCGCGTGGGATAAGAACGCGTGTGCCGTCAAATCCGCGCACGTCGCGCGACACGATCGCCCGGACAAAACCTGGCCGTGTAGAGTTGAGCGCGGATTCGAGAACGGCCGGGATCAAGGTGCCCTGGACTACCGATGTGCTGGCATTGGCGAAAGCACCAGCCCGCTGGCGGCTGGTGTCGCGTGGTGCCGCTGCCGCGCTGCGGCCAACTTCTGGCGATCCCTCGCTTTCCTGTCCGGCCCGCCTTTCTGACGATTGCGGGCGAGCAACACTGCCACTGTCGATCACCAGGACCGGCGAAACGTTGCCGGCAGGTTGAGATGGCGCCGGGCCGGCGCCAGAGGGCGATGGCGGAAAATAGGCCTGCACAGGCGGCGATGGACTTGGGCCGGGCTGAGCCAGGGGCCGGGGCGATGGCGATGGCCCCAAAACGGCAGCCTCAGGTTGCGGGGTCACCGGCAGAAGCGGTGCTGGTTGCTCAAGCTCCGGGGGCACGTAGAGCATCGGCACGGCCGATCCACCCGCCAGATCGACCTGCCCAGCCATGACAGCCGGGGCTTGCAGCGCGCGTCGCCGTCCGTCCAGCACCAGGAACAGCACGACGGCAAGCACGCCGAGCACCGCGATGAAAAACCAAGGGGGAAGCGGTTGTCGGGTGCGCGCAACGACGGGCCGGATATCGACCTCGGCGGCAATGTCGGGTTCAGCCCTGATCGCCATCAGCGATTCTCCTTGGGCAGGATTCTGCGGGCATTCGCCGTGCGGTTATCGATTCGGAATGTGAGGCGCGGCGCAACCGCATCAACCACGTACATGCCGTCGCGCATGGCGCCGTTGACAAGCCGCTCCTCGCCGCGTTCATCCACGGTATACATGGCCGGAAGCGCGACATCGTCGGGCCAAATGATATAAGTGTGGATGCCATCGTCCCCCATCTGGATGGGATACAGGCGGTGGTCGCCGCTCAGCCGGTACTCACCCTCAACGCTGTCGGCTCCGTCGATGCTGGCAAAAGGAGCCGCTCTGGCTGCGGAAAAGGTGAACCGCACGGTGTAGGGCATGTTGGCCCCCGGGCTATCGAGCGCGTGAAGATCGAACAGATAGACCCGCGTGTCGGTGATCACCGTCATGTTGTTGTCCGCATCTGCACTGACTGGCTTGATGAACAAATGGGTGCCACGTTGGTTGGCGGTCACGAGCCAGGCGCTGCTGTCGCCGACCGCGACCGTCTCGATCCGTTCATCAGGCGCAAATTCGACGCTGAGATGGTATCCGGTGGCGACCTCGAGCCGGACGATCTGGTCCGCCTGATATTCGATGGTGCGCAGGCGCGGATCACTTGGCCCGGGTATGGGCTGCATCATCGGCGCGCCCGGAAACGCCATTTGCAGCATCAGGATCGCGAGCATGCCGGGCTGAATCATGGCAAGATCCCGTCAGACAATCGCCGCTGCATGACGGGCGGCACCGCAGCGCGCGCGGGGGGCGCGGGCGTTGTGGCAGCAGGCGGGTCCACGACCGGCTCGGGTGGCGGCAACGCCTCGGGTGGCGGTAAGGCCTCGGGATCACGCTGGTAGCGCACGACCTGAAAGCCCAAGGGATTGAGAAAGCGGTCTTCCACGCGCAGCGGTTCGCCCGCAAAACGATAGCTGACCAGCGCCACCCAGTTGCCCGTCACGCGCGGCGGGGCACCTCTGTCCGAGCGGCGGGTTTCGAACCGGGCCATGGCCTTGCCGTTCGCCATGGGCGACACGCTCTTGACCACCGTGTCGATGACCGTCGCGCGAGGATAGCGTGTGAGCGGGCTGGCAGAGTTTGTGGCCTGCATGCTCGAGACATAGCGGGACCGCGCGCTGTCGGCCGACCAGAGCGAGACCTTGCGATAATTGGCCTGAACAGCATCGATGTCGAAGCTCTCGCGCGCGATGACATATTGAACGAGGAACGATTGGGTGAGCGCGGCATCGCCGGAGATGCGCTGCGGTTCCAGCGGGTCCACCGCCTGCACGAACCCCGTCTGGCGGTCGACCAGCAACGTATAGGGCTCCACCGTCTTCAGCGGGGTCAAGAGCACGATCGTCAGCGCCAGCAGCACTGCAACGCCCGTTGCGATGCTGGCGACGATCCAAGCGATACGGCGCGAAGAGCGCAACGCCTGTTGCTGGTCATGCGCCCAGGTGGCAGCCTCGCGGTAATAGGCTTCGCGCTCGGCTTTGCCGTCCTGCTTCACGCGCGGGCATCCCTTGTGTCAGCGCGTCTGGAGACCTGCCGCGCGCTGCGCCGACGATGCGATTGCCCAAGCGGGGTGATCGCAGCAACTGGTTCCTGCCGGGTGACGGCCTGAACCGGAACCCTTTGGGAAACATTTCCGCGCATGGCCAGAGTGGTGAGGCCCCCCTCGCGTCGCTGGCCGGATACCACCGCATCGGCGACCATCGCCGCACGCGATCTTTCCGCTGCTGGTGCGGGCACAGGCGCACTATCGATGCGATCACGCTGCACCGAAGGTCCTGGCTGCATCGTTGCCATAGGCCAGACGGCCACGAATCTGGCAAAGCCAAACCCCCAAGCCAGCCGCGCCAGCGCGCCAAGCATGGCGAGCAGCACAATCACGAACAATAGGCTCATTGTCAGCAACTCGACAGGCGCGGAAGGCACGGCAATCTCTGCTGCGCGCGCATTGAGCAAGCTGGTCAGCCAAGGCTCGTACAACGCCAGCTGCACGCCCAGCAGGATGGCTGTCCCCAGGCTGCCCAACGCTGCACCCAACAGCACCCTGAGCCAGCCTGCAAACAGCCCGCGTGTGGCATCGAACAACAAAAACGCGATAAACAAGGGCGCGATTGCCAGCAGCAATCCTGCAATCAACCGGACAGAGCCGAAAGCACCTAGCACGCCCAGCAGGAACAGCATGCGCGCGCCGCCCAGCGCGAACGTTTCGAACCCGGCAAAAAGCGGTGGCATGGTGTTGAGGTTAGCGGACCTGAGGCCTGCGCCCTCAATCGCCAGCGCCACCATCGCCGCGTCGGTGGCTTCCAGCCTGTTGATCATTCCGCCTTGGCTTCCCGGCAGGTCGGCAGCACGGCCGATGCTGACACTCAGCTCTGCCGGTGCGCGCACAGCTACATCGAACACGATCGTGCGATAGGCCGGCCAGCTTGTCGCGAGGGTGAGCACGATGCCGATCTTCACGAAGGCCAGTGCGCCCTCGCGTACGCTTGGCACCTCGCCGAGCAGCATGCGATAGCCAAAGATGGCGACAAAGATCGTGAGCAGCCCCGTCAGCAGGGTCCAGAGTATGGATCCGGGGCTAGCCAATGCCTGATAGCCCGCAGCGCCGATGGTCAGCGCCTCGCAATCGATAAAGCGCAGCGTATCGCCAAGAAAATTGCCGCCTGGTGTCGGGACAGGGCATGCCATCACAGCGCCTCCATCAGCGCCGGAATCCACACATCTGGATCGTCGCCCACCCGGCCCCGCAATTCGTCAAGCGCGCGTACGCTGCTTTCGCGCCCGGACAGTATGGTCAGAATTTCGCGCTCGCCCGAAAGGTTGAGACGGGCGACCACGCTGTGCGAACCGTGCTTGATCAGGAAGCAATGCGCGCTGTCCGGCAGGGTTCGGATCAGGTCAAGCTCTTGTGGTGTCAGCCCGAAGCCATCAATATAATCTGCCGTCCGCGCCTTTGGATTGGCCATGAATATCTGCGTTGCCGCCTGTTCGATGATGGCGCTGGCGATGCGGCTTTCGAGCGCATCCTGCGCGCTTTGGGTGGCAAAGCCGACAATCCCGTTGCGCTTGCGGATGGTCTTTTCCCAGTCCTTGATCCTGCGCACGAAGACATCGTCGTCGAGCGCCTTCCAGCCTTCATCGACCACGATGATTGCGGGCGTACCATCCAACCGCTGTTCAACGCGGTGAAACAGATACAGCATCGCCGGGCTGCGCAGCGCCGCATTGTCGAGTATCTGCGTCATGTCGAAACCGACTGTGGCAGCATTCAGATCGGTCGCGTCCATAGCATTGTCGAACAGCCAGGCATGTTCGCCCTCACCCAACCAAGGCCGCAGCCGCGACCACAGGTCATCGCTGCGGGGGCGATGGCCACCCCGGAACAGCTCGACCAGATGGCGCAGGCGCCGGTGCTCCAGCGGCTGCTGGAAGTTCGCATCGATTGCATCCTTGATCTGCGCGGCTTCCTCAACATCCACCGTGCCCGCCAGTAAGGTCAACCATTCGATCAGGACCTGCCGGTTGCCGGACGTATCCTCGATCTGCAGCGGGTTGAGGCCGGAAGGGTGTCCGGGGCGCAGCACATCATAGCTGCCACCAATCGCGCGGATGAACAACTCTGCGCCGCGATCCTTGTCGAAGAATATAATACGCGGATGGAACTTGCGCGCCTGCGCGAGCAGGAAGTTGAGTACCACCGTCTTGCCCGATCCCGATGGGCCGATGACGGTGAAGTTGCCGAGATCGCTTTGGTGGAAGTTGAAATAATAGGGTCCTGCCGCCGTCGTTTCCAGCAGGCTGACGGCATCTCCCCAATGGTTGCCCTGCGCTTTGCCCAGTGGGAAGTTGTGGCAACTGGCGAGCCCTGCGAAATTGCGCGTTGAAACCAGCCCGCGTCGCGCGATGTAGCGGAAATTGCCAGGAAACTGGGACCAGAAGGCCGGCTCCAGCGCAATCTCTTCGCGGACCGCGATAGCTCCCTGATCGGCCAGCATCGCCTGCGCCTCGGCAACGCCCTGATCGACCTCCGCTGGGCTGCTGCCCCGGATGGCAAGGGTCATGTGATGCTCGCCAAACGAAGCACGGCCCGCCGCGACATCATCCTTGGCGGTCGCGAGTTCGTCGCGCAGGCTCAGCGCCTCATCCTCGGCAGAGCGCATTCGCCGCAGCGCCAGGTTCATGCGCGAGAGCGCCGCGGACCTGTCGACAAAGCCAAAGCTTTGCGACAGTGTCATCTCGAACGGCAGACGGAGCAGTTCATCGAACATGCCAGGCGCGGTCTGCGCGGGATAATCCTTGATCGAGACGATACCGAGATAGCTGGGCGGTGAAACACCGGCGCGACCCAGTTCCACTGTCTCCTGCCCAAAGCTGATCCGGCGATAGGGCAGATAGCGGCCAATATCCTGCCGGGGCAGCAGCACGGGGCGCATCTCGCCGTGAAACAGCGAGGACAGGAACTCCAGCGGCTCCGAACATGGCCCTTGCGGTGTGTCATAGACGCCCAGCACGCGAGGGCCATAGCTGCCGAGCGCAGAGACCAGCGCATCGCGCGCATTGTCGAGCTGGCGCAGGTCTTGCGCGGCCTCCGCCTCCCGGTCGAGCATAGTCCGCCCCAGCAGGGCCCGCACTCGGTCCAGCGCGCCGACCTGGCCGCGCAACGGGCGGCGGATCAGGGTGAGGAACAGGTCGTTAATATAGAGCTGGCGCGACTGTAGCCGCGCACGCCACGCTGCATCCAGCCGCTGCGAAAAGCTGTCAGGAAAGTCCGCGTCCAGCGTCGTGTCCACGCGCCGCCGAACGATATGGTGATACAGCGCAAAGCTCGAACTGCCGATAGCCTGCAACATCGCATCGCGCAGCCGGGCGCGATAGTTGATCTCCTCGCTGTCCGCTGTCTCGAAATGCAGGCCGCGCAGGAAAATGGTCTGCATCAGCATGCCCTCACGCGTCTCAACCGTGTGGTCATTGACGTGCCGGGCATAAGGCAGATGCTCGTCCGCCAGTTTTTCGCGTGCAATGACCTTAGGGTCGCTGGTCAGGGCTGGTAGGAGTTGCATTGCCAGATCGCATGGTTGCGGATGCGCGGGCAGCGGCCCAGGCGCACCAGCCACAGGTCAAAAAAACGCGGTTCGCGCAGGCATAGCAGTATGCCAGCGAGATGGATCAGCAGTGCCACCGCAACGATCCAGCCGGAACGGAAGACAAGGAACAGTTCGGTCGCCACCACCGCATTGGCGACGAAAAAGCTGTAGGTAACCCCTGCGAACATCTGTGGCCGGGTCAGTGCGATGAACACCGATGTCCGCTCGATGCTCTCCACCGCGTCAGTTGCCCAGCGTCGCGGTGGACTGGATGCCTGCAACGATACTGGCCGCACCAAACAGGATGAAGCAGCCTAGGATGACGGTAGCGCCATAGCGCCAGTTGATCCGCCCGGTGAGCATCAGAAACCCCACCGCGGCCACCGCGATGACCGCCACCACTGTGGCGAGCGTCCCGAGCAGCGTGCCTTGCAGCCATTGGACGGCAGATACCAGCACACCCGAGCCTGCCGGATCGGCCAGTGCGTCCTGCGCCAGCGCGCTGGTGGAAGCTGCGCCTGCTGCCGCCATTGCGCTACTGATCAGCCGCCAAACAGAACGCCGCACCCTGCACCCCTTCAAATATCAGATTCGCAAATGAATATGCATGGCAGCCAACAGTTTGCCAACCCAAAGAATAGTGACAGTTCTATTGACACAAGTTAGCCGGGGAATGCGGTACTCAATCTGGAAGCGAGATGACTCAGGTCAACTGCAAATATACAACCAATTTGAAGGCATTGTTGTTACCACTAAGGGTCAATGTCAATTTTCTGCAGGACTGATCATCGCGGACAATTACCCTGCCTTCGGCCTATGTTTCTGCGCCGCAAGTTTCAGCCCGGTCTTGGCCTCCATCGCGGCAAGCCATGCCTTCGATCCGATAGGCCGCCCAACAGGCTCCGCCTTGCGAAGCGCGGCGTAGTTCAAAACTTTATCGAAGCCCTCTGTCAGAAACGCGGAGAAATCGCCCACCCGTTCGAGCGAGGGAGTCACCTTGGCGATGTGATCGGAGCATCTGCACCACGCTTTCCGTCACATAAATCAGCGGAGAATGAATGGGTTACCGCCTCCGCAGGCGTGTGATGAGATAGCATACGAGATGACAGGTGTAATCATGGCGCTAACCCGTAAAATTCACCTGATTGACCGATCTGGACCGGAACTTCGTTTAGGTTCGACGGCTGGCGCGTTTTATTCTGCCCGGTGATGTGCCGAGGTTTGTGTATGTCGAGAGGTTTGCGGGTTGAAAGGTGCAGGGTTAGTTTCGGGGGCATGGCCCTGCGGTTTAAGTGACGAGTCGGGGGATA
>JBBQXX010000092.1:0-9667 GCA_038209235.1 Sphingomonadales bacterium | reverse complement strand
TTCAAGGTCGCGATGCGGGTGCTGGATCGCGGACGGCTGCATATCTCGGCGGTATGCGTCGGCGCTGCCGAACGGCTGATCGCCGATAGCGTGGCTTATGCCAAGCAACGCAAGCAGTTTGGCAAGCCGATCGCCGAGTTTCAGCTCATCCAGGGGATGATCGCCGATAGCGTCGCTGAATCCAAGGCCGCCAAGGCACTGGTGCTGCAAACCGCGCGCGCCAAGGATCGCGGTGAACGGATCACCGAAGATTGTGCCTGCGCCAAGCTGATCGCATCCGAAATGGTGGGCCGAGTTGCCGACCGCGCGGTGCAGATTCATGGCGGGGCGGGCTATATCGCCGATTATGGTATCGAACGGTTTTATCGCGATGTCCGCCTGTTCCGCATCTACGAGGGAACCAGCGAAATTCAGCGCACGATTATCGCAAGGGAAGCCTTGCGCAACGAGGGATGAGCTTCATGAATATCGACCAGCTATTTTCGGTCAAGGGCAAGGTGGCTCTGGTCACCGGCGGATCGCGTGGCATCGGCAAGATGATCGCGCAGGGGCTGGTTGCAGCAGGCTGCAAGGTCTATATCTCGGCGCGCAAGGCCGATGTGTGCGACGCCACAGCGCAAGAGCTTGGCCCCAATTGCATCTCGCTGCCCGCCGATATCTCGAATGTCGCAGGCGCGCGCCAGCTTGCAGCGCAATTGGCCGAGCGCGAGGGGCGGCTCGACATTCTGGTCAATAACGCAGGCGCAGCCTGGGGCGCGGAGTTCGAGACTTTCCCCGAAATCGGTTGGGACAAGGTGATGGACCTCAACGTCAAATCGCCGTTTTTCCTGACCCAGGCGCTGCACGGACTGCTCAAGGCCGGAGCGACTGCCGAAACCCCCGCCAAGGTGATCAACATTTCATCGGTCGATGGGATGCGGATCAACCCGTGGGAAACCTACAGCTATCAGGCGAGCAAGGCCGCGCTGATCCAGTTGACCAAGCGGATGGCGGTGCGGCTGCTACGCGATCATATCTATGTGACCGGAATCGGCCCCGGGGCGTTCCCGTCCGAAATGAACAAGGCCGCGCGTGACCACGGCGATCTGGTCGCCAACTCGATCCCCAACAAGCGTGTCGGCAACGCGCAGGATATATCGGGCGCGGTGATCTTTCTGGCCAGCCGGGCAGGGGATTATGTCATCGGCACGACCATTCCGGTCGATGGCGGCATCGTCAACGCGCAGGTGCCATCCGGTGGCTATGATCCCGAAGGGCATTGATCCGGGGATCGACGTAAGGTCCGATTATTCGGGCGGGTTCATCAGATCGCGAACATAGTCGATCAGCCCGGTCTGTCGCGCGCGGCGCATCCGTTCGGAATGCAGGATCTGGCGAACCTTGGTAAAGCAGCTGTCGACATCATCGTTGATCACGACGAAATCATAGCCATCCCAATGGCTGATCTCGTCCTGCGCGCGTGCCATGCGCCCGGCAATGACGTCTTCGCTGTCGGTGTTGCGGCTGCGCAACCGTTGGTGGAGCTCATCCAGCGAGGGTGGCAGGATGAAGACGCGGACAACATCGCCTTCTGATCGCTGATAAAGCTGCTGCGTTCCCTGCCAATCGATATCGAACAGAAAGTCGCGGCCTTCGCGCAGGCCCTGCTTGACCGCCGCCTTGGGCGTTCCGTAAAAATGACCGAACACCTTGGCCCATTCAAGCAGCGCATGGTCCTCGACCATCTTGTGGAATTGAGCAACATGGATGAAGTGATAATGTGTGCCATCGATTTCACCCTCACGCGGTGGGCGAGTGGTGACCGAGACCGAAAGGCAAAGCTTCTCGTCCGCTTCAAGCAGCATGCCCGCGATGGTCGTTTTGCCCGCGCCCGACGGCGACGACAGGATGAAAAGCAGGCCGCGGCGGGCGAGGGCGGTTTTGGAAGCGGAAATGACCATGGCGGCTCATGGCCAATGCAATGACCAAAGGTCAACCGCTTTGTCGCAGGTCCGCCGCGTTGACTGAGCAATCAGCGTTTGGGTGTAACCTTGGCTTTGGCATTAGCGATCACATCGCCAATGGTCGCGTTGCTTTTTGCCTTGCGCTTGTCATAGATGGCTTTGGCGAGCAGCGCGCCACCGACCAGCAACGCGCCAGGTACCGATCGCGTCGCAATGCGTGCGGCAACAGCCCCCAGCACGGTGCCGCCAAAAACCGTTGCAGCCACCTGACTGCGCGCGCGTGAGCCGATCATATTGCGCACCAGCTCATCATTGGCGGCCGTTGTGATCAAGCGGCTCGCACCCTGCCAGGCGCCGCGTGACCAATGCGCTGGCTGGACCCCGGTATTCGTCACAGGATTGGTCACGTTCACCGCCGTACCGGGGGTGGGCGGTGCCGGATCGATCACGGGGACAGATGGCGGGTTTCCGTTTTCAGGGCTGGTCATATCTGGTTCCATACTGCAATTTGGCTTTGACCTCAAACGCGCCGTCCCATCGGGCAGTTCCGCAAAATTCTGTCAGCTACAGACTTTTGGGCCCGGTCATATCATGGGCGCGAACATGGCGATCAAATGTTGCCTCATCGACCAGACCCAGCGCGAGGCCCGCCTGCCTGAGGGTCAGGCCGTGCGCATGCGCATGCTTGGCGATCTTAGCAGCGCCGTCATAGCCGATCACCGGGGCCAGAGCCGTGACCAGCATCAACGACTTTTCAACCAGTTCGGCAATGCGGGTTTCATTGGCCTCCAGCCCCTCGACGCAGCGTTCGGCAAAACTTTCCATCCCGGTCGCCAGAAGATCGATCGAGCGCAGCACATTGGCACCGATCAGCGGCTTGAACACGTTGAGTTCCAGATGGCCCTGCATGCCGCCGACGGTTACTGCCTGATGGTTGCCAATGATCTGCGCGGCGACCATCGTCAGCATCTCGCACTGGGTGGGGTTGACCTTGCCCGGCATGATCGAGCTGCCCGGTTCATTGACGGGCAGTTCCAGCTCGCCGAGCCCGGAACGCGGACCCGATCCGAGCAGGCGGATATCGTTGGCAATCTTGGTCAACGCCACCGCCAGCGTGCTCAGCGTCCCCGATAGGTGCACCAGCGGATCATTCGACGCGAGCGCCTCGAAGCTGTTTTCTGCCGGGTGAAACGGCTGGCCGGTGATGTCGGCAATCGCCGCGCACATATCCGCTGCAAAACCTTGAGGGGCGTTCAGCCCGGTGCCCACCGCTGTGCCGCCGATCGCCAACCGGTCGGTGCCTGCGCTCAGTCCCGGCTCGATCCGCAGTCCGCAACGATAGAGCTGATTGGCATAGCCTGAAAATTCCTGCCCCAGCGTCAGCGGGGTGGCATCCTGCAAATGGGTGCGCCCGATCTTGACGATATTGGCCCAGGCCTTCGCCTTGCTCTCGATCGCCATCGTCAGGTGATGCAGGCTGGGTAGCAACCGCGCGCGGGCATCAAGGCTGGCGGCGATATGCAAGGCGGTGGGGAAGCTGTCGTTCGACGACTGGCTCATGTTGACATGATCATTGGGGTGTACCGGGGTCTTGCCACCGCGCGTTCCGCTCAAAAGCTCGTTGGCGCGGCCAGCGATGACCTCGTTGACGTTCATGTTGGTCTGGGTGCCACTGCCGGTCTGCCAGATGGTCAACGGAAACTGATCGTCGAGCTGGCCGGCAACGACTTCAGCGGCAGCGGTCTCGATTGCATCGGCAACACCGCCCGGCAAGCCATGGGCGCGATTGACCCGGGCTGCGGCAAGTTTGACCACGGCCAGGCCATGCACGATGCCGATAGGCATGCGCTCGTGCGTGGCAAACGGGAAGTTTTCCAGACTGCGCTGGGTCTGCGCACCCCAATAGCAGGCGGCGGGCACCGCGATATCGCCAAGCGAATCGCTTTCGATGCGGGTGTCGGTGGTCATTGGCAAATCTCCGGAAGCGGAGCGGCAATCCGCCTATTTGCGCTTGCCGAAGTCCACGCTGACGACGTTGGAGCCATCGGCTTCAATGCCGGGATGATCGTTTTCCGCCGTTTCGTGTGGCTCGGGCGGGGACTTGTCGCCTGCAACCTGAAACTGCAGCCCGAAATCCACCGCCGGATCGACAAATGCGGTGATCGCCGCGAACGGGATGAAAAGGTGCGCAGGCACGCGATTAAAGCTCAGACCAACCGAAAACCCGGTCTTCTCGACCTTCAGATCCCAGAATTTCTGCTGGAGCACGATGGTCATCTCGTCAGGGAAACGCTCGACCAGATGACGCGGAATATCGACACCGGGCGAGTGGGTCTTGAACGTGATGTAAAAGTGGTGCTCACCGGGCAATCCGGTCAGCTCGACCTCGCCCAGCACTCGGCCCACAACGGCGCGTAATGCTTCCTGCACGATTTCGTCATAGGGAATCAGGCTGTCGGGTGCATCGTCGCTCATGCCCTTTTTGTTGGACTGACAGCCGCGCAGGGTCAAGCCGCTATGTAGTAATGCCATCGTGCAGTCGCGACCTGCGGCAAAATTGTTGCGCGCCGGGGCAAGGTGCTTATAGGGCGCAGCATGCGCACCGCCCGGATAGAACGCAAGACCCATGAGACCGATATTCTCGTCGAGCTGAACCTCGACGGGACCGGTCGTTTCGATGTGTCCACCGGAATCGGCTTTCTCGATCATATGGTCGAACAGTTTTCGCGGCATTCGCTGATCGACCTGACCTGCCGGATCAACGGCGACCTGCATGTAGACCAGCACCACACCACCGAAGATTGCGCGCTCACGATCGGCCAGGCTTTGGCACAGGCGCTGGGCGACAAGGCGGGAATCGTGCGTTACGGCCATGCGTATTCGCCGATGGACGAGACGCTGAGCCGGGTCGCTGTCGATATTTCGGGCCGTCCGTTTCTGGTCTGGAAGGCAGGTTTCAGCCAGCCGCGTCTGGGCGAGATGGATACCGAGCTTTTTGAGCACTGGTTCCATTCCATCGCACAAACCGCCGGGCTGACCATGCACATCGAGCTGCTTTACGGGGCAAACAACCACCATATCTGCGAGAGCATCTACAAGGGGTTTGCCCGCGCGATGCGGTTGGCGGTCGAAATCGACCCGCGCAAGCAAGGTGCAATCCCCTCGACCAAGGGTGTGCTGGGTGGCTGAGCGCATCGCGCTGATCGATTATGGCGCGGGTAATCTGCACAGCGTCCACAACGCGCTGAAAGCCGCCGGAGCTGCCGACATTGCGGTGACGGCCGACCCCGGTGCGGTTCGCCGGGCAGAGCGGATTGTCCTGCCCGGGGTCGGCGCCTTTGCCGCCTGCATGCGCGGGCTGACCGCAATTGCCGGCATGATCGAGGCGCTGGAGGCGCGGGTGCTGGCAGACAAGGTGCCGTTTATGGGTATCTGCGTGGGCATGCAGCTGCTGGCTGATCGCTCGGTTGAACACGGGGTGCATCAGGGGCTGGGCTGGATCGCAGGTGAGGTCCGCGCGATTCAGCCTGCACCGGGTATCAAGGTGCCGCATATGGGCTGGAATGATGTCACGCCTTTTGCAGGTGCACCGCTGATTTTGCCGGGCGAGGCGTATTTTCTGCACAGCTATCATTTTGCGGTAGCGGATGCGGCCGATGTTGCCGCCCGCACCGATCATGGCGGGCCGGTGACCGCAGCGGTGGCGCGCGGCAATATCATTGGCGTGCAATTTCACCCTGAAAAGAGCCAGGCTTACGGCATCGATCTGCTCCGGCGCTTTCTCGACTGGACCCCGGCATGAGCATCATTGTTTTTCCTGCCATCGATCTGAAAGGCGGGCAGGTGGTCCGGCTGGCCCAGGGCGATATGGACCGCGCCACTATCTATGGCGATGATCCGGCAGCGCAGGCTTTGCTGTTCGCGGACGCTGGAGCGCAGCACCTCCACGTTGTCGATCTGGACGGGGCGTTCGCAGGCGAAGCGGTCAACCGCACTGCCGTCGAATCGATCATCAGTGCGTTCCCCGGTTATGTGCAACTGGGGGGCGGAATCCGCAACCGCGCCGCGGTAGACGGCTGGTTTGATCTGGGCGTAGCGCGCGTCGTCATCGGCACGGCCGCGCTAACCGATCCTGAATTCGTTCGCGATATGGCCAAGGCGTATGACGGCGGCGTTGTGGTGGCCGTCGATGCGCGCGATGGCATGGTCGCCACCCACGGTTGGGCCGATGTCTCCGATGTCCCGGTCGCCGATATGGCGCGCCGGTTCGAGGACGCAGGTGTTGCAAGCTTGCTGTTTACCGATGTTGGCCGCGATGGACTGCTCAAGGGCTGCAATGTCGATGCCACCGTCGAACTGGCGCGCAGCACCGATATCCCGGTGATCGCCAGCGGCGGGGTGAAGGGGCTCGATGATATCCACCTGCTCAGCCTGCATGCCGAAGATGGCATTGAAGGCGTCATCACCGGGCGCGCGCTGTATGACGGCCGGCTCGATCTTGCCACCGCGATTGCGATGGCGGCGCGCAGATGACTGTCCGCGTCCGCGTCATCCCCTGTCTCGATGTCGCCAATGGCCGCGTCGTCAAAGGCGTAAAGTTTGTCGATCTGAAGGATGCAGGCGACCCTGTCGAACAGGCACGGGCCTATGCTGCGGCAGGCGCCGATGAGCTGTGCTTTCTGGATATTTCCGCCAGCATCGAGGCACGCGGAACGATGATTGATGTGGTCCGCCGCACTGCTGAGGTTTGCTTCATGCCGGTGACCGTGGGCGGCGGGGTGCGCAACCCCGACGATGCGCGCGTGCTGCTGCTGGCCGGCGCAGACAAGGTGGCGATCAACAGCGCTGCGGTTGCCCGACCCGAGCTGGTCGCCGACATCGCAGAACGCTTTGGGAGCCAGTGTGTCGTTGCCTCGATCGACGCGCGGCGTCGGGAAGATGGCCAGGGTTGGGAGATATACACCCATGGCGGGCGCATGCCGACCGGCATCGACGCCATAGCCCACGCGCTCAACCTCACCCGGCTGGGGGCAGGGGAACTGCTTGTGACGTCGATGGACCGCGATGGCACCCGCGATGGCTATGATCTTGAACTGATCCGCACGATTGCCGACCAGGTCGTTATCCCCGTCGTCGCCAGCGGCGGCGTGGGCACCATCGGCCATCTGGTCGAGGGTGTCACAACGGGCCACGCCAGCGCCGTTCTGGCCGCCTCGATCTTTCACTTCGGCGAGGCATCGATCGGCGATGCGCATGCCGCTTTGCGCGCAGCGGGCCTCGCGGCCAGGTGCTGTTGATACCCACATGCGGGTACATTTGTTACAAGCCGAAGCGTCGGCTGGGTTGACACTTTGGCCGGATGCGCCTGCGGCGTTAACCTTCAGGTTTGAGCAATTCTGCGCGTTTGGCACAGTTGGCAAACCGCTTGCTTAACATCTGGGTATGAAGTGTCTCGAAATGAAACCCGGCAGCATCATGGCGGTTATCAGCTACAGCGCTTTTTCGTGCGCCGCGTTCGTGCTTGGCTCTGCCGAGGCGGCCTGGGCCAACAACCAGGGTGCGCCGCAGCTACAGACCGAAACGTCAGCCACACTGGATGGCTTGACCGGCACTGAGGGCATCCGAGAATGGATCGAGGTTGCCGAACCTGGCAATCTGGGCCTGTTGATGATGGGGATCGCCGGGTTGCTGATCGGCCGGTGGGCGGCGCGTGCCAAGCGCAAGGGGCCCCCCGGGAAATAGCGCGTGGTTGGCGGGTCTTGACCTTGATGTTTTGCGCGCGCACAGCGCAGCGCCATGGCAGACCCGATCATTCAGCGCCTTGAAGCGACTATCGCCGTGCGGCGCATCGCATCGCCCGACAGCAGTTATGTTGCCAGGCTGACCGCCAAAGGCCGGTCGCGCATCGCGCAGAAAATTGGTGAGGAAGGCGTGGAGACCGTCATCGCCGCCATGCGTGATGATGCCGCAGGGGTGATCAGCGAAAGTGCTGATCTGGTATTTCACCTGCTTGTGCTGCTTGCCGACATGGGCCTTTCATGGGATGCGGTCATGGCAGAGCTCGATTCCCGCGAAGGGCTATCTGGGCTCACTGAGAAGGCCGCCCGCCCAGAGGACTGACACGCTATGCCGATTGACCCGACCTTGCCGTATGACGACCAGAATATCTTCGCAAAGATTTTGCGCGGCGAGATTCCCTGCACCAAAGTGTATGAGGATGATCATGTCCTGGCATTTCTCGATAGCAATCCGCTGGCACCCATCCACGTTCTGGTGATCCCCAAGGCCGCTTTTGTCAGTTGGGATGATTTTTCCGCGCGCGGCACCGATGAACAGATAGCTTCATTTGTGCGGGGTGCAGGTGAAATCGCGCGGCTTTTGGGTCTTGTCGAGCCTGGCTATCGGCTGCTCGCCAATATCGGCAAATATGGTCATCAGGAGGTGCCGCACCTGCACGTGCATCTGTTCGGTGGAAAACCGCTTGGACCGATGCTGGCGACGTCGTGATCTTCTCACCGCTGAGATATTCGGCTATCTTCAAGCCGTGATCGGCGGGAAGGGGAAGGGTTATGCGGCGTTGGTGGCTGTATCTTGCATGGTTGATGGTTTGGCAGACCCCCGCTGCGGCGCAGCCCGCCGCACCTTGCATCGCCATGGTTGGCACTAAGTCGGGCGAGACCACCTCCTCAGCAAATGTCAGGACCCTGCGCGGTCCAAGAGTCCTGGACGGCTCAGGCTTCAAGGATGCAAGATCGCTAGCCGACGCGGTTGGTGACGGGGCGATTATCCAGGGCGGCAATTTTTCCGGATGGGATTTTCGCGGGCTAAGCCTTGGCAATGCGTGCTTCGTAGATGCCGATCTGAAGCGCAGCGTCTGGAACGATGCGGATACGCCAGGCATCGGTTTCATCAACTCGGACCTGTCCCATTCCACGCTGACGGGGATCAAGGCCACTGGCATTTTGCTGCGTGATGCGAAGCTTTCGAATGTGAAAGCCGACAAGGCCGATTTCAGCAATGGCGTATTTGAAGGCGGCTGGTTCGATAGCAGTATCGACGGCTGGAACATCGATGGCGCTGACCTTGCCGGCTTTACTTTCGCGTGTGGCATCGCCTTGCCCGATGGCTGCCCGGTTTATGCCGGGGAGAAAGGCATTTCGGCGCGAGGCACCGATTTTAGCCGCGCGAAGCTGAGCAGCTTTCGTCGATACGGGCTTATCGACATCGACATCAGCGGCGCGACGTTTGACGGCACCGAGCTATCCCCCGGACAGTTGACAAGTCTTGCCGGTCACGATCTGGATGCACCTGTCGTTCTGGTGGGCAGCGATGCAATAGCACAAGTCAGCCCAAGCGACGTCGTCACCTTGATCGCCGATGCCGCCGCATTCTCGAAAGCCTTGGCTGGTCCAGCATTCTCCTGTGCGAAGGCCGCAAGTGCGACGGAAAGGCTGCTATGCGCAGATGAGGGGCGTGATCTGGCGGGGGCCGACCGGCAACTGTCTATGCTGTTTGGTCAGGTCCGCGCGCTGAACCCTTCGAGCGTTGCTGCCCAACGCCAATGGCTAAAGCAACGCGATGCGTGCATGATCGAGGCGTATCCTGCCGATTGCCTGCGCAGCCGCTACAGCGAGCGCACAGGCGCGCTGCTGGGCCAACTGGGTGAGCGTGGCTGGTTGGGCCGCGGCGAAAGCGCGTTGTTCATCGACGACGAACTGCCGCTC
>JBBQXX010000091.1:0-9746 GCA_038209235.1 Sphingomonadales bacterium | reverse complement strand
CGGACGTGGCAGTTGGCCTCCATCGCGCAATCGGTGGCGTGATCGCCGGTGCATATGGTGATGGCGATCGGGCCATCAACCGCTTCGACGATATCGGCCAAGGTGATCGTGGCGGGCGGGCGCGACAGGCGAAAACCGCCGCCTGCACCACGCACCGACTCGATCAACCCGGCAGCAGACAGCTTGCTGACCAGCTTCTGAGCGGTGGGCAGCGGCAGCCCGGTCTCAGCCGCCAAGGCGCGCGCGTTACAGCGAATACCCCCGCAATGGCGCGCAGCAGCGCTCATCAGCACCACGGCGTAATCGGCAAGACTGGACATGCGCATAAGCTTTGGTCCGCTTAATCAGAGTGAATCGTTCCGATTACCAGATGGCCTTGTTTGCGGTGAGAATCAAGGACTCAAAAATCTTCCCCTTGCCGGGGAGGATTTGCCCCAGCTATTTCACAGCGCCGCTGCGCAGCAGGCGTGGCACCAGGAAGATCGCAGCGACCAGGGGCCATTTGCGCTGCCAGGGGCGGATGGTGATCTGCGTTCCGGCGTGGCGGTTGATCTTCCATGCCAGATAATCGATTCCGCCAGCAAAAGTGAAGCTGGCCTTGGCCAGCCGCAGCACGGTCAGCCGCTTGCCGCGCTGGCGCAATTGCTTCCAGCGGCGTTCGGCGAGGCGCCAGTCGGCGTGGCGCAGATCGGCGTGCTGCAGATCGGGGTGTTCCTGTGCGATCGCCGCGCCGATGCGCGCGTAATGATCGGGCGCGAAATCGACCACCTTGTCGGGCCGGTCGCCGCGTTCGGCGCGCAGTTCGGCACCATAAGTGCGGATAAAGCCGGTGCGCCAGATCGCCAGCGGGTCGCAGCTGGCAGGGTCGGTCAGCGCAGCGGCATGGCGCATCAGCGTCACCGGCGCATCGCACAGCGCGTTGAGCACGGTCTTGCGCGCTGCATCACCGGCGCTCCACACCAGCCGCACCGGCTGCGCAAAGCGCGCCCAGACCGAGACATCGCGCGCCTCCATCGAACAGGCGCGCAGCAGATCGGCCTCGCTCAGGACCGCGTATTTGGCGGCAAGATCATCGTGCGCTGCGGGGAAAACATTGGGCGGGATCAGCGCGTTGGCGCGCGCCAGCCATCGCGCCTTGCCCGCCGCCCGGTACGCTGCCGGATAGTCGGAAACGATCACATAGAAATCGAGCATCAGCCCATCGAGCTGCGCCTCGCGCAGGCATGATCCGTAAAAGATGACCGCGCGCGCCGCCCCGCCAAACGGGCGGGCGAGGTCTGCGGCAAACGCGCTGACGCGGGGGTCGACCGGCTGGTCCATCCCGGCAGCGATCAGGTGTGCAAGATCATCTGGCATGTGTCGGTTCCCACCCCGACCCGGCGGTGCCGGGCCTGCCTCTCCTGCCAGCGGGAGGGCAGAGCGCCTAAGCCGCCAGCCGCAGGAACGGCACCGGATCGGTCGAGCGCAGGATGATCGGCTTGCCCGCGCTCGCCTCAAAGATTTCGCCATCGAGGACCACGCGGCTGCGGCTGCGATCGCTGTCGATGCGGATCATGTCTTCGCGCGCCAGATGCACGCCGCGCCCCCGCCGGGTGCCAAACCGGCCCATCAGCGTATCGAGCACCATGGTGGTGACGCCGGCACGGTTGTGCTCTACCGCGATGAACTTGAGGCTTCCGGCTGGCGATGCCCCGGTTTCCGCCCTGCTGCCCAGCAACATTTTCTCCAGCGTGGTGACCATCACCACCGCAAAGCTGCCGTTCAGATCGTCCTTCTGGACCCACGAAATGCGCAACGCCGAACGCGTGATCGGCAGGAACCTGGCGGTGAGGCCAAACAGCATGGTCAGCACGCCGGCGATCGCAGCGATCAGATGGCTGACAGTATTGGGCAGGCCCAGCGGGTAGATCTTCTGGCGGCAGTACAGGATGATTTCGGCAAGACCTGCTCCGCCCATGAACATGCCGAGCACCGCGCGGCCATTCTCGCCATCGGACAGCGCGATCAGCTGACGCACCACGATATGGCTTTCCAGATCATCGCGGGCGATCTGCACGATCTTGTCGAGTGTCGCCAGCGGCGTGCCGCTCGCCCCCAGATCGAGCGCGATCAGATTGGTCTTGCCATTGGGCAGCACCGCCACCGGCGGCGGGTTCTTGCCGAAATGACCGCCGTGATACAATTCGGTGAGCGTCGCCTGCACGGTGCCATCACCGCCGTTGATCACCAGCACCTTGGGCTTGACCAACGCAATGGCGCGCAGGGCATCGGCGATCTGATCGACCTCTTCGACCTCGTAATGGAAGATGTCCGGGTTGCGCACGCAATAATCGCGCACCGCCGGTAACAACGCCTTGTTACCGGTAGAGCGCGGATTGGAAATGAGCGCAACGAGGGTCATCAGGTCATCCTATCGGCTTGATCGTCACACCCTGCCGGTAATTGAGCACTACCGAGATACGCGTAACACCGGAACCGACCCGGATTGCGGTCTTGCTTGCAGAAGGCTTGAGTTTGAGCAGCGACAGCGCCGGGTTGTTCGAAAACCCACCACCATCATTCCAGCCGGATTTGCCGCTGCCATCGACATCATGACGCACCGCAATGCCATAAGCGCCCGAATCGGGAAGCGGCACGCAGAAATTCATCTTGCCACCGCGCGGCACTACGGCGCTGTCGATGCGGTTGATCCATGCGCCTTTTTCCAGCCAGCTGCTTTTGGTGGCAGCATAGGCCTGAACACGCACACGTCCGGTTGCGACCTTGAACCCGCTCACCTCGACCTGCACCGCAGGGCCTGAGGCACCTGCCGCACATTTGCGCATATCGTTCGAAATTTCCTGCCGCTGCGCGCTCGCCACGGGAACAGATGCTGCAATGGCGATGCCGCCAGCAGCCAATGTGGCCAGTGTTTTACCCGCAATTTTCAACATGACGTAATCAATCCCAGAAGCTATAGCCGGTCCGCTCCAGATGGCGTGGCCCGGCCGACGAGCCCCCTTTACAGAGCTGCTTATGGGAAGCGTTTGCGGCCAAATGATGGTGACAGGGCGACAACAAGTTGAAATTGCTAACCGCCACAGACGCTTATATCGCCCGCCTTGTCTTCTTTCCGCTGATCGGAACGCTGATCATCGCGGCCATGCTGCTGGTGCTCGACAAGATGCTGCGATTGTTCGATTTCGTCGCAGCAGAAGGCGGCCCGGTCAGCGTGGTGTGGCGCATGCTCGCCAATCTGATCCCCGAATATCTCTCGCTTGGCATTCCGATCGGGCTGTTGCTGGGCATATTGCTGGCATTCCGCAAGCTGGCGACATCTTCGGAACTCGATGTTTTCCGCGCGGTTGGCCTCAGTTACAACCGTTTGCTGCGTGTGCCTTATATGTTTGCGGTGGCGCTGATGCTCGTCAACCTGGCTCTGGTCGGCTATATCCAGCCCAAAGCCCGTTATGCTTACGAGGAGCTGGGCTTTGAACTGCGCTCGGGCGCGCTGGGTGCATCAATCAAAGTTGGCGAATTCACCCAGCTGGGCGACCGGATGACGATGCGCATCGAACAGAGCCGCGAAGGCGGGCGCGAACTTTATGGCATTTTTGTGCGCGCCGAAGCCAACTCGGGCACATCGCTGTCGGTCAGCGCCGAGCGGGGCAAGTTTCTGGCCACCGATGATTCCGACACCATTATCCTGCGGCTGACCAACGGCACGCTGATCCACGATGCGCCCAGCTACAAGACGCCGCGCGTGCTGACCTTCTCCAACCATGACCTGCCGATCGATCTGCCCAAGATCGAAGCCTTCCGGCAGCGCGGCGGTGGCAAGGACCGCGAATATACGATCCCCGAACTGGTTCGCATCGGCGGCGATGCCAAGATCCCGGTGGAGCAGCGCAACCAGACCCGCGCCAATTTCCATTTCCGCATGGTCGAGGTGGTGATGATGCTGCTGATGCCATTGCTGGCGGTGGCGCTGGCAATTCCGCCTAAAAGATCGACATCGGCGCTGGGCGTGTTCCTGTCGATCGTGATGATCGTGACCTATCACAAACTCAACGAATATGGCGAAGATGTCGGCGCGCTGGGGCTGGTCGATCCGATCATCGCGTTGTGGCTGCCGTTCGCGCTGTTTTCCGCGCTGATCGGCTGGATGTATTATCAGGTCGCCTATGTGCCCGGCGGGCAACCGATCGGCGGGCTGGAAAAACTGTTTGCCAAATCGGGCGCAGCGATCCGGGGCGTGTTCAGCTTTGGCCGCAAACGCGCCTTTCAGGATTAGACGATGACCACAGAGCGGCCCCATGCACTTTGAATTCTTCCCTTCGCGCACCGTGGCGATCTATATGGTGCGCAAGTTCCTCACCAGTATCCTGGCGGTGGTGGCTTTGCTGTTCATCGTGCTGCAATCGCTCGATCTGCTTGGCGAGAGCGGCAAGATCATGGCCTATCCGGGCAACGGCCAGGCGCAGCTGCTGACCTATATCTCGCTGCGCGCGCCGCAGATCATCGATCTGGTGCTGCCCTTCTCGGTGCTGCTCGCCACGATCATCACGCTGGCGACGCTCAACCAGAACAGCGAAGTGGTGGCGATGAAAGCATCGGGGCTGTCTGCGCATCAGGTGCTCGCCCCGCTGCTGATCGCAGCCATGGGCGTGTCGCTGATCACCTTCGTTTTTTCCGAACGCATCCTCAGCCGCGCCACTGCGACGCTGAGCGCGTGGGAGCAAGCCGAGTTCGGCCCGATCCCGCGCGATTCGAACGTCAAGGCGAACGTGTGGGTGCGCGATGGCACCAACATCATCCAGGCCGATACGGTCGAAGGCACCGGCCAGGCGACCCGGCTGACCGGTATTGCGGTGTACGCGCGCGACAAGGAGGGCGGTCTTGCCCGCATCGTGCGCGCCAGCGAGGGCACCTATACCGGCAGCGGCTGGACGCTGACCAACGCCAGCCAGTTCGACGTGGCCACGGGCCGCGAAGAAAAGCTGGGCACGATCACCACCGCAGGCGGGGTTCAGCCCGACCAGTTCACCTTGAGCAAGGTCAACCCCGAAGGCATGTCCTTCCTGCAGCTTTGGGCGGCGATCAGCGAGCTGAAAGCCGCAGGTCGTCCCACTGCATCGCTGGAGGCCAATTTGTGGCACAAGCTTTCAGGCCCGTTTTCGGCGCTGCTGATGCCTTTGCTGGGCGCGGTTGCCGCCTTTGGTCTGGCGCGATCGGGCCAGCTGTTTGTCCGCGCGGTGATCGGCATGGCGCTGGGCTTTGCCTATTTCGTCGCGGATAATTTTGCGCTGGCGATGGGCAACCTGGGGGCTTACCCGCCGATCCTGGCAGCCTGGTCGCCGTTCCTGTTGTTCCTGATGGTCGGCGAAACCGTGCTGATCCGAACCGAGGAATAGCTCCAGCGGTGGACGCAGACCCCGCCGAAGCCAAGCCTGCAAACCCCACCAGCGCCGGGGCGGTCAGTCGCGCCGATCTGGCCAGCGGAGCAGCGCTTTCGGGACTGGCGCGGATGGGTGCGGTGATCGAGATCATCACCCAGCCTGCCTTTGTCTGGATGTTCGGGCTTGCAACGTATGGCACCTATATCGTGCTGTGGGCGGCGGTGAACCTGCTTTCGACGCTGACCACGCTGTCGCTGGCGCAAGGGCTGCAACGCGCCGTCCCCGCCGCTAGCACACCGGAAGCCGAGCATGGCGTGGTGCGTTATGCCTTGCTGGTGACGGTGATTCCGGCAGCATTTCTGGCGCTGGCGATAGCGCTCGCCGCGCCGTGGATCGCGCCTGCATTCGCGGTGGAACCAGCGATGCGTGGTGCGCTGCCGCAACTGATCGCGCTGTTTGTCTGGACGCTGCCGCTGACCGTTACGCTTGAGATCGCCACCGCTGCTGCGCGGGCCAAGCGCGCCTTCGGCCCCGAGATCCGCCTGCGTATCTTTTGGGAACAGATGGCGCGGTTGCTCATCGCGGTGGCGCTTTATGCGCTGGGCGTGCGGCTGTTCGGGTTGTTTATCGCTCATACCGCGTCATTGGCGGTCACCGCCTGGTTATCGATACGCCTGTTGGGCCGCTATTATGACCTGGCGCTGCTGTGGCGCGCACCAATGCCGCCCGCGCTGCGCCGCGATACGCTGAAAAGCGGGCTGGCGACGATGCCACCCAATCTGGCGCGGCGCGCGTTCAACGATCTGCCACCGGTGCTGCTGGGTCTCGCGCTCAGCGGTTCGGGTGGCGCGGTGGCAGCGGGCCTGTTCGGTATCGCGCGCAAGATTGCATCGGTGCCGCTGATCGTGCGCCAGACATTCCTGTATGTCCTGGCACCCTTGTCCGCCGCACAAAAAGCAGCCGACCCCGCGCAGATCGGGCCGCTCTACCGGTTTGCCAACCGGCTGGCGGCGATCGTCGTGCTGCCGCTGACCGGTGTGATGATTGCAGGCGGCGATGCCGTGCTGATGCTGTTCTCGCCCGAGGCTGCTGCGGCGTTGCCGGTGCTGATAGTGCTGCTGATCGGCCGTGCGGGCGAGACCATTTTGGGCGCGGCCACCCCGATCATCGAGATGACAGGCCACCGCATCCTGCCGCTCGCCAACGCCATCGCCGGGCTGGCTGCGGCAGCTGTGGTCGGATGGCTGTACGTGCCGACCATGGGCGCGTTGGGCATGGCGATGGCGGTGACGGCAGGGGTTATCGTATCGAGCTGGTCGGCGGTTGCCGAATTGTGGGTCACCGAGCGGCTTGGCCCGTTCGACCGGTATTTTGTCCGCGCGCTGGCGATCGGCGCTGGTGGACTTGTGCTGCTCTGGCTGGTCGGCGCGGCGCTGGACGGCACGCCTGTGGTGGTGCGCGCCGCCATCCAGTTCGCGCTGTTCTTTCCCCTTGTGTGGCTGGGGCTGAAACTGGGGCTCGACAGTCAGGACAAGGCAGCGCTCGGCAAGGCCGGGCGGATGCTGCGGATCTGAACCTGTCTGAAAATCGGAGCGGGCGAAGGGGTTGGGGCTGCAACCGCGCCGTGGCAGAATATTTTTAGCGACGAATCTGGTTGTTGGCCAATCTGGATTCCGGCTTTCGCTGGGCAGACAGTTTGCCTGTGGCTAGATTCGCCCTTTCAGGATCGCCCAGGCAGCAGCGCCATTCATCGCGGTGTAGATCAGATAGGCGGGCATCGCGATGCTCCAGTCGAGCGACGTGAAGCTGAGCGCCGAGAGCAGGATGAGGAACTCGAGCAGATAACTGCCCCAGCCGCCCATGAAGCGGCTGAGCGCGGTGCGCATCTGCACCGCCATCGGATGACCCGATTCCATCGTCGCCTTATGCAACGCAAAATTGGCGATTCCGCACAGGAAGATCAGGAGCACCGGCATCCTGTAGCAGTAAGGCGCAATTCTGCGTATCGCAAGGATCAGCCCGCAAGCCTTGTAATCTCGGCTGAGGGTTGCACCGCCAGCCGGTACACCGGCATCTCGCCGACGCCCTTGAGCGTCAGCATCTGCGGCAGCTCGAAGTGCCGGTTGCCGCGCCCGCGCATCCAGGTCGGTTCGGAAACCGCGATGCCATCGGGATGCGCCGCGCCTTCGATGCGGCTGGCGATATTCATCGTCTCGCCCCAGTAATCATAGGCCATCCGCGTCTCGCCGATTACCCCGCCGACCACCGGCCCGGTGTGGATACCGATGCGGATGTGCAGATCGATACCGGTGGCTGCGCGCAAACTCTCCAGCCCGGCAAGCACCGCCTCGCCAAAGCGGATCGCGGCATCGGCGCTGTTGGGCGAGGGGGCATTGCCGCCGCTGATCGCCAGATACGCATCGCCGATGGTCTTGACCTTCTCGATCCCCGTCTCGGCAACGCATCTGTCGGCCAGCAGAAAAAAGCCGTTAAGAAGATCGATAAGGTGCCCCGGCGATATCCGCCGCGACAGATCGGAAAAGCCGCAGATATCGATAAACACCACCGAGACATCGGGATAGGAATCGGCGACCACCTGCCCCGCCTTGAGCCGCGCCGCCACCGCAGGCGGAAGCACGTTGAACAACAGGTCTTCGGTCCTGGCGCGCTCGGCCTCCAATGCATCGGCAAGCACAAAGCTGTGCCGGTGCGCCTGGCCGACCGACCAGTTGAGCAGTAGCATCACCGCAGCGCTGGTGACATAGGCGAGCGTGGCATAGATCAGCGCAATCAGGTCCGGCTCGGTGATCGCCATGATGCCGAAATAGACCGCCGCATGACAGCCCAGCCACGCCAGAAACCAGCGCAGCTGCCCGGCAAAGGCAATCGCGGCAAACGCCATGATGATCAGGCCATTGATCGCGATCGAGGCGTGCAATTGCACCTGCGCGCGGTGCATTTCTTCGAACAGCAGCGAATTTTCCGCCATGATCAGGAATGCCACGCCCAGCAGGCTGACAAAGTCGATCAACGGGCGGGCGGCATAGCCCTTCCACCGCGTCGCGGCGGCATAGCCTGCCAATATGGCCAGCGCCGGGGCCAGCAGCGCGGTGAAGCGCAGTTCGTCGTCGCGGCTGAAATAAAGCGGATTGACCAAAGCATAGCCGATCAGCATCGCGGCAAGAAAGCCGGCAAACAGCCGCATATGGCCGGTCCGGGCATGCCGTTCGCCCGCCACGAACCGTGCCTCGACGGCAGCATCGGCAAAGCGCCCGCTGATCGATTGGTCCGCTCTGCCCGCACTGTGGTCTTGCTGCATCATCGGCCCCTCTCGTGACGTTTCAGCCACCCCAGACGCAGCGTTAGCAGGGCAGGATTGATAAACCGGTAACGCGGCCATGGCGCGAGCTATGGCGCAAAATATACAATTCAGTCCGACCCAGCCCAAGCGTGAGTCTGAAATTGTATCCGAAACGGGGGGAATTACGCTTTTTTCCAATACGGTCGGTAGAAAACTGTAAACTCTTTCGAATTGGAAAAACAGATTGTTTCGATGAAGCAATAGCTCGTCTACATTATTGCTTTTTAAGCATTTTTTGTTCTCCAATGTCATTTGCTGATATCCTGCATCGTCGCAATGCAGCGCCAAACGAACAGTTACGGGGAGGAATCGTCATGCGTGTGTTCCGGGAAGAGGGATTTATATCGCGTATCTATTATGAATCTATGCGCGATAATTTTGAAGGCTATGGCTGGGACTTGCACGCCAGCGATCAAACCCTGGTGGAGATGCACCAGCGTAAGACCGATCAGCTAGAACGCCTGAAAGCGGAGTTTAAAGAACTGGACCCGCTGACCGGTGGCGATCCCACTTTAGGGCAATTGTTCCAGATCGAACTCGCGCTGATCTGGCTGGTCCCTGAATCTGCGTTGCGGGCAAGGTTCTGGACGATCGAGGATCGCTTTCGCCGGGTTGTTCCTGACAGTGTCGTCAGTTCCTATGAAAACAGCTTCGAGCGTGGTGCCATCGACACCGTGGCAGAAGAGACGTTGCGCCAGCGTGCGCGCAACCTGCTGGATGTTATTCATGCCAATTATCTCATCAACTTGGCGCGCGAGAAAACGATCAAACGGATCATGATTATCCTGACGATTGCCGCTACGCTGATCATCGGCGTTGCGTCTGTGGTCCTGACAACCAACATTACGGTGGCGCATCACGGTCTGGCGGTAATCATCGTTGCCGGCATGTTCGGTGCAATGATCTCGATCATCCAGCGCCTGCAAAAGGCCACCTCGCGAGATGCCATGGTGGAGGACGGAATCTTTGAGCTGATCGGGCTGCGCGTCGGCTGGCTGAGCGTGCTG
>JBBQXX010000090.1:0-9791 GCA_038209235.1 Sphingomonadales bacterium | reverse complement strand
CTGACTTAGTCCGAAAGGATGATGAGGAATGGCTGTCACACCTGGCGCGGCTTGAGGCACACCACACGTCTGGGCGAAAGACAGGCCTCAGGTATAACGTGGTCTACCGCGTATTGAACGCCGCCGACTACGGGGTGCCGCAGCGGCGCGAACGGGTGGTGTTTGTCGGCTTCCGTGATGATCTGGGGATCGAATGGTCGTTTCCGAAGGAGACGCATTCGCTCGATGCTCTTTTGTGGGAGCAATTTCGGAGCGAGGAATATAGCGACCGGCATGGGCTGCGCCTTCAGGAACTTGCTGATCCCAAGCTCCGCGCGCGGGCGTTGCGTCTATCGGAGCAGCCAACGGGAGGTGCTTGGCGCACGGTGCGGGACGCGCTGGTTGGGCTGCCTGATCCTGAGCACAAGCCGGTGCTCGCGCGTCGTTTCCATAATCACCGTTATCAGGGTGGAGCTCGCAGTTATCCAGGACACACTGGCAGTCCGCTCGATCTGCCCGCCAAAACGCTCAAGGCGGGCGTTCATGGCGTGCCAGGCGGTGAGAACATGTTGCTGCGTCCCGACGGCTCGGTGCGTTATTTCACGGTACGTGAAAGTGCCCGTTTGCAGACATTCCCCGACACCTATCGAATGCATGGCTCGTGGACAGAGTCCATGCGCCAGCTTGGCAATGCCGTACCAGTTGAACTAGCTCGCGTGATCGGGGACGGTGTTGCGTCTCGACTCGCGGAGCGGGCATGAACACTACGCCTACTGGTCCAAATTCCATTGATGCCCTGCGCGCGGGCCTCACACAGCTTAGTGCGCACGGTGACGGTGCGTTGCTTCCAAGCTCCAAGCGCAAGCAGCTTGAAAGCCAAATCAAGGCCGCCATCGACGAACTGGCAGCACTCTTGGCCAAGCTCGACCCGATTGCGCAACCGACATCGGTATTCGATCCAAGCAACCCTAAAGTCGTTGGGCGCTTCGTCGCCTTGGCGATGGTCGCGCAAGATCGTCATCCGCTCGCCGAGATTCCCAAATTCTACGGCTCGGGCGTCTATGCCATCTACTACAACGGCGCATTTCCAGCCTATCAAGCAATCAGCGGAACTGAGACGCCGATTTATGTCGGGCAAGCAGCGCCCACCGTGAGCAACGCGAGAACGCCGACTGACCAAGGGGCCAAGCTGAGTGGGCGGTTGAGCGACCATCGCAAAAACATCGTCAAGGCAAGCACAACCTTAGACATCGCCGAGTTCCAATTCCGTTCGCTGGTCGTGCAAAGTGGCTGGGAGACAGCGGCGGAAGATTACCTCATCCACCTGTTCCGACCGATTTGGAACAGTGAGACGAATATCCTCTACGGCCTTGGCAAGCATGGTGACTCTGCGACTACTCGCGCTAACAAGCGCTCGCCGTGGGACACGCTTCATCCAGGTCGGGCGTGGGCGGCGGCGAGCACCATGGACGCTAAGTCAGTCGGGCAAATCCAGGCCGAACTCACTCAGCATTTTGCGGCGTATCCGGTCTACCCTGACCTTGAAGGGGTTCTCGAAAGTTTCATCGAGGAACTACGGCAGGGATAAGGGCGGCGCAGGTCATGGGCTGTGCATAGCGACACATTTCTGGTCACCCAAACGCATAACCCGAGGTGGGCCAGAGGGTGGTCTGAATTTCCAGAGCAGCCTCAACCTTATGTATTTACTGTATATTTTGAAAAAATTGGTGCCCTGCGGAGGACAAAGCTGGGCACTCAGATTGTTGGGAAATCTCTTTCGAAATTTCCTAGCCGAGCTAGCGAAACAGCTCCGCGACGGCAGCTCGCGACCCAGAGCCGGTCGTTCGTCTTCGGGCTGGGGAATGTCTGCTTCATCCATGAGCGGTCATTTGCTTCCCGCAGAGCCGTTCTGATTCTAGCCAGTCATCGAATAGCTGTGGCGTGATCAGCGCGCCGCGTGCGGGCGTTGTGTCAATCGGTCCTGACCCTACACCGCCCCTGAAGATCCTGCGAAATCATCATGCGCAGCGAACCGCGCTGCAGGATCGTCAGACGCAAGATCGGCAATAACGCGCACAAATATGTCGGGTCGCTGGTAAGGCAGCAGATCGGCCGCAGCGCCCACGGATTCCACGGTGATCCGGGCATTCATCTGTTTCGCAGCGTTTAGGTTTTCAGCCCGCCATGTCCCATTGTCTCTCGGTGCAAGCCAATGCAGCGGCACCTTCAGATCAGCCAGAATCTCAGCAGGCTTGTTCCCCACGGCTTTAATGACTTCTCCGACGAACGCAGAGTGACCCTGCGCAAACAGGTGGCGACATGCGGCGCGCAGATAGGGCTGTATATCGGCGTGCGATCCGGTGCGCAGATCCGTCTGCGATCCGGCAAAGGCCCGGCTGATATAAAAATCCGGGCCCTCCTTTATCAGCATCTTCCAGCCGATCTTGCACACCAGATCCAAAATGCTCGGCGCACGCCGGGCAAGTTGCAACATGGTTTTCTCAATTGTCGGCATATCCTTCCATGTATCTTTTGTCAGGTTCCACGGCAGTTCCATCAACACGACTGCCGACACCAGCGGTTTTGGCCGGCTTGCCAAGATCATCGGAAAGCACATGCCACTCGTTGATGCGATGCAGGGCATCGATGTCCGTTGTAGATGCGCCAGCAGGAATGTGATCGCCTGCAGCCCGTCTTCCAGTTGGGTGACGCCCTTTGGCGGTGGATCGCTGCTGCCGTGACCGGGCATGGACAAGCATAGCAGCCTGACCCCAACCTTCTCCAGCATCAGCTGGGTGGCCGGCTCGAGATAGAATAGCGGGAGCCCGCCATGGATAAACAAGACGTGGCGGCCCTGCGCTGCGCCTGTCCAGCTATAGGCCAGCTTGCGTCCGTCGGGCCGGGTGAGGATTGTCTCGCGGCCCAGCGGATCGGCCCAGGTCAGATCGTTCTGTTTGGCACTGGCCATGGTCCGCGCGCACAGCATGGCGAGCAACTTGACCAGCTCGGCTTTGGAATGGAGGCCGAGTTTGGCGAAGATACGTTTGACTTGGGTCCGGACCGTGTCGATCGAGACTCCGCGCGCCAGTGCCACGTCGTCGAGATCGCGCAGTTCGAACAGAAGGCGGCAGATTTCGCTTTCGCTGGTAGTGATCCCATAGGCTTGCTCGAGCCGCTCGCTGACTTCGGGCTTCCAATCGAGTGTGAGTGAGCGGACGACTGTAAATGTGCCGACATATCCTTCGACCGCAAGCGCGTAGGCCTCAGCGACCGTCTCGCGCCTGTCCGGGCCGACCACCCGCAAAATGGCGAAACCGGCATTGCCGCGCGCGACAATGTTGCGGCGCAGCGTGTCGAAATCGAGCGTGCTCTCCTCGCACAGCCATTCGCGCCCAGCCCGGCGCCCAAGCGCGCTGCGAAAGAAACTCTCCCCGCCATTAGCTGCGGCCGCAACGGTGCCGTCAGGCGACAAGATCATCACCGGGTTCGCCGTAAGCTGCATCTCGCGCTCCAGCGGATCGGCGTAACGGAATTCGGTGTTTGCATTAAGCAAGGTATCAATCGGCTCGAATTGGCGAAGCACGACCGGGTCGACCAGAATGCCATCGGCCGTTTGGTTGGCTACCGCATCAATCTTGCGGGCCCAGCTTTCCAGCATGGCATCAAACCCGCCTGGACTGGTCATCGAAAGCCAGGAGTTGGAGACAATCTCCAGATCGATTTCTCGGTCGGAACCGCCGCCCCGATGATCGGGTTTCGCAAAGTTGTTCGGATCGTCATTGGGCATCTTCGTCTCCGTCTGACGTCCGACGATCTGGTTGCAAATCGATAAATCCCGACCAGGCCGGCGTCATACACCAGCCGGGGTATGACAGCATTATAGCGAGGCTTAAGCCATAATTTACACGCGCCAAGGGCCCATTGTCCCAACCAAAGGCTAGAGACATGCACTCATACGCCAGTTTCATCGTTCGCAACAGGGTAGCCGTGCTCGTGCTTTCGTTGCTGCTCACCGCGGTGCTGGGTCTGCAATTGCGCAATCTCGAAGTCATCGTCGATGCGGACGAACTCCTCCCCCGCGACCATCCGTTCGTGCAGGTGACGGAGCGGGTGCAGGCGGTGTTCGGCAACCGCTACACAGTCGTCATCGGCGTCACCCCGAAATCCGGGGATGTCTATACGCCCGAAACACTTGGTAAGGTGCTGGCCGTCACCAACGCCATGGTCTCCACCCCCGGCGTTACGCCGGGCAACATCCAAAGCCTGGCGGCGCCGCGCGCCAAGGACATCGATGGCAATGCTGAAGGATTGCTTGTCTCGCGTCTGCTCGATCATGTTCCGGCCGACCGCGCCGAAGCGCTGGCGATCGAGGCGCGGCTCGCCGCCAACCCGCAATACCGCGATGTGCTCGTCAGCAAGGACGGCCGCACCGCCGCCATCTATGTCGAGTTCAAGAAAGACCCCAAAGGTTTTGGACACGTGATGAAGCAGGTCGAAGCCGCCATCACGCCAATTCGTGACAAAAACACCAGCGTGGAGGTTGCCGGCCAGCCGGTGTTCCTCGGCTTGCTCGAAACATTTTCCAAACGGATGAGCTGGCTGTTACCGATCGCCATATTGCTCATCGGCGTGATTCATCTTGAAGCTTTTCGCACCTTTCAAGGCCTTGTGCTGCCGCTGGTCACCGCCATCCTGGCGCTGGTCTGGTCACTTGGCATCATGACGATGGCCGGTATTCATCTCGATCCATTCAACAACGTCACGCCCATCCTGATTCTGGCGGTCGCGGCCGGTCACGCGGTCCAGATGCTGAAACGCTATTACGAGGAATATGACCGGCTGCGCGCCGATCCGGCGATGGCCGCCAAGGAAGCCAACCGTCAAGCTGTGGTCAATTCGATGATAAAGGTCGGCCCGGTGATGCTGGCGGCCTGCACGATTGCCTCGCTCAGCTTTATGTCGCTGGCCTGGTTCGATATTCAGGCAATCCGCACTTTCGGCATCTTCTGCGGGCTCGGCATTATCAGCATTGCGGCAGTGGAACTGACGTTTACGCCTGCTTTGCGCGCCATGTTGCCCGCCCCCAAACACCGCGAAATGAAGGCCGAAAAGGCGATCACCTTGTGGGACCGCTTTGCCGCAGCGCTGGCCGCGCAGGTCAGTACGGCAGGGGCGCGGCGGCGGGTGTTTATCCTGTCAGCGGCTGCGGCCAGTATCCTCGCAGTTGGCGCTTCACGCGTGCATATCGACAATTCGCTGCGCAGCTTTTTCGGGGCAAACCTTGCTGAACGGCAGGACGACCGCACGCTTAACACAGCGCTGGCTGGCACCAATACGTTCTACGTGCTGGTCGAGGGCAAGGCCGACGATGCGATCAAGGACCCGGCGGTTTTGCGCGCGATGGAAAAAACGCAGGCCTATCTCGCTACTCAACCCAAGATTGGCCACACGCTGTCGGTTGTCGACATGCTGAAGCAGATCAACCGCGGTATGAATGGCGGGGGCGAGGCTGCCGGGACTTTGCCCGCCAGTGCACAGCTGATCTCGCAATATCTGCTGCTTTATTCGATGTCGGGGGAGCCTGGTGATTTCGATGGCCTGGTCGATTATCCCTATCGCAACGCGATCATTCAGGCCTTTGTAAAAACCGATAGTTCGGTTTTTGTTGCCGATATCAACCGCAGCATCCTGCCGATCATCAAGGCCAATTTCCCCGATACGGTGAACGTGCGGCTTGGCGGCAGCATCACCACGCCCACGGCCATGAACGAAGTGATGGTTTCCGGCAAAATCAAGAACGTCATCCAGATCTTCCTGGTCGTCTTCGTGGTGGCGTCGGTGATGTTCCGTTCGGCGCGGCTTGGCGGCCTGATCCTGATACCGCTTGCGGTCACGCTGCTCACGGTTTTTGGCGTGATGGGCTTCATCGGCATTCCGCTGCAGATCGCCACGTCGACCATGGCTGCGCTGGCGATCGGGATCGGCGCTGACTATGCAATCTACTTGACCTGGCGTCTGCGCGAAGAATTGAAGGGCGGCACAGACGAAGCGGCTGCCATCGCCGCCACGTATGCCAGCGCCGGCAAAGCTGTGCTGTTTGTCGCCACCGCAGTGGCGGGCGGCTATGCGGTGTTGATGGCTTCGCTGGGGTTCAACGTCCACCTCTGGCTCGGGCTGCTCACGAGCGTTTCGATGGTCGCGGCGGCGCTTTCCACGCTCACGCTTTATGCGGCGCTGCTCTTGACCTTGCGGCCCAGCGTGATTTTTCGCCCTGACCGGGCAGGGCCGGTCGCTGCACGCGTTGTAGACCGGGCGGCAAGCGCGGTTGCACTCGGGTTTGTCGTCATGATGGCAGGTGCATCGCTGATGGGCTCAACCCCGGTGGCGGCCCAAGCGGTGCCGCCTGCCAGTGCCTCAGATGCAGCCTTGCTGATGTCAGGCAGCCTGAAAGCCACCAAGCCGCAACATTCGCTCGCGGTCGGTCGGTTCGTTTTGATCAATCCGGCCGGTCAGCAGCGGGTTCGAGAGACTACAAGCATTACCGATCTCAAGGCTGATGGGGTCAACAATCGCCGCGTGACCCGTTTCAATTCGCCTGCCGATATCGCTGGCACTGCGGTTCTGACGGTTGAGAACACGGGCGAAGACGACATCTGGGTCTTTTTGCCAGCCTTGAAAAAGGTGCGCCGACTTACCGCGTCCAATCGGCGCGATGCCTTTGTCGGCACCGATTTCTCCTATGGCGATGTGCTGGGCCACCCGGTGGAAGAATGGACGCACCGCACCTTGCGCAAGGAACCGATCGACGGCGTGCCCTCCATCGTGATCGAATCCAAGCCCCGCGATAACGGCGTCGCCGCCGCAACGGGCTACAGCCGCCGGATCACCTGGCTGCGCGCTGCCGATCTGGTGCCGGTAAAAACGGAATACTACGGCCCGCAGCAGAAGCTGATCAAAGTCTATTCCGCTTCCAGTATTCGCCTTGTCGATCCGGTCCGGCGCTGCTTCCAAGCCATGCGGCAAGTGATGAAAAACGTTGTCACCGGCCACACCACTGTGATCGAATATTCCAGTTTCAAAACTGATGTCAGCTTTGCCGATTCTCAGTTTCAGCCGCGTGCGCTCGAGCGTGGTCGGTGATTGACATGAAGATCTTGGGCTTGATAGCGTTTGTACTGGCTGCGGTCGTCCCGGTTGAAGCCCAGGCCCAGGACAACGACGCTGCCCCAGATAGTCCATCCGCCTCCACCTCTGGCCTGCGTGATATGCTTGGCTTGCAAACGTCGTTTCGCGCGGGCGCGTGGACCAACGACCGGGACCTGAACGATGAAACTCTCACCGTCACCGGCGGCATGCGGGCCCGCGTTGCGCCCAGCAAGGGCGCGCTTGACGGGTTTGCCGAAGGCTATGTCCAAACCGATAGCGCCGATGGGACGGAGGCTGATCTTGTCGAAGGCTGGATGCGGCTGACCACTGGCAATCTGAGCATCAAGGCCGGGCGGCAAATCATCGTGTGGGGCCGGGCTGACAGGCTTAACCCGTCTGATGTGCTCAGTTCGCGCGATTACACGCTGCTTGTTGCCAGTGACGACGAACAACGCCGCGGCACCATGATGGTGCAGGCGCGGCTTGGCTTGGGCGCCTTTACCTTGGATGGGTATTGGCTTCCCGAGTTTCGCGACAACCGCTTCCCGCTCGATGCTGATCCAGCCGGGGCGGCCATTGTGCGCGATGAAAGGGTCAGGGATAAACGCCAGTTCGCCGCGAAGCTTGATCGCAGCGGCGGCAAGATAGACTGGTCGCTGTCGTGGTTTCACGGCACGGATCGCACGCGCGATTTCGTCGCCGTCCCGCTGCCCCCCACCAGCAGGCCGGGCACGTTTGCCGGTGTCCAGCAGCGTTTTCCCAAAGTCGATGTGTTTGCCGCCGACGCTGCTGGCAATTTGGGCCGCCTTGGTTGGCGCGCCGAGATTGCCTATAGCCAATACCGGGGCACTGACACGATTTTCCGAAAAAACAACAACCTGTGGCTTGTTGCGGGCTTCGACACTGATGTGGTCGGCGGCTGGAACCTCAATTTGCAATACAGCTTGCGCCGCATCTTCGACTTTGCGGATGTCCGCGCCGTTGCCAACCCAGTCGATCGCGCGGTGGCCAGCCAATCGGCGGCGGTCAACAACCAGCTTGATCGCACTCAGCATGGCATGACAGGGCGCATCGCCCATAAATGGCTGCAGGATACGCTGGATTTTGAGCTGGCAACGATCGTTTATTTGCAAACCGGCGATGCCGCCATCCGGCCCAAGCTTTCCTATGCGATCAACGATCAGCTGCGCATTACCGCCGCAGCAGACGTCTTTGTTGGCCCGCGCCTTAGCTATTTTGGCCGCGTCCGTGATCTGTCGGCGGGCTTCCTTCAGCTCAACTACGGCTTTTGAAGGGGGTGATGCCATGATAAAATTGTACGGGCGCATGATACCCGCTGCGGCGCGCGGCCTGCGGCAGACGCGGCTAGACGCAGCGCAAACCGTGTCGAGCCGGTTCCGGGTACTGCCCCACGATATCGACATCAATCTGCATCTCAACAATGGCCGCTATTTGCAGATCATCGATGTCAACAGGATGGAGTTTCTGCTTCGCATCGGCGTTGCCCAGATCATCCTTGATCGCCGCTGGAAACCTATTCTGGGCAGCACCACCATCCAGTTTCGTCGCGAGCTCAGGCTTTGGGAACAGGCGATTGCTTCCACTCGCCTCGTCGGATGGGATAGCCGCTGGGTCTATCTCGAACACCGGATCGAAACACTCGGCGGTCGTTCCGTCGCGATAGCCATGGCCAAGGCTGGTTTTCGCTGCAAGCGCGCCTGGGTCCCTATCGAAACCCTGCGCTCCGCCTTGCACTTCCCCATTCCCGACATGGAGCTTCCCGCGCACGTCGATGCCTGGCGAACACTGGATGAGGGGCTGGCTGCCCAGATCGGATTCTTACGAGAATCGCGTGTGAGCGCCAAAATCGATTGCAATCCCGGATTTGCTGAGGTGGACGCACATTTCGCGCAACATTCGCAACATGCTTTAGGAGAGGTATCAGTTCAGAGCGTCCAGGTGTGACTTTGGCGTTCGCGATGACGTCCATTCAAAGACTGCTGCCCATGCCTAGCCATTCGGCGACATGGCTCGAGACTGTACGCAAATGTCAGCTAATGGCGTAAATTGCTGTTCAGCGACCCCGCCAGAAATGACCGCTAAGTCCCAAACCCGGCCGTCCAGGCTGATTGGCAGCCTAGTCCGCTTTCAGGCAATCGGCTGGCGAGCCGTAATGGCGAACATTACCCGCCAGGTTGATTTGTCCCAGCGCCGTTTGCGTCACATCGCCACAGCTATAAATGCCACGCACTTGCCCACGGGAAGATTGTCCGCGAATTCGAGATATTGCGATATCGTAGGCCCTTCTAGCAGAGCCGGTTCCGCCTGGTAGCAATCCTCGATGATGCGCCTCAGGTTGGCGCCATTTACCTTCAGCCCATAGGCATCGAAATCGATTACGCCGCCGCCGTATTCTCCATCCAACGCTAGGCGCATGATCTTGATGTAGATCGACAGCTCATCCAAATCAGGCAGCATCCCAGATGTTGGAACATTGCCGCCAGCGTATCGGCCCCAGTCGAGCTTCCCGCCCGGGCCCAGTTCGCCAACATAGCACCACTTGAGTGACATGATCAGTTCTCCTTGGTTGTGTCGATTTGCGCCGCGAAGAGCGGCGGATCACGAAGGCCTGGAAAGAATGCGACGATGACGAGTGGGGCCGATCT
>JBBQXX010000089.1:0-9938 GCA_038209235.1 Sphingomonadales bacterium | reverse complement strand
GAATAATAGGTCTCGCCCAGATCGGGGACGAACACGTTGCCGCGCCAGTGGCCAGGCTTGGTCTCGCGATAGTTGCGCAGCAGGCTGGTGCCGACCAGTTGTGGTGTCCCGCCGTCGCTGGCATCCTTTTTGGCCAGATCGCTCGCCCAACTGACCTTGCCGCAAAGCTCGGTCCCGCATGGCTGGGTGACGACGCGCACGTCGCCGGTGGGGTTTTCCCATGTGCCGTGGATGTTTTCTGCCTGCGCGGCAGGGGCGGCGATCACGGCTTGCGCGGCCACCGCCAGCGTTATTCCGAAACCACGCAACGCCCCCAAGATCATCGTCATCGCTTCACCATGCTGTTTTGCTAAACCCATTTGTCTGACCATTTTGGCCTTCCCGAATTTTTGTCCGGAGCAATCCCACAAGGTTTACCCCGCAGCCGCAGGGTTTGTTCCCGTTGGCGTCCGATTGGATACAATAGTGCATGATCGCTGGTGTGAGTCGAGCAGCTTTCACGCCGACGCTGCAATTTGAGCCAAACCGATGCAATAAAAACCTTGGTTCAAGGCGTTACACCGCAGCCAATTTGTCCGGCAGTAGATGCGCTGCGTCGGATCTACAGCGCTGATGTTGCTGGCTTTGAACGAAGGTCATCCGGCTAAGCCCCGTTCTGCCGCCAGCCGCACTGGCGATGCAGCGCGCAATGCCCTAACAGTCGGCACCGGTCATCGCGCCATGGCCATTCTGCAAGCGCAGGCCATGCCCCGCTGTGTTGGGCTGCGCTACTGATTCAGGAAAAGGCGAGGAACACGATGGACCCGGCAGGCTCGGACACGCTTGGACTGGTGAGCTACAACATCCGCAAGGCGATTGGCGCAGATCGCAGGCGCAACCCTGCGCGGATCATTGAGGTGCTCGCCGAAACCGGCGCGGATATCGCGGTCTTGCAGGAGGCCGACCTGCGGCTGGGCGAGCGCCACAGCGCGCTGCCAGCGGGGTTGCTGGCAGAGGCCGGGTGGCAAGTGGTGCCGGTGACGACCTCGGCTTCGGGGATCGGCTGGCATGGCAACGCGATCCTGGTGTCGTCGCGCGTGCAGGTCGTGCGCGGCGAGCGGCTGACGCTGCCGATGCTCGAGCCGCGCGGCGCGGTGCTGGCCGATCTTGAGGTAGACGGCAGGCCGCTGCGCGTCGTCGGCACGCACCTTGATCTGTCGGGGCTGTGGCGGCCGCGCCAGCTCAAGGCCCTGGTAAGCCATATCCATGACCAGGACGAGGCCAGGCCAACGCTGCTCACCGGCGATTTCAACGAGTGGCGCAAGGAGCCGAAGGGGCTGGTGCATGTCGCCCGGCATTTCGAGCATATCCGCCCCGGGCCGAGCTTTCCGGCGCGCTGGCCGGTGGCGCATCTCGACAGGATGTTTGCCTCGACCGATCTGGCGGTTGAGGCAGCAATGGTGCACAGCAGCCGACTGGCGGCGCTGGCCTCTGACCATCTTCCGGTGCTGGCGCGGCTCAGATTGCCCGGCCTGCTCAATCCAGCCAGCCCATGAGCCTGCTGGCGATTGCCGCCACGGCATTGGTTGCGCTGCTGGCAGTCTGGCTGATGCTGCGGCTGGCGTTTGCGTTGCCGACACTGCCGCCAGAGCCAGCGCCGCCGCCGCCGCAGGACAATCCCGATAGCCGCATAGGCCGCGCCATCGCCGGGATCGAGGCAGCGCACCCCGGCCTGTCGGGTATCGTGCCACTGGCGGAATCGCGCGGGGCTTATGCGGCGCGGGTCGCACTGGTGCGCGCGGCAGACGTGTGCCTGGATGTGCAATATTATATCTGGCGCGACGATGTCTCGGGGCGGCTGTTGATCGAGGAACTGCGGCAAGCGGCTGAACGCGGCGTGGCGGTGCGGCTGCTGATCGATGACAATGGCATTTCCGGGCTGGATGACGAACTGGCGGCGCTGGACAGCCACCCTGCCATCGAGGTGCGGCTGTTCAATCCGTTCACCATCCGCCGCCCCAAGGTGCTGGGCTATCTGCTGGATTGCTTCCGTCTCAACCGGCGGATGCACAACAAGAGCCTCACTGCGGACAACCAGATGACGATCATCGGTGGCCGCAACATCGGCGATGCGTATTTCGGCACCTGTGAGCTCCCCGAATTTGCCGATCTCGATGTGCTGGCCATCGGCGCGATCGTGCTGGAGATGGCGGCTGATTTTGGCCGCTACTGGACCTGTGCCTCGGCCTATCCGGCACAGCTGATCCTGCCTGCCGCCAAGCCTAGCGCGCTGGCTGCGCTAGCGGCGCGAGCGCAAACACTGCTGCGCGACGATCCGCTGGCGCAGGCTTATGCAGCAGCGGTGGACGTGCCATCTTATGCCGACCCGCTCACCCATGGTGCGCTGGACTATGACTGGGCACCGGTGCGGATGGTGAGCGATGACCCCGCCAAGGCGCTGGGGCGCGAACCACGCGTGCACAGGCCGATCGGTGAGATCGGTGAGATCATCAGCCAGGCGAAGCGGGAACTGGGGCTTGTCTCGGCGTATTTCGTGCCAGCCAAAGCGGGCGCACAGATGTTTGAGGCGATGGCGGCACGCGGCGTTGTCGTAAATGTGCTGACCAACGCGTTGGCGTCGACCGACGTGGCGGTGGTGCACGCTGGCTATGCCCGCTACCGGCGGCGGTTGCTGCGGGCGGGGGTGCGGTTGTGGGAAATGAAGGGCGATGCCGCGAGGCATCCGGCCAAGCGCAGCGGAGTGCTGGCGGGGCTGCCGCGTTCCAGCCGTTCCTCGCTGCACGCCAAGACATTCACCATCGATGGCGAGCGCCTGTTTGTCGGATCGTTCAATTTCGACCCGCGCTCGATGCACCTCAACACCGAGCTGGGGTTTCTTATGGATAGCCCGGCGCTGGCGCACCGGCTGCAGCAGGTGTTCAACGATCCGCTCCGTCGCCGCGCTTATGAGGTGCGACTGGATCCGGGCGGCGCGCTGCAATGGCTGGAAGACGGGGAAGACGGGGATGACGGGGATGACGGTACGCGGGTGCATACGCATGACCCTGAAACCAGTCTTTTGCGGCGCGCGCAGGTGGTGTTCTGGGGGCTGATGCCGATCGAGTGGCTGCTGTAGCGCAGCAAGGACCGGCAGAAAACCGACACCGCAACGGCGTCGACAGCGGCGTTGGAAGCTGTTAAAAAAATTCTTCTGCCCAAGCTGCGGCAGCCCCTTGCAAGAGGTTCAGCCGAATGCCGGGCAAGAGCCCCATCCATTCAAACGTTCTTTCGGCCGACCGATTGCTGCCGACGCGGGGCCCGCCCGTCGATAGCGCGCTGCCAGGCATCATCGATCTGTTGCGCGAGCATACCGCGCATGATTTCACGCCATACAAGATGGGCACGCTGCAACCCCGGATCGAGCGGCGGATGCTGCTGTTGGCTGGCCCGGTGGCCGACATGGCCCAATACCTCAAGGTGCTGGAGCAGGATTCAGCCGAACTGAATTTGCTTGCCACCGACCTGCTGATCAACGTCACCAGTTTTTTTCGCGATCCGCAAGTCTTTGACCTGCTGGCCAAAACCATCGTGCCGCAGATCGTACAGTCGCACAGCGAAGACCGGCCGTTGCGTATCTGGGTTGCCGGATGCAGCACCGGCGAGGAAACCTATTCGCTCGCGATGATTTTCACAGAGGCGATAGCGGCGGCAAAACGCACCATCAAACTGTGCGTCTTTGCCTCTGATGTCGATCCTGATGCGGTTGCGACCGCACGCGCGGGGCATTATCCCGATACCATCGCTGCCGACGTTTCCGCCGAACGGCTGGCGCGGTTCTTTTCCAGGCACGACCATATCTACACAGTCGGCGCTGAACTGCGCGCCAATGTGGTGTTCACCGTGCAGGATTTGCTGGCTGACCCACCGTTTTCCCGGATCGATCTGGTGTCGTGCCGCAACCTGCTGATTTATCTGGGCCCTGAAGCGCAGGCCAGGGCGATGGCGTTGTTCCATTTCGCGCTGCGGCAAGGCGGGATCCTGGTGCTTGGCACGTGTGAAACGATCGGGCAATCCGAAGGTCAGTTCGAGACGATCGCAAAATCAGAACGGATTTATCGTCACATCGGCAAGAGCCGACCGGGGGCCTTGCTGCTTTCATCAAGTCAAGCCAACGGCCTGCGGGCTTTACCCGATGTCGACGAGGCCCAGATCAACCAGGGCCTTAAGGTTCCGGGGCACGCAGCCGCGCGCCAACCTGCGCTTGGTGATCTGTGTCGTCGCCTCGTGCTTGAAAGTTATGCGCCAGCCGCCGTGCTGATCAACCGTCGTCACGAATGTCTCTACTCAACGGGTCCGATCGAACGCTATCTGCAGGTGGCCCCCGGCTATCCGACGCACGATCTGCTGGCGATGGCAGAACCCGGATTGCGCTCAAGGCTGCGCGTCACGATTGACAAGGTCAGCAGCACGCAACCACATCTGGTCACTGGCGGCGGGCGGTTGAAACAGCAAGGTCGGCTGGTGCCATTCGACATAGACGTCCGGCGGGTATTGCACGACTCCGAAGAGTTGCTGCTGGTCAGCTTTGTCGATCGTCCTGAGACGACACCACAACCGGGGATGGCCACAACCGGCGACGATGGGGTGCGAGTTGCCGACCTTGAACATGAGCTTCACGTCGCACGTACCGATTTGTCGGCCGCGATCCATAATCTCAAACTGTCCGAGGAGGAACAACGTACTGTCAATGAAGAGGCATTGTCGGTCAACGAGGAATGCCAGTCCACCAACGAGGAACTGCTGACCTCCAAGGAAGAATTACAATCGCTCAACGAGGAACTGACCGTCCTCAATGCCCAACTTCAGGCAACGCTCGAACGCCAGCGAACAACCTCGAATGATCTGCAGAATGTGCTCTACAGCACCGATGTCGCCACCTTGTTTCTGGATACCGAGCTGAAAATCCGGTTCTTTACCCCCGCCACCAAAGCCTTGTTCAACCTTATTCCCAATGATGTCGGGCGACCGCTGTCTGACCTGCATGCGCTTTCTTCGGACTCGATGCTTGCGCACGATGCACGCGCGGTGCTTCACGATGGCAAGGCCAACGACTGCGAGGTCGAGGTTCCGGGCGATATCTGGTTCATGCGCCACATCTTGCCGTATCGCACCGAAGCCGATCGCGTCGAGGGCGTCGTCGTTACGTTTACCGACATAACAGAGAAAAAAAGCTCTCGCCGCGCCTTGGAACTGGCAAAGCGCGAGGCCGAACAGGCAAACCTTGCGAAATCCCGGTTTCTCGCTGCGGCGAGCCATGACCTGCGCCAACCGCTGCAATCGCTGACGCTGTTGCAGGGGCTGCTCGTTGCGAAAGTCAAGGATGAAGCCGCACAAACCCTGTTGGGCCGACTGGAGCAAACGCTTGCCACCATGTCAGGCATGCTCAACACGATGCTCGACGTCAACCAGATCGAGGCTGGCGTCGTCCGTGCAGACCCGGTCGATTTCGTGATCGGCGATCTGATCGAGCGGGTGCGCGGCGAATTTGTCGATCAGGCGTATGCGCAGAGGCTGGACCTGCGGGCGGTGCGCAGCAGCCGTGTCATTCACAGCGATCCGGCGATGATCGAACAGATGCTGCGCAACCTCATTTCAAACGCGCTGAAATACACCCGACGCGGCAGGATTCTGCTTGGCTGCCGCCAGCATGGCACGGTCTTGCGGATCGAGGTCTGGGACACCGGTATCGGGATCGCCGCATCACAGCTTAATGCGATCTTCGATGAATATCACCAGATCGACAATGCCGCGCGTGAGCGCAGCCGGGGGCTGGGCCTGGGCCTGTCGATCGTGCAGCGCCTTGGCGTATTGCTTGGTCACAAGGTGAGTGTCCGGTCGTTGCCCGGAAGGGGATCGGTGTTCTCGATCGATGTTGCCCTGTTGCCAGCCGCACCGCGATTGGCGTTGCCCCGGTCGTCGCCGATCGATCCGGTCGCAGCGGCCACGCCAGCAAGGTCGCCCGGAACCATCCTGATCGTCGACGACGATCCCGAACTGCTGGATTTTCTGAACCACCTGTTGACCGACCAGGGTTATCGCACAGCAATGGCCGCTGACGGCAGGGCGGCAATGGAGATGATCGCCACCGGGGTCATGGTGCCCGATCTGATGCTGGCCGATTACAATCTTCCTGGAGGCATGGATGGCCTTCAGTTGGCGAGCAGAATCCGGGAGGCAATGGGGCGCGCTTTTCCCGTTGTCATCCTGACCGGCGACATCTCGGCGACAACATTGCGTGACGTTGCTGAACAGGGCTGCGTGCAACTGAACAAGCCGGTCAGGATCGACGCATTGACGCAGGCCTTGCAAGCTCTGCTTGCGCCTGAGCCTTCGCTTTGGCCAGGCTGTGACACCGATGCACCGACGGTCTACATCGTCGATGATGACAGCGACGTGCGTCGTTCGTTGCGCGATCTGCTTGAAGCCGATGGCCGACACGTCATGGATTTTGGCAGTTGCGAGGCATTTCTTGCTGCCTATCATCCGGGCGGCGAGGCTTGCCTGCTGATCGACGCCTATCTGCCTGGAATCGATGGCATCGAACTGCTTCGGCAACTGAAAAGCGCCGGGCATCATTTGCCCGCGATCATGATCACGGGCAGCAGCGCGGTGCCCATGGCCGTCGAGGCGATGAAAGTTGGCGCAATCGATTTTATCGAAAAGCCGGTCGGTTGTGACGCGCTTCTCGCAGGCATAAACCGTGCGCTCGACCTGTCGCGCAACGAGGCGAAACTGCTCGAATGGCAAGCCGACGCCAACAAGCATCTCCAGGGTCTTACCCCGCGCCAGCATCAGGTGATGGATATGGTGCTGGCCGGGCATCCCAACAAGAATATCGCTGCCTATCTGCATATCAGCCAGCGGACAGTGGAAAACCACCGCGCCTCGATCATGAAAAAAACAGGCGCGCAGTCACTTCCTGCGCTGGCCCGGCTAGCGCTCGCCGCCACGGCGTCACGCGGTGCAAGCTAGAGCGGATGGAGATGTGATGGTGCCAACGGTAGATAAAGCAGCACGGATCGCGGTTATCGGTGCAGGCCATGTCGGCGCGACTGCCGCTTATGCGCTGATGCTGCGCGCTCTGGTCAGCGAGATCGTGCTGATCGACAGCAATGCCACGCTGGCAGCAGCCGAGGCAGCGGACATTTCCGATGCCAATGCGCTCGCACGCCCCGCCCGCATCTGGGCCGGAACCTATCAGGACTGCGCAGACGCAACGATTGCCGTCATCACCGCCGGCGCGGCAACGCACGGCACCGAAAGCCGCCTGTCGGTGCTAAAGCGCAGCGCGGCGATCGTTGGTTCGTGTGTCGAGAGCCTGATTGCAGCCGGTTTCAAAGGTATCATTCTGGTCGCCGCCAACCCGGTCGATGTCATGACCCACGTTACCTTGAGCACATCGCAACTGGCCGCACAGCGCGTGATCGGGACAGGCACGCTGCTCGATTCCAGTCGTTTGCTCAAGGCGATCGCAGCCAAGCTGAATGTTGCGCCGGAAGCCATGGCCGGACTGGTGCTGGGCGAGCATGGCGACAGCGAAGTTGCCGCATTCTCGGGCGTGCGCGTTGGCGGATTGACACTGGAGGACTTCACCGGTCCGGACGAACCGCTGGACCGCGATGCGATCGCCAAAGAGGTCCGCGAGGCGGGATACCGGATCATTTCCGGCAAAGGTTATACCTCATTCGGCATTGCCACCGCGATTGTCCAGATATGCGAGGCCATCATCCGCAACGAGCGAACCGTGTTGCCCGTCTCCACCTTGCTGGCCGGCGAATACGGGATCGAAGATGTGTGCTTGAGTTTGCCGTGCATCCTTGGAGCAGGCGGCATTGAGCGGATTTTGCAGCCGCAACTGCCACCTGCCGAGCATCACGCGCTGCACCGTTCGGCCGAGGTTATCCGGGCGGCAGTGGCGACGTTGCAGGCTGATCGATAAACAGTGCTGGGGTCAGGACCTGTTACATTGGTTGCGTATGGGAAGATTGGCTGATTCAATGGCGGATTAAGGACGATCTGCCATGAATGATCTGATCTGGTTGTCGGAGGCGCAGATGCGCCGGATCGAGCCGTGTTTTTGCGCTGTCGCACGGCGTGCCTCGGGTGGATGATCGGCAGGTCATAAGCGGCATTATCTTCGTCATCAGGAACGGCCGGCGGTGGCGCGATGCGCCAGCCGAGTACGGCCCGCACAGGACGGCGGCCAGCCTTTTAAAAAAGGGGGTGTTCCCAGACGTATCGGACGGACCAAGGGTGGCCTGAACTCCAGGCTGCACGCGCTCTGTGATGGCAAGGGCCGCCCCTTGATCATGCTGCTGAGCCAAGGCCCGATGAGCGATTACAAAGGCGCGGCGCCCATGATCGATGCCCTACCCAAAGCCAAGGCCTTGCTCGGCGACAAGGGCTACGATGCCGACTGGTTCCGCAACGCTCTGGCGGCACGCAAAATTACCGCCTGCATCCCCTCAAAGGCTAACCGCAAAGGTCTTTATCCCCCACGATAAGGTTCTCTACCGCCAGCGTCATAAAATCGAAAACATTTTCGGCAAAATCAAGGACTGGCGACGCATCCACACCCACTATGACCGCTGCGCCCACACCGTCATGTCCGCCATCTGCATCGCTAGAACCGTCATCTTCTGGTTGTGATCAATGAGTCCTGAGCCTAGCAAGGTCAGAAGAGATTTACTTTGATGAACAGCGCCGGTCGAGGCAGTTACAGTTAACTTTGCTGTGGGCAGTGGCTCCATCGCAGCTTTCGCATGAGGACCACTCATATCGATATATAGTCAAATCCTCGCATGGTCATATCGCCACATCTACATTAATTTGATAGGGGACCATTCTTGATCGGCTCATATTGCTGATGACGATCGCTTGCTCGATCACAGCAGTCGCCATCGCAGGTGTGAGCGGTCTGTCATGGGTCCCCATGTTATATTTGGGCTTCGATAGCGCAGCCCCGGGCCGGTAGATGGGCAGCAGGTTGCCCATCTTGTCACCAAAAGCCTGTGCAAGCACTCTCTGCGTTGACCTCTTAATATCATCGTCGACAGCAGTGCTCGATCGTTTGAGAATTAAGCGGGTAGCCGCATGATCGATTGGGTCCATCAGGATCTTGCGGAGCTTTCCATGGTTGCTCGCACGATCAGCCAGTTTTCGGAGCATCTTCTGGATGGATGGAGGGCTATTCTGGTCTGTCGAAATCTCGTGGGCCAGCACCACGCGCTCCGGCAATACCACAGCCACCAATGCGCAGGGCATGGCATTGTCGGGTTTCTCTTCGATTGGAATATGAAACCATATGCGGCCTATCACTACACATGGCTCGTCATCGTAGTGGAGATTTCCAGCAGCTCTTTCTAATAGGATTTGATTGTAGATGGTAGGACGTGATGGCGGCTTGATGCCCAGCTGCCTGCAGGTTTCTTCGACGACTGGCGCAACGTTGCTTTAGGCCACCTCTAAAAATACCCCTTCCCGCTGCGGCGTAAACCTGATTCAGATGATGTGAGGCATCGACAGGGAGCATGTCATGAGCCAGCCTGGCTTTTTCGATTTGTCACGGCGCTACGAGGGGCTTGATGCCAAGCAGGATCCACTGGTGGCGATCCTGGCGGCGGTTCCGTTTGAGCTGTTCCGGCCCGGGCTGAAGGCGGCGCTGGTGGCGGGCGGTTTGCGGACGGCGGATGGCGCGCGCAAGAGTGCTGCCGGGCGCAAGCCGTGGGACGAAGTGCTGATCTTCAAGGTGCTGGTGCTGCAGGCGCTCTACAATTTGTCGGACGATCAGGCCGAGTATCAGCTGCGCGATCGGCTGTCATTCATGCGGTTTGTCGGGCTAGGGCTGGAGGATGCGGTTCCCGATGCGAAAACGCTGTGGCTATACCGTGAAGCGTTGA